>JAJYCJ010000171.1 GCA_021778515.1 Acidobacteriota bacterium
CGGGCCTCTCCCGGCCCTCGCGCCTGCGGCTCTTCAAGGGGCACGCCTCCACAAGCCGCGCGGAGCTGGAGTCGCGGATCCAGGAGCTGCTCCTCTTCTACCAGCGCGGCGGCTACTTCGAAGCCCGCGCCGAGCTCGAGGCGGAGGGCGAAGGGAAGGCCCTCATCCTCATCCGGGAGGGGCCTCCGGGGCGCGTGTCCACCGTGGATCTCCGGCTCGCCCCGGCGGGCGCGCCCGCCCCCGTCCCCCTCTTGGTCTTGCAGAGAAGGCTCCCTGTACAGCCGGGACAGGTCTTTTCGGCCCAGAGCTACGGCGACGCCGCGCAGGTGCTGGAGCGCGCGTGGCAGGACCGGGGCTTCCCCTTCGCCCAGGTCTCCCCCGAGGCCGTGGCGGACGTGGCCGCCCACCAGGTCGCCGTCTCCTACACCATCACGCCCGGCGAGGCCATGCGCTTCGGCCCCGTCACCCTGGAGGGGGTCATCCACACGGAGCCGCTCATCCTCAGGCGGGCCCTCGCCTTCCGCACCAGCGAGCCCTTCGACCAGCGGAAGGTGGAGAAGAGCATCGAGAACCTCTACCGTCTCGGGCTCTTCGACCTCGTGAACATCCACCTCAAGAAGAGGGGCGGGCCGCCCGGCATGGTCCCCGTGGTGGTCCGGGTGAAGGAGGGGCGCCACCGGCGCCTCCAGGGCAGCCTGGGCTACGGCACGGAGGAGGGGCCCCGGGGCTCACTGAGCTGGGAAACCCTCCGCGTGGACGACCGCGTGGTGGACATCGGGACGGCCTTCCGCACCTCCGACCTCGTCACCGAGGGCTCCCTCTGGTTCCGCAGGCCCTACTTCTGGACCTCCGACAACTGGTTCAACGCCGACCTGACTTACGGCCGTCGGGTGGAGAACTCCTTCAACTACCGCTCCGCCAGGGCCAGGGTGGGGTTGGACCACACTTTCTCCGACCGCTGGACCGGCGCGCTCTACCTGGTGGGCGAACGGGTCCTGCAGGTGACCCCCGACCTGGCGCTCGACCAGGCGCTCTCCGCCGGGGCGCGGGACGTGGCCACCATGGGCTCCGTGGCCGCGTCGGTCACCTACCGGAGCACGGACGATCCCATCAGCCCGAGCCGCGGGCTCCTCGCCACGCTCTCCGCCGAGCCGACCCACGTGCTCTCCACCGGCGGCAACTTCACCAAAACCGACCTGGCCGTCCACTCCTACTTCCCGCTGAGCCACCGCTGGGTGCTGGCGCTGCGCATGGAGCTGGGGGCCATCCTCACCAGCCAGAAGCCCTCTCAGATCCCCATCACGCGGCGCTTCTACGCGGGCGGGGCCAACAGCCTCCGGGGCTACAAGTACGACAGCCTCGGCCCCCTCTCGAAGGACGGCGCGCTCCTGGGCGGCAGCGGCCTGGCCCTGGCCTCGGCGGAGCTGCGCTTCCCCCTGCCGGGCGAGCTGACCGGCCTCGTCTTCCTCGACGCGGGCAACGCCCTCAAGAAGCCCCTCGACTTCAAAGGGGCCACCCTTTACTCCGGCACGGGCTTCGGCATCCGCTACAAGACCCCCGTGGGGCCGCTCGGCGCGGACCTGGCCTGGAAGCTGAAGAAGGATCCCCGCGACCCCTCCGCCTATCTGCTGTACTTCTTCATCGGGTACGCGTTTTGAGGCGGAATGTGGAGAGGAAAAGACTCACCACGGAGCACACGGAGAGCACGGAGGTGGGAGCGCTCCAACGTGCGGACAGGCGAGGGGGGCGAGGCGCGAGAGGCGAGGGCATTCTGTCCGAGTTGCGGAGTCCCCCGTCCTCGCCGCGCCGGCGAGCACGCCCGCACGGTGGGCACGTCATCCTGAAGCGCTCTTCGAGAGCTTCTCCCCTGAAGGATCTCAAGGGCGGAAGGTGCCCAAACCTCGCCTGAGATCCTTCGGGAGGAGCCCGTTGCAAGGAGCCCTCAGGATGACGGGGAAAGGGCGCGAGACGCGATTGAGCGATTGAGCGATTGAGAGATTGAGCGCTAGGCAGAGAGCCGCGAGGCAAAATGCCGGGCGAACCGGTCCGTCGTCTCTCCTCCTCGTCACCTCATCACCTCATCTCGATTCCCCCCCCGGAGGCAATCAAACGCACCCACCCGCTGTTCGTTAATCCGAGGAGTGAGGATGAACCGAGGGCGGTGGCTGGTGTCGGGGCTTCTGGCGGCGGCGGCGACCTGGGGGGCGTGGTCCGCCTTGCAACACCTGGGCCTCGCCGTCGATGAGAGACCTTCGTCCGCCGTCAGCCGCGGAGTCCGGGAGGCACGTCCCATGACCTTTCCGATCCAGAAGAGCGACGAGGAGTGGAAGCGGCAGCTCACGCCGCTCCAGTACGAGGTGACGCGCCAGAAGGGGACCGAGCGCCCCTTCACGGGCGCCTACTGGAACAGCCGCGAGGCCGGGACCTACTGCTGCGTCTGCTGCGGGGCGCCCCTCTTTCGCAGCGACGCCAAGTTCGACTCCGTCTGCGGCTGGCCGAGCTTCTTCAAGCCCGTCTCTCCCGGCGCCGTGGACAGCCAGGTGGACCGCTCCTTCTTCATGGTCAGAGACGAGATCCTCTGCGCCCGCTGCGGCGCCCACCTGGGCCACGTCTTCGAGGACGGGCCGCCACCCACGGGCCTGCGCTACTGCATCAACTCCGCCGCCCTCAAGTTCGTGCCGGAAGGTGGAGATGGAGACAGCGCATCAGTGAAACAGGGAAACAGCGAGAAGAAATAGGATTCACCCCCAAGACACCAAGACACCAAGACACCAAGGGAGACCGGGAGAAGACGAGGCTTCACCGCTGAGCCGCTAAGGAGGCGTGGGGGGCCACTAGCCGAGACGCCGGCCGGTTCTCTCGGTCGTCGCCTGGACACTCCCCCTTCCGAGGCCGTCATTCTGACGCCGCTGTTGCGAAGGGCTCCCCTGGAAGAATCTCAGGGGCACTTCATGGGGGTCCGCGGTTGAGATTCTTCCCCCCAAATTCCGCGATTGAAATGCGGGTGGCTTCGGCTATGGTTCAGGTTCACGGGGGGGAGACATTGTCTCTTGG
>JAJYCJ010000172.1 GCA_021778515.1 Acidobacteriota bacterium
GATGGTGCAGGCCCTGCGGGCCGCCGGGCTGGCCCCGCCCGAGCTGAAGGCCATCGGCATCACCAACCAGCGCGAGACCACCGTCCTGTGGGACCGCCGCTCGGGCCAGCCCGTCCACCCCGCCGTGGTCTGGCAGAGCCGCCAGAACGCCCCCGTCTGCGACCGCCTGCGCGCGGAGGGCCACGAGCCCGAGGTGCGCCGAAAGACCGGCCTCCTGCTCGACGCCTACTTCTCCGGAACCAAGATCCGCTGGATCCTGGAGGCCAGGCCCGATCTCGAGGCGCCGGCGCGGGAGGGCGAGCTCCTCTTCGGAACCGTGGACTCCTGGCTGATCTGGAAGCTCACCGGCGGCCGGGTCCACGCCACCGATCCCACGAATGCCTCGCGCACCCTTCTGTACGACATTCACGCCCGCCGCTGGGACGCCGGTCTCTGCGACCTCATGGGCGTGCCCTCGGCCATGCTTCCGGAGGTGAGGCCCTCCTCGGGCCTGTTCGGTGAGACGGCGCCCTCGGACGGTCTGCCGGGCGGAGTCCCTATCTCCGGCGTGGCGGGTGACCAGCAGGCCGCCCTCTACGGCCAGCACTGCTGGGAACCCGGTCAGGCCAAGAACACCTACGGGACGGGCTGCTTCCTTCTGATGAACATGGGTAACCACCACCCCATCAGTCCCGGCGGTCTCCTCACCACCCTCTGCTGCGGAGCCGCGGGTGAGCCCGCCTACGCGCTGGAGGGCTCGGTCTTCACGGCGGGCGCCGCCATCCAGTGGCTGAGGGACGGGCTGGGCATCATCGCCAGCGCCGCGGAGACGGAGGCGCTGGCGCGCACCGTGCCCGACGCGGGCGGGCTCTACATGGTCCCCGCCTTCACGGGCCTCGGCGCGCCCTACTGGGACATGGAGGCCCGCGGGGCCCTGGTGGGCCTCACGCGCGGGACCAGCCGGGCCCACGTCATCCGCGCCACGCTGGAGAGCATGGCCTACCAGACGCGGGACGTGGTAGAGGTGATGAATGCGGACTCGGGAATCCCCATCCGGGAGCTGAGGGTGGACGGCGGGGCGGCGGCCAACGATCTGCTCATGCAGTTCCAGGCCGACATCCTCGGGGTGCCCGTGGAACGCCCCGCGCTTGTGGAGACGACGGCGGCCGGTGCGGCCTTTCTCGCCGGCCTCGCCGTGGGGTTCTGGGAGGGCCCCGGCGATCTGGCCCAGGCGCGAAGAAGCGAGAGGACCTTCCATCCCGCTATGGAGCCCGCCACCCGCGCCTCACTCTACGAAGGTTGGATGCGCGCCGTGCGGCAGGCCAGGACGCGGTGAGGGGAGAGGGGGCGATTGGGCGATTGAGCGATTGAGCGATTGAGCGATTGAGAAGGGCTATGGAGCCATGGGAAGGGATAGAAGAACGGGGTTCCAGGGGCAGAGGCCGGGGATATGGATGGCCATCGGCGCGGGAGCGGGCGAGGCCGTGCACGGCCTCGCCGTAGGGGTCGCTCTCGGGGCCGCAATCGCGGCCGCCTTGAGCCGCCGTCGGGCATGAACCCCGCCGGAGGTGAGGAGACCGTCATGACCCGGATTCAGACTCTGTCGGGCAATCTGCAGACGGCTGACGCGCCAGCGCTGGCATGGCGGGGGTGGGTACCCGAAGCGCCGCGCGCGGCGCTGCTCTTCGTCCACGGGCTGGCCGAGCATTCGGGGCGCTACCAGAGGACGGCGGGCAATTTCGCGGAGCGGGGCTTCGCCTGCTACGGGTTCGACCTGCGCGGCCACGGTTCCAGCCAGGGCAGGCGGGTCCACATCAAGAGCTTCGACGACTACCTCACGGACCTGCATGCCGCCCTGTTTCTGGTCCGCGCCCGGCACCGGGCCCTCCCCTGCTTTCTGGTGGGCCACTCCATGGGCGGCCTCATCACAATCCGCGCCGTCCTGGCGAAGCCCGGCGACGTGGCGGGCGCCGTGGTCTCATCGCCCCTCCTCGCTCCCCACCCGAGCGCCGTGCCCTCCCGCGCGACCCGGATGGCCGCCGGCCTCCTCTCCAAGGTCGCGCCGGGGCTCCTGATTCCCAGCGGCCTCGACTCCAGCGCCCTCTCCCGCGATCAGGCGGTCGTGGACGCCTACGTGGCCGATCCCCTCGTATCCAGCAAGGTGTCGGCGCGGTGGTTCACCGCCACCATGGGTGCCGCCGCTCAGGCGCGCGCTCAGGCGCCGGCGCTGAGGACCCCCATGCTCCTCATGCAGTCGGGCGCCGACCGCCTCGTGGACCCCGAGGCCACGCGGCGCTGGGCCGAGGCCGCCCCCCCGCAGCACCTCCAGTTCGTCTGGTGGGACGGCTTCTACCACGAGATGTTCAACGAGCCCGAGCGCCAGCGCGTTTTCGACCGGGTCGAGGAATGGCTGGCCGAGCACATCCTGGACGGCCGGAGCCGCCTCCAGGCCTGACGCGCCCCTGAGTGGCCGGGTCTTTTCCAACCCCTCCCCCTGAATGACGGAATCTCCTTGCGCCGGCGGGGCGCCCGTTCTGGTCACACGATCACCCTGGTCGCGGCGGGGCGCCCCCTCTACTCGGGGATCGAACCCTCATGGGGGATTGCGGTGCTCCCCCCGCTCGGGCAAACCCCGCGTTCCGCTTGCCAACCCGCCGCGGGAGGGGCTAACCTTGCCCCAGAACGCAGTGGGGGATTCTTCTTCTCCCGATAGGAGGCGCACATGGGCGATCAGAATACCCAGCCTGCCGCTCGATCCGTCTCCCTGCAGGCGATGGACAAGGCCCTCGCCGAACTGGAAAGCTCGCGCGAGCGGTGGGTCCGTCTGCCGGTCGCGCAGAAGGCGGAGCTCCTGGACCGGATGCTCAAGGACCTGCACCCCTTGGCGGAGGAGTGGTCCGACGCTTGCGCCGACGCCAAAGGCGTGGCGCGGGGCTCCTACGCCCACGGCGAGGAGTGGTTCACCTTCAGCGCGCTCCTCAAGGGCGTGCGGATGCTCAGGGACACCCTGCGCGCGGTGGCTGGGGGCGGCCCCCCTCCCCTTCCTGGCCCGGTAAAGC
>JAJYCJ010000009.1 GCA_021778515.1 Acidobacteriota bacterium
GACCTCCGGGCGCCGACGCCGTCCGTTGCGGCCGAGCTGCTGACCTCGATGAGGGACTCGGTCCTCCAGCGCGCGGGGGCGGCCGAGCGAAGACTCTTCGATCTCTCCCTTGCCCGCCTGACCGCCTTCAGGCAGACACTCGTCGCCAGCCGGCCCGACCGTCTCCGAGGCTCCCTCGTGAAGGCCCTGGAGCGGGCGCAGGAACGGAGTGACAGGGCGGTGGATGGGGCGGCGCGGGCGGTCTCGATCCGGCTGGCCCAGGATGCGCACAGACTGGAGCTCTGCCGGCGGACGCTGTCGCCCGAGACCATCCGGCGGACGCTGGCGGCCTTCGGCACCGCGCACGAGGAGGCGCGGCGAAGGATGCGGACCGCCGTGGCGGGGGGGCTGGAACGGCGGCGGGAGCGGTTCGGCGGGCTGACGCGCACGATGAATTCCCTGAGCCCCCTCAACACGCTCGGCCGCGGCTACGCCGCCGCCTTCGTGCAGGGTGGCCGGTCCCTCACGAGCAGCGCGCAGGCCCCCCCGGGAACCCGAGTATCCCTGGCGCTCCGGGATGGCGGATTGGACTGCGCCGTGCTCTCCCACCGCGCATCGGCCCTGCCCGAAGTCCTGAGGACGCGAGCGGGCCCGGCCGTTGACTCCTCGGCGGGAGCGGCCGTAACATCGGGCTTTGAGGAGAAACCCGATGAGTGACAAGAAGGCGGACAAACCCCAGGGATTTGAGCTCAAGATCCAGGTGGACGAGAAGGTCGCCGAGGGTACCTACGTGAACTTCCTCTCGGTCTTTCACAACCAGGCGGAGTTCGTCATGGATTTCGGCCGCATGATCCCGGGCAAGCCTGAGGTGAAGGTCCTCTCCCGGCTCATGACCAATCCCATCGCCCTCAAGCAGATCGTCAGGACGCTGGCGGAGAATCTGGAGCGGTACGAGAAGGCCTTCGGCCCCATCCCGGTGGAACCGCCCATGCCGGTCCCCAAGGGACTCATTCAGTGAAGCTGGGCTGGTTCGGCGCCCTGATGATCCTTCTCGTGGGCGCGGTCATCGGAACCCTTCTGGGCCAGGTCGTGGGCATGCTGCTTCCGGGGGGAGCGGCGCACGACCTCTTCTTCAAGGGCGTCTCCATCGGCCTGAAGGAGCCGCTCCATCTGGATCTCTCGGTCCTGCAGGTCATCTTCGGCATCACCCTCTCGGTGAATCCCCTGACGCTGGTGGGATTGCTGCTGGCCATCTACCTCGTCGTGAAATTCTGGAAGTGAGCCTCCCCGTGACCGAACCCTCAAACGCTTCCCCCACGGCCTTCCCAGGCGAGCGCCCACGGACAATCGGGCGGGGGCCGGGAGCCGACGGGCCGCCGGGGGCGCCGGCATGGTGATGGACGTGGTTCTCGCCTCCCGAAGCCCTCGCCGGACTGACCTTCTGGACCTGCTCGGCGTGCCCCACCGGGCCGTGCCCTCCGGCATTTCCGAGGAGCCCATGCCGGGAGAGGGTGCCGAGGCGCAGGTGATCCGCCTCGCCCGCCGCAAGGCGGAGCACGTGGCCTCCCTGGAACCGGGGGCGGACCTGGTCATCGGCGCCGACACGCTCGTCGTCCTGGACGGGAGCGCCATGGGGCAGCCCGGCGACGCGGCGGAGGCGGCCGGAATGCTTCGGAGGCTCTCCGGCCGGACCCACACGGTCCTCACGGCCATGTGCCTGCTGCGCGGCGGCGAAAAGGCTGAGGGGGTCAGCAGCACCGGAGTGACCTTTCATCGGTTGTCGGACGCGGAAATAGCCTGGTACGTGGGGACCGGGGAGCCCATGGACAAGGCGGGGGCCTATGCGGCCCAGGGGATCGGCGCGGTCTTTCTCCGGCGCATCGAGGGCTCCTTCCACAACGTCGTGGGCTTCCCTCTCGATCTGTTCTACCGGCTCTTACCCCAGATCCGGATCAGCCTGCGGGACCTTCTCTGAGGAGCCCCGCCTCACGACCCTCGAACCGCCAGGCGCACGGCCTCCACGAGCCGGTCGAAGGGGAAGGGCTTTCCGAACACCTTCACCACTCCCAGCTCCTTCAGCTGCCGGTCTTCCGGTAGGTTGAAGGCCGCCGAGACCATGATCGCCGGAATGAGCGGGCGGGCGGCCGCGAGGTGGCGAAGCATGGCCAATCCGTCCATGCGGGGCATCATGGTGTCCGTGATGATGCAGTCGGGAGCTTCTCTCAGGACCGAGGCGAGCCCTTCGCTCCCGTCCTCCGCCTCGCGCACCTCGAAGCCCTCGTTTTCCAGGAGAGCTCGGAACATCCGCCGCAGGTGGGCGTCATCCTCTACGATCAGGACCCTCTTCACGGCCTCACCGGCACGAAGCACTCCAGCCGCCAGAGGCCGCTTCGCCAGCAGAGCTCCAGGCTCCCTCCGGAGGGATTGAGCAGCGCCTCCAGGTAAGGAAGGCCCGGATCCAGCCAAGCCTCCATGGGTCTTGCGGAGGGCCAGTACACCTTGCGGAAGAGCCTCTCCTCGTCCAGGAGATCCGGGTCGCCCTCCAGGCTGTAGCGGCTCACGATGAGACCCGGCACCTCCTCCAGCTCCCACCGCGGAACGGCCTTGGAGGCTGCGAGCAGCGTGATCGCCGCACCGATGAGCCCTACGATGAGGGGTTCCTGGGGCACGCTCAGGAGGGCCTTCCCCATGCGCTCATCGGGAGGATCCACGGGGAGCCTCTCCTCCTCGAGCCGCTCCCGAATCCCCCGTCCCAGCGTGCTGGCCGGCCAGGGCTCCACGGGCCCAGCCTCCCGTCCGTCGAGAAGCTCCCGCGTGCGCCAGTACCAGCCGAGCATGCGCTCAAGGGTCCGGACGCTGTGGGACAGGACCTCCATGGCGTCGGCCGACCGGGGATCGTTGCCGACCACCATCTTGAGAAGGTAGTGGGCCCCCTGAAGATTGGTCAGGGGCGTGGCCAGGTCGTGCTCGAAGAAGAGGCGCTCGTCTTCCGGTCTCACGCGTGCCCCCTGAACAGGCTCGGATCGATATCGAGCTTCTTGAGCTGCTCGTACACGCTCTTCCTGCTCAGCCCCGCGTCCGTGGCCACCTGGCGGATGTTGCCTCGCCGGCGCTCCAGCGCCTGGAGAAAGTAGGAGCGAAGGAATTCCGCGTGCGCGGTGGACAGATCCGTCGGCCCGTCGGGCTTGGGCCGGGAGACCTCCGGCCCCAGGTGGACGACGTCCTCCGGGGTGATCACATCCGCCCTGCACAGCACGAGGGCCCGGCGGATGGTGTTCTCCAGCTCGCGCACGTTTCCCGGCCAGTCGTGCTGCACGAGCCGGTGCTGGGCCTCCGGAGAGACGCTCTTGACCGACGGGTTGATGGTCGGTGCATGGCTGCGGATGAAGTGGTCGATCAGGAGCGGGATGTCCTCTTTCCTTTCGCGAAGGGGCGGGATCTGGATGGTGACCACGCTCAGGCGGTAGTAGAGGTCCTCCCTGAAGCGGCCCCCGGCCACCTCCTGGTCGAGCTTGCGGTTCGTGGCCACGAGGATGCGCACGTCGAAGGTGGCGGCCTGGTTGCTGCCCAGCCGGCGGATCTGGCCGTCCTGCAGGGCCCTGAGAAGCTTCATCTGGATGGTGAGGGGAGCATCCGCGATCTCGTCCAGAAAGAGGGTTCCGCCGTGGGCCTCCTCGAATAGGCCCTTTCGGGAGTTCGTCGCCCCCGTGAAGGCGCCCTTCTGGTATCCGAAGAGCTCGCTCTCGAGCAGGGTCTCCGGTACCGCGGCGCAGTTGATGGGAACAAAGGGGCGGGAGCTCCGCGGGCTGAGGTTGTGGATGGCCCGCGCCACCAGCTCCTTGCCGGTGCCGCTCTCCCCGAACATGACGACCGGCACGTCCCTGCGCGCGACCAGTCCCACCATCTGGAGGACGCGCTGCATCTGGGGGCTCTCTCCGATCAGATCCGGCGAGCGGACGCTGCGGGCGAGCCTCTCCTTAAGGACGCTCACCTCCTGCCGAAGGGCGAACTGCTCCAGCGCCCTGGTCACTTTGACGTTCAGCTCGTCGGGAATGACCGGCTTGTTGATGTAGTCGAAGGCTCCGGCCCTCATGGCCTGCACCGCCGTCTCGATGGAGGCGAAGGCCGTGACGATCATGACCACGATCTCGGGATTCCGGCGCTTGATTTCCTTCGTGAGTTCGACGCCGTTGGTGTTGGGCATCATGAGATCGGTCAGGACGAGGTGAACCGGCTCACGCTCGAGGATCTCCAGCGTCTCCTTGGCGCTTTGCGCCAGGCGGAGCTGATAGCCCCTGTGCTCCAGGAATTTGGAGAGAAGCCGCAAAGCATCTGGATCGTCATCGGTCAGGATGAGCGTGGGTCTCTCCAGCATGGCCTCCCCTATGCTCAGAGCCATTCTAGACCGATGCCGCGCCGATGCACAAGGCCGGCGCCTCGACCACTCCGGCGGATGATGCGCGCGGAGGGGCTTGAGCAGCGGGGAGTCGGGGATCCGCAACCCGGCAGGGGCGGCAGGGAGGTCAGGGCCCGAACCCCGGCCCCTCCTTGGGGATCTCCTCCAGGAGAACCACGGCGTGGCAGGCCACGGCCAGACCGGCGCCGATGTCCCCCAGTCCCTCCGTCGTCTTGGCCTTGATGTTCACGCATTTGGGATGGAGGTTGAGGTGGCGCGCCACGCTGTCCCGGAGGGCGTCACGGTAGGGGGAAAGCTTGGGCTCCTGCGCGATCACGGTCACGTCGGCGTTCACCGGGGTGAAGCCCGCCCGGTTCACCTTCTCCAGCACCTGGTCGCACAGGACGCTGCTGTCGGCATCCTTCCACCGGGCGTCCGTATCCGGGAAGTGGAGCCCGATGTCGCCGAACCCCGCGGCACCCAGAAGGGCGTCCATGAGGGCGTGCAGGAGCACGTCCCCATCCGAATGGCCGAGCGAGCCCCGGCTGTGGGGAATGGTGAGTCCCCCGAGCCTGAAGGGCCGTCCGGCCACCAAACGATGCAGGTCCCATCCGTGCCCTACGCGCATCCCTTGCCCTCCAGAATGGATTCCGCCAGAGCCACGTCCTCGGGGTAGGTCACCTTGATGTTCCAGGAGTAGCCCCGCACCCACACCACGTCCCCGCCGAAGTGACGCACGAAGGAGGCGTCGTCGGTGCCGTGGAACCCCTCCGCGAGCCCACGGGCGTAGGCCTCCAGGACCGTGGCGAAGGGGAAGGCCTGGGGCGTGTACGCGCGGACGAGCCTGCTGCGGTCCACGGCCTCCCGCGCCGTCGGTCCGTCCACCTGCCACAGGGTGTCCACGGCGGGCGCGCCCAGAAAGGCTCCGTCGTGGCCCGGGAGCGCCGCCAGCAGGGCCTGCACGTCCTCCTCCGCCACCAGGGGGCGGGCCGCGTCGTGGACCAGGACCACCTCGGGCGCGTCCTCCTCCAAGGCCCGGAGGGCCGCCAGGGCCGATTCCGGCCGGGTCGGGCCTCCCGGAACCCACCCCTTGTAGCAGCGTCGCGGGTAAGGCAGGAGGGCCCGGTCCAGGAGCGGGCCGACGGTTTCGGCGATGGCCACGACGACGGAGGAGACCTCGGGGATCGCCTCGAACACGCGGAGGCTGTAGTGGATCATGGGGTGTCCGAGGATCGGGGTCAGCGGCTTGGGCGCCGCGCCTCCCAGGCGGGTTCCCATTCCTCCCGCCAGGACCGCGACACCGAGCCGCCTGGGAGGATGCACCTCACACCTCCATGATGTCCGCCTCCTTGCGGGTGACGGACCGGCTGATCTCCTCGATGTGCATATCGTGCTGGTGCTGGATCTTTTCGAACGACTGGTCGCGGTCGTCCTCGGAGATGGCCTTGGCCTTCTCCTCCTTTTCCACCTGCCCCCTCCCCTCGTGGCGGATGTGGCGGATGGCCACCTTCCCCTTCTCCCCCACCTCGCGGGCCCTCTTGCAGAGGTCCTTCCTGCGTTCTTCGGTGAGGGCCGGGATGGGAATGCGGATCACGCGGCCGTCGCTGGATGGGTTGAGACCGATGTTGGCCTCCAAAATCGCGCGCTCGATGGCCGGGATCTGTTTCGGCTCCCAGGGCTGAACCATGATCATGCGGGGTTCCGGCACGGAGAGGGTGGCCACTTGGTTGAGCGGCGTTTTGGACCCGTAGTAGTCCACCTTGACGGGCTCCAGAATGCTCAGATTGGCCTTTCCGGTCCGAAGCAACGACAACTCGTGCTGGGTCGCCTCGACGGAAGATTTCATCTTCTCTTCCACTTCTCTGAGGATGTCCTTGAGCATGCGTCACCTCCGCTGGTCTGTCCACGGGCCGCTCGGCGGCCGCTCCTCCCCTCCCTCACTGCACGATGGAGCCGATGGGGGCGCCTTCTACGATCCTTCGGATGTTGCCCTCCTCGAAGAGGTCGAAGACCCTGATCGGGATCCGGTTCTCCATGCAGAGGCTGATGGCCGTGGCATCCATCACCTTCAAACCCATCTCCAGCGCCTTCAGGTAGGTCAGGCTCTCATAGCGCTGGGCCGAGGGATCCTTCTTGGGATCGGCCGAGTACACCCCGTCCACCTTGGTGGCCTTGAGGAGGAGCTCCGCCTTGATCTCGGTGGCCCGCAGCGCGGCGGCGGAGTCGGTGGTGAAGTAGGGGCTTCCCGTGCCGGCGGCGAAGATCACGACCCTGCCCTTCTCGAGGTGGCGGATCGCGCGGCGCCGGATGTAGGGCTCGGCCAGCGCGTGCATGGCGATCGCCGTCATGAGACGCGTGCTCACGCCCCTCTGCTCCAGGGCATCCTGCAGGGCCAGCCCGTTGATGACGGTGGCGAGCATCCCCATGGAGTCGGCAGTCACGCGATCCAGCCCCTGCTCCTGCGCCTGGATCCCGCGAAAGATGTTCCCGCCTCCCACCACGAGGGCCACGCTGACCCCCATGCCGTGGATCTCCTGGATCTCTGAGGCCACGGTGGAGACGGCATCGGGATTGATGCCGTAGGGCACCGCTCCCATCAGGGCTTCGCCGGAGATTTTCAGGAGTATCCGCTTGTAGACGGCTCCCGCCATGGTCATCGACCTCCTCGCCATCTTACACCCAAATCCCGCGATTGGACATGGGAGTGGCTCCGAAAGGCTCATGGATGGTAGTTTCCGTGGAAGACGGTCTTCACCCGCCAAGGGATTTGGGTTGCCTCCGACCCCGGACTTGATCCGGGGGAGGAAGCCCCAAGGGTGGGGTGGGGCCCCAGCGGGCTTTGCCCGTGGGGCGGGGAGGGAATGGCCCTCCCCGTCCAAGAGACAATGTCTTCCCCCCGTGAACCTGAACCATAGCCGAAGCCACCCGCATTTCAATCGCGGAATTTGGGTACAGGGACGTCAGGCAAAACAAAAGGGCGGCCCGCGGCCGCCCTTCGACTGTCCCGGTTAGGGGGCGTCGCACCCGGAGGGCTTGAGCCCCTCCCCGAGCACGTAGCGCGCGAAGCGCTTCACCCGTATCTTGTCGCCGGCCAGAGAGGCAAGATGCTTCTGGACGCTGACCGAGGGGTCCTTGATGAAGGGCTGCTCCACGAGGCAGTTCTCCTCGTAGAACTTGTTCATCTTGCCCTCGACGATCTTATCCACGATGTTGGCGGGCTTGCCCTGGGCAAGCACCTGGGCCCGGTAGATCTCGCGTTCGCCCGCGAGCACTTCCGGGGTGACCTGGTCGCGCCCTACGAACTTCGGCACCGACGCGGCCACCTGCATGCAGAGATCTTTGACGATCTGGGAGTACTCCTCGCTCTTCGCCATGCCGGCATCCGAGCAGGAGGCCTCCATGAGCACGCCGATTTTGCTGCCGGGGTGGATGTAGGCGGCCACCGTCCCTTCCGCACTCTGGTAGCGGTCGAACCGGCGCACCTGGATGTTCTCGCCGAGCTTGGCCACCTTGGCCACGATGGCGTCCTTCACCTTCTGCGCCGTGTCCGCGTGGAACGGCTGTTCCAGCAAGGCTTCAGGCGAAGAGGGCGCGCCCTCCTCCACCTGGCGGGCCAGGCCGGCCACCAGGGATTGGAAGTCGTCGGTCTTGGCGACGAAGTCCGTCTCGCAGTTCACTTCGATGAGCACGCCCACCTTGGCGTTCCCGGCCACATGGGCGAACACGAGGCCCTCCGAGGCGGCCCGCATGGCCTTCTTCTCGGCCGTCGCGACACCCTTCTTGCGGAGGACCTTGACGGCCTCCTCGAGGTTGCCGCCCGACTCCTCCAGGGCGCGCTTGCAGTCCATCATGCCGACGCCCGTCTTCTCTCTCAATTCCTGCACGAGCTTGGGGGAAATAGCCATGGGGATCACTCCTTCGCTTCGCCTGCGGGGCGGGGCGGAGCCGCCTTGCGGGACGGGGCGCGGCGGATCTTCCTATCGGGGGTTTCCTTCTTGTCGTGGGCCTTGCCGCGCTTGGCATCGGGGACGGCCTCCTCGTCCACGATCTCGCCCGTGTCACGGCCGATCTTGTCGGCCATGGCCTGGGACTCGGCCTTGGCTTCCTGCTGAGCCTGGTAGATGCCCTTCCCCTCCTCCACCGACTCGGCGATCTTCGAGGCGAAGAGCTGGATGGCGCGGACGGCGTCGTCGTTGGCGGGGATCGGGAAGTCGGCCTCGTCCGGGTCGCAGTTGGTGTCCACCATGGCCACCACGGGGATCCCCAGCTTCCGGGCCTCCCGGATGCAGTTCTTCTCCCGCTTCAGGTCCACCACGAAGAGCGCCGCGGGAAGGCGGCTCATCTCCATGATGCCCGAGAGCATGGTCTCCAGCTTCTCCTTTTCCTTGGAGAGGAGGAGCTTCTCCTTCTTGGTGAGGTTCTCGAAGGTGGAGTCGCTCTCCATGCGGGAGAGGTCCTTGAGGCGCTGGACCCGGGTCATGATGGTGCGGAAGTTCGTGAGGGTGCCGCCCAGCCACCGCTCCGTGACGCACGGCATGTTGACCCTGGCCGCGGCTTCGCGGATGGCCTCCTGCGCCTGCCGCTTGGTCCCGACGAAGAGGACCTTGCCGCCCCTGGCGGCCACCTCGGTCACGAAACCGGAGGCCTGCTTGAACTCGCGCAGGGTGTGCTGGAGGTCGATGATGTGGATGCCGTTGCGCTGGCCGAAGATATAACGCTTCATCTTGGGGTTCCACTTCCGGGTGAGGTGGCCGAAGTGGACGCCGGATTCGAGCAGTTCTTTCATGGTGACGTTAGCCAAGGTACCCTCCTTCTGGCTGCCGCAGACGGGGCGGAAAGCCTTATGGCCAGGCGGCCCACCGTGGGCGCCTTGCCCGCCCCTTTCCTGTCCGCGGGATGACGGGACCGCGTTCGAACCGGGAGCCCGACCATCCCCGGATCGATGGAGGGCAACAGCCCTCCGCGATCCAGGACGGCCGGGACGGCCCACCAACGGCGGGGGCCCTCCCGGTGAAGGTTAACGCTTGCTGAACTGGAACCGTTTGCGCGCTTTGGGGTGGCCGTACTTCTTGCGCTCCACCTCGCGCGCGTCGCGGGTCAGCATGCCCGCGGCCTTCAGCTTGCCCCTGAGCTCCTGGTTGTACTCCAGGAGGGCACGGCTGATGCCGTGGCGGACCGCGCCCGCCTGCCCCGAGGACCCGCCGCCCTGAACGTTCACGAAGATGTCGAACTTGTCCAGCGTGCTGGTCATGACCAGCGGGCTCTGGATGAGCATCCGGTGGAGGGGGTTCGGAAAGTAGTTCTCGAACTCCCGCTTGTTCACCGAAATGGTGCCCTTCCCCGGCCGCAGGTAGACGCGAGCCACGGAGGTCTTGCGCCTTCCGGTTCCCTGGTACTGGATAACGCTCATGCCTCAGACTCCTGCATTCAGCTCAATTTCACTGGGAAGGGCTCAGGCTTCTGGGCCTGATGGGGGTGGTGATCCCCGGCGTAGACCTTCATCTTCCGTATCAGGCGGTCCCCGATGCGGTTCTTGGGCAGCATGCCCCTCACGGCCTTCTCGATGAGGCGGGTGGGTTGCTTGGCCACGAGGTCTCTGGCCGCCGTCTCCTTCAGGCCTCCGGGGTACATCGAGTGGTGCCGGTAGATCTTGTCGGTCCATTTGGCACCCGTCAGCCGCACCTTCTCGGCATTGACTACCACGACGAAGTCGCCCGTCTGGACGTGGGGCGTATAGCAGGTCTTGTGCTTGCCCATGAGGACGCGGGCCACCTCGGTCGCCAGCCTGCCCAGGGTCTTTCCGTCGGCATCCACCAAGAACCAGTTCCGCGGAATCTCCCCACTCTTTGGGAAATACGTGCTCATCTGAACTCTCCTCAACTCGAACGCCTGGGCGGGCCATACGGCCGCGCAATTGTTGAGTTTACGATAAAAGGCTTCCAGTGTCAAGGCTTGGGAGGAAGGCCCCCGGAGGTTGGCGGAGCGCCCCTGATCGCCAACTCCCGTTTCTCCCCTCTCGCGTGCCCGACGCGCCCCGCACCTCACACCCCCCGGACCTCCTGTTCTCATCCATGTTATCATGGGGCGCGTTTTGGAGGTTGAATGGAGTTGAGACTGTTGGCCCGCATCCGGTTTCTGCTCCCCCTGCTCCTTTCGCTTCCCCTTCTGGCCCAGTCCCCCCCCCGTGACGCTCCCGTCCTCCCCTTCTCGGACGTCCACGCCGGCCTTAGGGGTACGGGCTTCACCGTCTTCCACGGGGAGACGGTCTCCCCCTTCCGGGTCCAGGTCCTCGGGACGGTGGACCAGGGTGCGGCCATGACGCGCATGATCGTCTGCCGCCTGGACGGAGACGACCTGACCAAGACCGGCGTCCTGGCCGCCATGAGCGGCAGCCCCGTGTACGTCGAGGGGAAATTCCTGGGCGCCGTGGCCTACGCGTGGCCCTTCTCCAAGGAGCCCCTCTGCGGCGTCACGCCCGCCCAGGACCTGCTGGAAGTGAAGACCGCGGCCCAGGAGGCGACGGCTCGCGAGGGGGCCGGTCCGATGGAATCGCTATCGAGCTACCTGGCCGCTCTCGAAGGCGCGCAGGGCGGAGGGGCCGCGGTGCCGCTGGCCGCCGAGGGTTCTGTGCGCCGGCTGCTGGACCAGCTTCAGGATCGGGGGTTCACGTGGTCCGTGGCTGCCCGCGAGGGCTTCGGCACGGGCGGAGACGGCAAGACGCCGCCCGCCCCCTCGCGCCCGCCCGGGCCCGGAGGCATGATCGCCGTTCAGCTCGTATCCGGCGACGTCCAGTACGCCGCCTACGGCACCGTCTCGTGGGTGAAGGGAGACGAGTTCCTGGCCTTTGGCCACCCCTTCCTCAACCTGGGCAGCGTCGAGATGCCGGTGGTGGCGGCCCGGGTGGTCACCCCCGTGCCGAGCCTCCAGGCCGGTTTCAAGCTGTCCACTCCCCTCGGGCCCGTCGGCGTCGTTACCCAGGACAGGAAGACCGGCATTTTCGGCCGGTTCGGAGAAAGAGCCGACACCCTGCCCGTCGAAGTCACCATCCAGGGGACCGGCGGAGATGGCCGGCACTACCACTTCGAGCTGATGCGCCACCCCCTCCTCACTCCGGCGCTCCTCATGGGCGCCCTGAATTCGCTGTGGAACTCCGTGGAGGGCCAGGCCGGCGTCAGGACCATCCTCGTGAGCGGCCTGAGCCTGGACCTTTCGGACGGCCGGTCCCTGCGGCTCAAGGACCAGGCCTTCGCGGGGCCAACCTACTCGTTGGATGCCTTCAACTACCTCTCCGCACTCCTGGGCCTGCTCAGCGGCAACCCTTACGGCGAGGTCCACCTGAAGGGAATCCGCATGACCCTGGAGAGGATGGCCGACAACCGCTCGGCCACCGTGGAGACCGCCTGGCTGGACCGGAACGTGGTGGCGGCGGGCGAACCCCTCGGCCTGTCGGTCCGGCTGCAGCCCTTCCAGAAACCCAGCCGAGTGATCCGGCTTTCGATTCCCACCGGCGGACTTCCTGCGGGACCCATCACCCTCTGGGTGGGCGGATCCTTCGCCGTGGAGCAGAAGATGGCCGGCTCCCTCGCCGAGGTGCCCCATTCCGCGAAGGACCTCCTCACGAGGCTCGCGGATCTTCCCTCCGACCAATACCTGCGGGTGGCCCTGGCGGCGCGCGAACCGGGGCTCCTGCTCCAGCACAAGCGGGTGGGCGGGCTCCCGCCCTCGATGGCCGCACTGCTCTCCGCGCAACCCACCGCGAACGCCTCCCCTCCCGATGCCGCCAGCCTGCTCTGGGAGGATGCCGTGCCCGCGGACTCGGTTCCCGATGGGATGGTGGAGCTCACCTTCACCGTGAAGGAGACCGGCGATGAAGCCAGGTAAGAAAACCATTCCGTGGATCGTGCTGACAACGCTCTCCCTGCTCGCCGCCGCCACCGCCGGCGCCACCCAAACCAAGATCCTGCTCTCCTCGGCCCAGGATCTCTGGCAGGGATACCCCGACGGCGTGCGCGTGAGCCCGAGCGGCAGCTTTGCCCCGGGGCCGGCTTTCGGGCCTTCGGTGGACCTGCCCGGACTGCCCCTGTGCGCCGTTCGCGCGGGGGGGACACTCTGGGTCGGCACCGCTCCGAGCGGCGACCTGCTGCGCGTGGACACCGGAGGCAAGGGCCCGACCGTGGCCCACCACTTTGGCGAGCCGCTCGTCACGGCCCTCGCGCTCCTGCCCGGAGGCGACCTCCTGGTCGGGACCTCCACCCCGGCGAAGATCTACCGGTTCGACCCGGCCACGGGAAAGACCACCCAGGTGGCCGCCCTGAAGGCCGAATACGTATGGGCGCTCCTGTCCCAGCCCGCAGGCATTCTGGCCGCCACCGGTAAACCGGGCCGGGTCTTCAAGATCCCCGAAAAGGGGGAGCCGGAGCTCGTGCTCGACGCCTCGGCGGACCACGTGCGGTGTCTGGTTCCATGGAAGGGCGCCGTCTGGGCGGGCACAAGCGGACCGGCCTCCCTCTTTCGCCTCGAGGGCGGCAAGGCCTACCTGGCCTTTGGCCTGGACCAGGAGGAGGTGGCCGCCATGGTCGTCCGCGGCGGCGACCTGTTCGTAGGCGCCAACGACAAGGCGGGCCAGCCCGCGGTGGGCAGCGAGAAGGCGGGCAGCGCCAAGCCATCCGGAAACTCCACCGTGTATGTGTTGTCGGAGGGCAAGCCTCCCACGCCGGTGGAGCGCTTCCAGACCCCCATCCTCTGCGCCGCGTCCTCCGGAGGCGAAGGGTTTATGGGGCTGGCGGACGGCCGCCTGATGGTGACCGACGGGCAGGACGTCGCGCTGCTCGCGCACTGGGAGGATGCCCAGGTGACGGCCCTGGCCGGTGGCGAGGGCCCGCCCGTCGTGCTGACGGGGAATCCCAACGCTTTCCTGGGGCCGTCGACCGGTGCGGGCGAGAGGTACGCCTCGCCCGTAGCCGACCTGGGCGGCCCTTCCATCTTCGGTGTGGTTTCGGTCATGGGTTCCGGCGCCCAGCTGCAGGTGCGCGCGGGGAACACCCCCAAACCCGGGCCCTTCTGGAGTGCCTGGGTCTCCTCGGAGCGCTCCGACTCGCTTCCCCTGGCCCGTTACGCCCAGTGGAAGATCGAACTGACGGGAGGCAGCACGCTGCGAGGGGTCTCCCTGGCCTACCGCAACGCCAACCGCGCGCCGGTCTTCGTCTCCGCCCAGGTCAACCCGCCCGGCGAGATCTTCGTGCGCTCCCCGAGCCAGCTCGGGGACCGGCTGGTGCGCGAGATCCACGACAAGGACAGGATCTTTCCCAGCCTCGCCCTCGCGCCCGGCCAGGACACCCCTCCTCAGAAGTACTTCCTTCAGGGCTTTCGGATGATTACCTGGAAGGTGGAGGATCCCGACGGGGACGAGGTGGAGATGAAGGTGGAGTTCCGGCCCGAAGGCGGGGTCTCCTGGTACACGCTGACACGGCACGTGAAAGACTCCTTCTACGACTTCGACGCCCGCGGCCTTCCCGACGGGCTGTACCGAATCCGGCTGACGGCCGACGACGCCCCCTCGAACCCGGAGGGGCAGGGGCTGAGCACCGTCCTGGAGCTTCCTGACTTCCGGGTGGACAACACGCCGCCTTCCGTCGAACTCAGGCCGGAGGGACCAGGCAAGCTGGCGGTGCAGGCGACGGACAACACCTCCGTGCAGGCCGTCCGCGCCAGCGTGGACGGGCAGCCCTGGCAGACGCTCGAAGCCGTCGCGGGGGAAGAGGGAGGCCGATCGAGGAGCTACGTCGTGACCTATCCCGCGTCGGGCCAGCACTGGATCGCGGTCCAGGCCGTCGATCCCTTCCGGAACGAGGCCACGGCCTCCTGGCTGACGGGCCCTTGACGGACCAGATCGCGAATTCGTTGGGCGGGGCCTGACGGAGAAAGGCTCCACCGCTAATCGCTAGGAGGACGACGTGACCATTCTCAGGAAGGGGACCTGGTTCATCGGCCGGTACACCGGCGAATCCGAGAGCGCCAGGCTCAAGGCGGGCGCCACGCCACCCCCGGAGGGCAAGAGCTACGCTCCCGACAAGCTCGTGGATGTACTGCACATCAAGCTCGAGGTGTCCTTCGATCTGGCTGACAAAGCCGTGCACGGCACCGCGACTCACACCATCTCCCCCCTCAGCGACGGTCTCGATCACCTCGTGCTCGACTGCGTGGAGCTCACGGTGGAGGGGGTGGCCGACGGCAAGGGCAGGGCACTCCCCTCCGACTGCGACGGGGAGAAGCTGCGGATCGCCTTTCCAAAGCCGCTGAAAGCCGGCCACCCCGTCGAGGTCTGTGTGCGCTACCGCGGCACCCCCCGCTCGGGCCTTTATTTCACGGGTCCCTCCGAGGCCTGCCCCGATACGGCCGCGCAGGTGTGGAGCCAGGGGCAGGACGAGGACAGCCGCCACTGGTTCCCCTGCTTCGACTACCCCAATGAGAAGGCCACCTCCGAGACCCTCGTGACGGTGCCCGATACATGGACCGTCGTGGGCAACGGGACCCTGGTGGGCGTGACGAGCGGGAGCCGAAGAGGGACCAAGACCTGGCACCACCGCATGGAGGTGCCTCACGTCAGCTACCTCATCTCCATCGCCTGCGGTGAGTTCGCCAAGATCGAGGACACCTGGCGAGGGACTCCCGTCCAGTACTTCGTCAAGCCGGGGAAAGAGAAACAGGCCAGGCGCGCCTTCTCCTTGACGCCGGACATGCTCGAGCACTTCTCCGAGACCTTCGGCTACGCCTATCCCTACCCCAAGTACAGCCAGGTGGTGGTGGAGGACTTCATCTTCGGCGGCATGGAGAACATCAGCGCCACCACGCTCATTGATCGGTGCCTCATGGACGAGCGCGCGGCCCTCGACTACGAGCCCCAGGACCTGGTCAGCCACGAGCTGGCCCACCAGTGGTTCGGGGACCTGGTCACGTGCAAGGACTGGTCCCACGCCTGGCTGAACGAGGGCTTCGCCACCTTCTCCGAGGTGGTGTACCGAGAGCACTGGCGCGGCGGGGAGGACGCCGGCTACCACAGGCTCCAGCAGATGCAGAGCTACTTCGAGCGCGACCGCTCCGAGAGGAGGCCCATCGTCACGAAGGCCTACACCCTTCCCATGGAGCTCTTCGACCAGCACATCTACGAGAAGGGGGGCCTCGTCCTCCACATGCTCCGTCACGCGCTCGGCGACGGGCCCTTCTGGCAGAGCGTCCAGGCCTACCTGCACGAGTTCGCCGGCCGGAACGTGCAGACCGAGGACCTCATCGGGGTCATCAATCGCGTGACGGGAAAGAACATGGAGTGGTTCTTCGACCAGTGGGTCTTCGGCGCGGGCTTCCCCGAATTCGAGGTGGCCTACGCCTGGGATGAGAAGCGGAAGACGGCCACCCTCACGGTGGACCAGAAGCAGAAGGTGGACGAGACGACGCCCGTGTTCCGCGCGCCCGTGACGGTCCGCTTCCACGGGCGCAGGACCGTCGAGGAACGGATAGAGGTCCGCCAGGCCCACCAGATCTTCAGCTTCCGGCTCGAGGAGAAGCCCGCCTTCGCGAGCTTCGATCCGGGCTTCCACATCCTGAAGAAGCTCGCCTTCAAGAAGCCCCAGGAGATGCTGAAGACCCAGCTCGTCAAGGATCCCGACTGGTTCGGGCGCGTCGAAGCCGCCCAGGCGCTCTGCAAGGAAGGGAGCCGCGAAGCGCTGGAGGCCGTCGGCCATGCGCTCCGGAGCGACCCCTTCTGGGGCGCCCGGGTGGAGATGGCCGCCGCGCTCGGGGAGAACGGCTCGCTGCATTCCCGCGACCTCCTCATCGAGGCGCTGGGGACGAAGGACCACAAGGTCCGCCGAGCGGTGGTTCGAGCCCTGGGCCAGTTCCAGGACGAGACCGCGGCGAAGGCCCTGCTGCCGCTGGCCAGAAAAGATCCCTCCTACTTCGTCGAGGGCGAGGCCAACGCGGCCCTCGGCGCCACGCGCCAAACCCTGGCCTTCGCCGCGTTGGAGAAAGCGGTCCGGAAGGAGAGCCACCTGGACGTGATCCGGGCGGGGGCGCTCTCGGGGCTGATGCGCCTGAGGGATGAGCGGGCGTGGCCTCTGCTCAGGGCCTGCGCCGCGCCCGGCGGCCGGCCCCAGGGGCGCATAGCCGCCATGCGGGCCATGGCCGCCATGGCCCGCGGCAGGGAGCCCCAGCGCTTCGACGTGCGCCAGGAACTGGAGCGTTACCTTTACGACGCCAACTTCTTCGCCAAGTTCGGGGCCATGATGGCCCTCGAACTCCTCGATGAGTCCGCCGCCGCCCTCGAGCTAGAGAGGATCGGTCAGCGCGAGGTGGACGGGCGCATCCGCATGAACGCCCGCGACATCGCGAGGACGCTTCGCGAGGGCAAGAGCAAGGGCGAGGAGATCGTCAGGCTCAGGGGCGAACTGGAGAAGCTGCGCGAGGACAGGCGTTCCCTGGAAGACCGCGTGGCCAAGCTCGAGGCCCTCGCCGCGCCCAAGCCGCCGAGAAGGCGAGCCAGCCGCGGAGCCATCTCGAAGGGCACGCCGAAGCGCTGACGAGACGAAAAAGCAGCGAGAGCGCGGCTCAAAGGGGACGAGGAATCCTTTCGATCTCGATGGCCCGGGGCGCCGAATGGACCATCCCTCTCTGCAGAGCGCTCCTACGGCCGCTGGTTGGCGGCCGGAGGCGGCTTGTGTGACGACTCACCCCGGTAGTAGGGGGTCTCAAAGAACCGGCTCTCCAGCACGTCGAGGAAGCGGCCCGCCTTGCCGGTCCTCTGGCAGCAGAAGAAGAGGCTCACGGCAAAACCCGGCAACAGGCGGGCGAGCGGTCTGGCGAGGGATTTCGGGAATGGGTAGAAGTTGGATCCCCCGACCTCGACGACGCGGAAGTAGCCGTCCGCCTCGATGAAGCGCCGGAACCCCGGCTTCGTGAAGCCGCGCACGTGCGGTCCCAGCACGTCGATGGGACTCGGCTGCATGCCCAGGCCCAGCATGATACGGCTGTGGAGCGAGGCCAGATTGGGAACCCCGACGATGAAGAGGCCGCCCGGCTTCAAGACCCGGGACACCTCCGAGGCGATCCAGAAGATCTCCTTGGCATGCTCCATCATCTGGTTCGCGAGGACCACGTCCAGGAAGGCCGTTTCGAAGGGGAAGGCGCTGCGTTCCACGTCCGCCTGGCGCACGTCCACGCCCAAGGCCCTCGCCGCTTCCACGTAGGGCGGATGGCTCTCCAGGCCGAAGAGCTTCGTTCGGCGAGGTTCCAGGGACTTGGCCACGTTCAGGAGATCGGCTCCCAATCCGAGGCCGATGTCCAGGACGTTCAGCTCACCCTCGACGGCGCTCTGCGCATGACGGCGAGCCATGCCCGCGATCACCTCGCGCCCGTAGTTCAGCTCCACCGTGCGCGCCTTGAGCCTGGCCAACAATGCCCGCATCTTCGCAACCTTTCGTGGCCCATTGTACAAGGATGCACCGCCTCGGCGGGAGGGAGGTCGTGGCGGACCCTTCTCCGGGGGGTCACCGCCGGATGGAGAGCACGACCAGGTAGAGGACGCAGAAGGAGAGCAGGAGCCCCGCGATGGCCACGGCGAGGGCGATCCACAGCTTGCGCGCGGGATGGCGCTGGCCGCCTCCGGCCGATTGGGGAAACTGCGAGTGGCCGCACACCGGGCACGTCAGCACGAAGACCGGCGAAGAGGTGCCGCAGATCGGGCAGGCCTTCCGAGGCACCTCCGGCCCGACGCCTCCCGCGCCATCGTGCGGAGCGGTCATTCTCCCTCCCCCGCGCGTCTCTTCTCCTCGGTCTCCTGCTTCGCCCACGCCATGACCGTGCGCGCCGCGGCCTTCCCCACCGCCCGGACGAGCTGCTCCTGTGTGGCCTCCCTGACGGCGGCCGTGGTGAGGAAGGCCCTCAGCAGTTTCTTCGCGGTGATGGGGCCGATCCCCGGAACGGCGAGCAGCGGTGAGGCCATCCGTGCCTTCGATCGGCGGCGACGATGCGCGGCGATGGCAAAACGGTGGGCCTCGTCCCGGATCTGCTGCAGGAGGTGGAGCGCGGGCGACTCCTTGGGAAGCATCACGGGGGCGGGATCGTGGGGCCGGAAGAGCCACTCCTCGCGCTTGGCCAGTCCCGCCATGGGCGGGGGGTCCGGCAGAAGCCGGACCAGCGCGGCGTGCGCCGCGTTGACCTGGCCGGGGCCACCGTCGATGAGCACCAGGTCCGGGAGCTCGCCGCCCTCCTCCAGCAGTCGCATGTAGCGGCGCCCGACCACCTCGGCCATGGAGGCGAAATCGTCGATCCCCTCCACCGACTTGATGTTGAAGTGGCGGTAATCGGACTTCCGCATCCCTCCCTCCTCCCACACGACGCAGGAGGCCACCGTCGCCTCGCCGTGGCTGTGGGAGATATCGAAGCACTCGATACGCCTCGGCGGTCCCTCCAGGCCCAGGTTTTCCATGATGGGGTCGAGGACGGTGGCGGGGTCCACGTGGGCGTCGAACTCCAGCCTCGCGTTCTCCATGAGCGTGGCGACGAGCGCCGCCCTCTCACCCCGCTGGGGCCTCCGCACCCGGACCTTCCTCCCTTTGCGCTCGGAGAGGAACCGCTCGAGCAGGGGCAGATCCTGGAATTCGTGGGAGACCACCACCCCGTCCGGCAGCACCGACACGTTGCCGTACAGGCGGGTGAGCATGGCAGCCAGCAGATCCTCGCCCGCAAGCTCCACCTGGTCGAAACGCCAGCGGCGCCGGTCCACCACCTTGCCGTCCACCACGACGAAGCCGTGGACCACCCAGGTCTCGCCTCCTCCGTAGAGGGCGAAGTAGTCCCAGTGTCCCTCGCCGGGTCTGGCCACCGCTTGGCGCCCGCCCAGAAATTCCGCGGCCCGTTCGAGGTCCCGATAGTGCGCGGCCTGCTCGTAGTCCTGACGCTGCGCAGCGGACAGCATGCGGCCGTGCAACTCCTCGCGCAGGTCGGCGGTCCGCCCCTCCAAAAAGAGCCTGGCCTCGTCCACTACGGCAGCGTATTGGTCGGGCGGAACCCTCCCTTTGATGCACGGGGCATAGCACTGTCCCATCTCGTAGTAGAGGCAGGGGCGGAGCCGGGAGCCGTCGAGCGGGTCCTTGCAGGTGACCACGCGGAAGTGCTCCTGGAGGATCCGCAGATTCTTCTTGGCCTGCCAGCCGGGCACGAAAGGTCCGTAGTAGAGTGCTCCGTCCTTCTCCGGCCGGCGCGTGAAGACCGCCTTGGGGTAACGGTCCTTCACCGTCAGCTTGACGTAGGGATAGGTCTTGTCGTCCTTGAGGAGCGTGTTGTAGCGGGGCTTGAACTGCTTGATGAGGTTGTTCTCGAGGAGAAAGGCCTCCCACTCGCTCGCCGTGACGATGAACTCGAGGTCCACCGCCTGCTGCCTCAAGCGGCGGATCTTGAGAGGCACCTCGGACTGGAAGTAGCTCGATACTCGTGCCCGCAGATTCTTGGCTTTGCCCACATAGAGCGGCCGCTTCTTCGCGTCTCGAAAAATATAGCATCCGGGCCGGGAGGGCGGAGGCTGAGGTGGATGATCCAGCATGCATCACCTGTGCGGGCCCGCGTGGTCGTCCCGCGGGCCTGCGAAGCAGAGACAAGATGGTCCACAAACCACCAAGACACAAGGGGACAAGGAAAGCTGGGGCGGCGAATCGAAGGGAGCAAGCCAAGAGATGAGCGAGACGCGAAGGATTGGGACATGGGATCGGCACGATGGGTGGACTCGCGCCGACCATCCATCATCCCAAATCCCGCGATTGAAATGCGGGTGGCTTCGGCTATGGTTCAGGTTCACGGGGGGAGACATTGTCTCTTGGACGGGGAGGGCCATGGGCTTCTCTCTCCGATTCGCAGGCAAAGCCTGACGAATCGTCGCGTTGCCCTCCGGGGTCCCGCCCCACGGGCAAAGCCCGCTGGGGCCCCACCCCACCCTTGGGGCTTCGTCCCCTGGATCAAGTCCGGGGTCGGAGGCAACCCAAATCCCTTGGCGGGTGAAGATCGCCTTCCACGGAAACTACCATCCATGAGCCTTTCGGAGCCGCTCCAATATCCAATCGCGGGATTTGGGATCATCTTTCGTCCTCCGTCGCGGAACGGCCGGAGGGACACGAAAAAAAACGGCCCGCTTGGGGCCGCCTTTTTTCAAGAGACGGAGGTGGCCCGCCGTGAGGCGACGGGCCACCACAATGGGCCTGCCGATTACTTCTTGGCGGCGGGCTTCTTGGCCACTGCCTTCTTCACGGTGGTCTTCTTGGCGGCGGCCTTGCTTGCCGTCTTCTTCGGAGCCGCCTTGGTCGTCTTCTTGACGGCGGTCTTCTTGGCGGCCGGTTTCGCCGCGGCCTTGGTAACCTTCTTGGCCGCGGGCTTCTTGGCCGCAGCCTTCTTCACAGCGGGTTTCTTCGCCGCGGGCTTCTTGGCCGCAGGCTTGGGGGTCGCCGTCTTGGTCTTGGCTTTCTCCACCATTACGTCCTCCTTATACAGGAACCACCACCACTTGCCCGACACCGTCCAGGATGTACCATACCTGGTGCTTGCGATAATATAAGCCCAATCTTTTCCCGAGTCAAGAGGTTGTGTTGAATGATTGTGCAGCACAATAGATGGTGGATGAAACCGATGAAACAAATTTGCGGCTCACCTCTGGAATGCCCGCAGACAGGCACTTAGCTGATGGAGGGTCGGCGGCCCAGCCGGTTCTCGGTACCGGCCAGGATGCGAAGGATGTTGCTTCGATGCTTCACCACGATGAGCAGCGCGAGACCCGCAACGATCCAAAACGGCCAAGGGTTTTCCCTCACCCAGCTCGTCCCGCTCATGGCCCAGAGCAGCAGCGGGAAGGAGGCGGCCGCGAGCACCGACCCCAGGGAGACCATCCGTGTCGCGAGCACGGTGACGAAGAATATGGGCGCGCAGGCGGCCAGCACCAGCGGATGGACGGCGATCATCATGCCCGCGGTGGTCCCCACGCCCTTGCCGCCCCGGAATCCGGCAAAGACGGGATAGATGTGCCCCACGACGGAGGCCGCGCCGGCGACCGTCATGGCCGTCACCGGATCGGGAGATGCGGCGCCCAAGGAGAGGCGAGAGATCACCGCGGCAGCCAGCCAGCCCTTGCCCACATCCACCAGCGCCACGAAGAGGGCCGCCTTCCAGCCCACCACGCGCAGCACGTTGGTGCCGCCCGCGTTGCCGCTCCCGTGCTGGCGAATGTCGATGCCCTTCACCAAGCGGGACACCAGGATGCTCGTGGGGAAGGAGCCGGCCAAGTAGGAGAGGATGATCACCGGCAGGAGCGGCAGGAGGGATCCGCTCAAGCGAGCCCCAGGACGGCGATGGCCGCCGCGCCCGGCCCGGAGTGCGCGCCGAGGACCGGCGTTGCCTCCACCACCGGCACGTCGGCGATACCGGCCAGAGCTCTGATGCGCTCGGCGTAGTAGCGCGCCACCTCGGGAGCGTCCATGTGGGCGACGGCCACCCGGAACCGCTTGTACCGGCTCCACTCCGCGCGGGCGAGGGCCACCACCTTCGCCTCGACTCGATGGTCGCCGAAGGCCGCGGCTGCGGAAAAGCTCCTGCCTTCGGCGTTGAAGGAGACCACCGGCTTGATGCCCAGCATCTTGGCCAGGAGGTTCTTTCCCGCGCTCACGCGGCCGCCTCGGTGGGCGAAGTCCAGGCTCCTGAGCGATATGAAGAGGCGGACGTGCGTCTTCAACTCCTCGAGCTTCTCCGCGATGGCCTTCCCGCTCTCGCCGGCCTCGGCCATGTCAAAGGCTTCCCTCACGAGCAGGCCCTCCGCCACGGAGACCGATCGGCTGTCCACCACGTGGACCGCTGCGCCCTTGAACTGCACAGCGGCCGCTCGGGCCGCTTCGAAGGTCCCGCTGACCGCACCGGAGAGGCAGACCACCACGATCTCCCGGCCGTGGCGCGCGGCCAGTTCGTACCCCCGCAAGAAATCGCTCACGGCGGGCTGGCTGGTCTTGGGGTGTTGGGACGAGGTCCGACATCGGTCGAGGAAGCCCGAGGGACTTATCTCGATCCTGTCCAGGAATACCTCATCCCCGAAGATCACCTTGAGCGGTACCACGGTGATCGGCTCCCTGGCGAGGAGGTCCGCCGGCAGGTCGCAGGCCGAGTCCGTCACCACCGCCACGCCCCTGGGAGCGGAGACGGCCTGGACGTGCTGAGCCTGCATGTCGTCGCACTTCCTTCGGAGGATGACGCCGAAACTGCCGGCCACCTCGTAGAGCCGGCTGGGCTCGTTGGTGTGAAGGTGGATCTTCACGACGCTGTCGCCCATGACCACCACGAGCGAGTCACCGAGGGATTGGAGTTCGGATTCGAGCAGCGAGCGCTGGACGGGAACGGGAGTCCGCACCACGCACTCCGTGCAGTAGCGATAGGTCAGGAGCTCGGGTCCCTCGCCGTAGAGCAGGCGCACATGGGAAACGGGCGTCTCGCCATCGCCCGGCACCACCAGGACGGCCGAGGCCCGAATGTTGCCCGTCTCGACGTATTCGGTGATCCCTTCCAGCAGGTTGATAAAGCCCGCCGCGCCAGCGTCCACGACGCCGTGGTCCTTGAGCACCTGGAGCTGGTCGGGAGTCCTCTTCAACGATTCCCTGGCCTTCGCCAGGGCGCCCTTCAACAGCTCGACGAAGTCTTCCGACTCCCTCCAGCGGGACTCGATGTGGTCGCTCCAGTCCTTGATCACCGTCAGGATGGTCCCCTCCCGGGGCCTGGCTAGGGCGGCGTACGCGGAGTGCTTGGCCCGCTCGGCCGCCTGGGCGAACTCCATGGTCGTGATGCGCGCCTTGCCCTTCAATCCGTCGGAAAGCCCTTTGAGGAATTGCGCAAGGATGGCGCCGGAATTCCCCTGGGAACCGAGTATGGCGTGGTCCGCCATGTCCCGGCTCGTCAGGTCGATGGCCCTGTCGAGTTGCTGCTTCAGCCCCTCGGCCGCCGAGCGCATGGTGAGGGACATGTTGGTCCCCGTGTCCGCATCGGGAACGGGATAGACGTTGATCTCGTTGAGGTGCTCTCGCTGCTGGTGCAGCCATTCGATGCCGGCCAGGACCGCGCGGCGGAAGCGCCGGCCATCCAGGTAGCGAATCTGAACACGTCCGCGCCCGTCGGCGGGGGCCGTGCCATCTCTGCGGCTCATGGCGCCCCTCCCCTGGAGTCAGGGGATGATCCTAGCCCATTCCGCCGCGAGCGCCAAGCGGGCCACGCGGAGCTTCAGAAGGTCCTTTTCCAGGTCTTCTCGTGGCCCTGTCCGTCGAAGGCCGTGACGGTGACGGTCCTGTCCTTCGCATCGGCGAAGGTGAACACTCCCGAAAAACCGCCGTCCTGGCCCACGTTCACCTCCACGTCGTTCACGGTCACGAAGACGTGAGGGTTCACCTTCCCATTGATGAGGACGCCGTCTCCGACTGGCGTCGCGTCCACCGTGAGGGTCCAGTCCGGAGGAGCTGGGCCCTCGGCGGCGCGCAGCACGCGGAATCGCCGCGGCTGGCTCCAGAAGGAGGGCGAGCCGCCACTCTGCGCCCGCACCCGCCAATAGTACATGCCCTCGGGCAGCGCCGGAGGAGTGAACGAACCGCCGGTGACGGAGCGGTCCACGAGCACGCCTCTGCGGAAGAGCGGGTCCCGGGCCACCTGAAGGTTCACCGAAGCCCCGAGGAGATGTTGCCACTCGAGGGTGACCTCACCGGATCTGCCTCCATGCGATCGGAGGACCGCGCCATCCACGGGAAGCCCCATGAGGGGTGGGGTCTCCAAGGGGCGCGGACGCGTCATCCCGTTGGAGCCGCCCTCCACCGAGAGGGCTCCGCTCCGAGCATCCAGCGTCTCACTGCCTTGCTCCGCTTCCACCCGGATCACCCCGCGCCTCGCCTCCACCAGAAAACCCTCGCCGGCCGATACTCCGACGCGAGCTACGGCACCCGGGGCCGAGCGGACGCTGCCCCGGGGCAGAAGGATGAGGCCCGCGCCGTCGGCCGGGACCAGGGCCGGCGTGCGAAAGAGAACGGACCCTCTCTCGACGCGCACCTCCACGCCCGACCCAGTGGCACCGGCGGTCCAGGTGTCCAGCTTGACCTTCGACCCGGCGAGGAGCGTCAGGTCCTCCCAGTTGGGAAAGCGCACCATGGCCTCACCCGAGGCTCCCGCCTCGATCACGTCGCCCGAGGTCAGGTAGGTGCCCTCTTGGAGCTCACCCTGGTCCGTACCATCCTGGGCGAATATCCTGACGGACCCTGCGACGGCCAGACAGTGGGCGTTTTCTCTGGGCGCGTCCAGCCCGTCCTGGATGCCCCTGAGCTTTTCCAGCGCCGCGTTCGCCTCATCAAAGGACCGGCCGTAGTCCCGCTTTTCACTCGCCGCCGAGGCCGCGTGCAGGTGGTCCCGGGCCTCTTTCAGTTCCTCTGCCTGAGAGGGGTTCAGCTCGCGCCGGCCCAGGCGGACCGCCAGGGACCTGGCCTGTCCGATGGAGCCAGCGGCCTGCCCTCTGTAGATGTCGCGGTTTTGAACGTAGAAGTAGTAGGCCCCGCACGCGGCGATCACGACGAGCAGGGCGGCGATGCCGTAGAAGAAAAGATTGGCGGCCCGAGAGAACCTCCCCATGCCTGCCTCCACCTCGGTTCGCGCTACAGCCGCAGACTCCTTGAAGCCGGTCTGAGGATAGCGCATCCCCCAAGGCGTCACAAGCGGAATGAAGGACGAGCGATGACGGTCCGGCGGCAGAGGGGACCGGCCGACGGAGAGCTGAAAAGGCACGCCGTATGCGGCCCGCGCATCGGCCTCTGGAGAGGCCTCCTGCAGGCCGCACCAGTCTTCTCCTCCCTCCACTCCCCGCCCTCCGCCAACCGCCATCCGGCCGCGTCTGGCTTGAGCCTCCCGCCTCTTTACGGTAAGCTCCTCTGGTGCCGACCTTTGAGAAGGGGGATGCATGAGCGCACAGGACCCGTCCAGCAAGAACTCGACGCAGCTGCCCGAGAACGCCTACCGGGAGCTCAAGCCCGGCGAGGAGTACGTGCCCCTCATCAGCGCCCAATCCGGCGTCCCGGAGGTCACGGCCCGGTCCATCATCTTCGGCCTCTTCATGACCATCGTCTTCTCCGCGGCCGCGGCCTACATCGCCCTGAAGCTCGGCCAGGGCATCGAGACGGCCATCCCCATCTCCATCCTCGCCATCGGCTTTTCCGCCATGGTGGCGCGCAAGAGCATCATGATCGAGAACGTGAACATCCTGGCCATCGGGGCCACCTCGGGCATCGTGGTGGGCGGGTCGGTCTTCACCATGCCGGCCATCTACATCCTCGGGCTGAAGGGCGGCTTCTTCCAGATCTTCATCGTGCCCTTCCTGGGCGCCGTGCTGGGCGTGCTCTTCCTCATCCCCTTCCGCCGCTACTTCACCCACGAGATGCAGGGCAAGCTCCCCTTCCCCGAGGCGACGGCAACAACGGAGATCCTGGTCACCGGCGAGAGGGGGGGCAACCAGGCCAAGACCCTCCTCTACGCGCTGGGCATCGGCATCGTTCTCGACTACATGGCGCTCTCCTACCACGCCTGGACCGACACCTTCACCACCGCGTCGCTGAAGGGGATGGATTTCTTCACCAACAAGGTCAAGGGCGTCTTCGCCATGAGCACGTCGGCGGCCGTGCTGGGGCTGGGGTACATCATCGGCATCCAGTACGCCTCCATCATCATGGCCGGCTCCATGCTCTCCTACTTCGTTCTGGTTCCCCTCTTCGCCAAGGTGGGAGGCCCCGCCTACGAGGCCATGAGCTACACGCAGATCTTCGGGGACAAGCTGCTGGGGGTGAGAAACATCGGCATCGGCGGGATCTTCGCGGCGGGCGTCATCTCCATTCTCAAGATGGCCCCGGTCATCAAGCAGGCCCTCCAGCAGATGATTGCCCAGATATTCAAGAAGCGCGAGGACGGTGCTCTCGACTCCAGGCTGGACCGGGACATCAAGATGACCTGGGTGGTGGCCATGATCGTGGCGCTCTCGGCGGCCATCTTCCTCTATTTCCGCTTCTCCGTTCTGGCCGGCGAGCCGAAGGCCTGGCTCCTTGCCTTCCTGGCTCTCCTCCTGACGCTCGTCATCGTCTTCCTCTTCTCCGCCGTCTCGGCCTGGGCCGTGGCCATGATTTCGGTGACTCCCATCTCGGGCATGACGCTCACGACGCTCATCATCGCCGCGGTCATCATGTCGGCCCTCGGCCTCTCGGGCAAGGCGGGCATGCTCGCCATCCTGCTCATCGGCGGCGTCGTCTGCACGGCTCTCTCCATGTCCGGCTCCCTCGTCACGCAGTTCAAGATCGGTTACTGGCTGGGCTCCACCCCGAGGACGATCCAGTGGAGCAACATCATCGGCTCGGCCTTCGCCAGCTTCACCGTGACCCTGGTCATCATGCTGTTCGCCAACATCTATGGATACGGAACGCCCACGGCGCAGCACCCCCACCCGCTGGCGGCGCCCCAGGCGAGCGCCATGGCAGCGGTGGCCAACGCCTTCCTCGGCGGTCAGGGGGCGCCCTGGATGCTCTATGCCATGGGCGCCATCATCGCCGTCATCGTCTCCATGCTGGGGATCTCCGCCCTGGCCTTCGCCCTCGGCATGTATCTGCCCATCGAGCTCAACAGCCCGATCCTCCTGGGCGCCATCGTGGCCTGGCTGGTTCAGCACTCCACAAAGAGCGCCGGGCTCTCCAAGGTCCGCAACGACAAGGGCATCCTGCTCGCCTCCGGTCTCATCGCGGGGGGCGCGCTGGCGGGCGTCGCGGACGGTTTCACCAAGATGGCCACGGAGTACGTCCACATCCAGCCCCGCGCCTTCCACTTCGCGGAGGAGACGCAGAACTGGATCGGACTGGCCGTGTTCCTCCTTCTGGCCGGATTCCTGTACTGGGATGCCTGCCGGGCCAAGGAAGAAGAATCGGCCTGAGTCCTGGTTGGCTCAAAGAGTAAGGGGGCGCGGGGTTCCATCACCCGCGCCCCCTTTCACGTCTTGGCTTTTTTCCGCGTCACGCGAGCCACGATCCAAAGCTGCTGCCCCTGCCGCTCTTCACTCGCTCGGCAGGCTACGCACCCTTCTCCTGCTCCTTCAGCAGCCGCGAGGTTTCGGCCAGAACGTCCCGGGCTTCGGGTACGGTGAAGCCGAGACGATACTCGGGCGGGTCCTCGCGGTTCATCATGGCCCGGAGGAGGAGACCGGAGAGGTAGGCCCCCTCTGCCATCCACCCCCGCTCCATGGCCCGGAGGGCTGCCAACACGCTCTCCCGGTTCTCCGGCCCGGCGTGCGCCACGGCCTGCATGAGGAGGCGGATGTTCTCGACTCCGTAGTCGTTTCCGTAGGAGCCCACCGCTGGCCAGAGGCACGCCTCGTACAACACCTCCAGGAGGCGCCGCTCGAAATCGGCCGCCGGCTGCAGGTCCCGCGCGCACGACTGGGCGATGCTCTCCACCATGGCCTGGAGAAACGCGGGCCCCATGGGCCCCTCCCCCGGAGGCACGGGCGGCGCCTCGGCGCGGGACAGGGGGTGGCTGAGGAGCAGGGCGCCGATCACGTACTTGGGCAGGATCGGATCTCCCGGTCGGAGCGAGGACCACGCGTTGACAAAACAGGGAAAGGGATTGGGCAGGCTGACGACGAAGCCGTGGAGGTCGGAGGGACAGGCCATGAGCACCTCGGCGGAGGAGCCGTCGGCTCCGGGGACCTCGACGCCCATGGCGCACTCGGTCAGCTCCCCCTCCTGCCAGAACGGCTCCAACCCGGCGCCGCGCCAGAAGCGGGCCAGCATGAGGGCGATGTAGACGCCGCTGGCCAGGGCGAAATCCGCCACCTCCCGGGCAGGCGACTCGGTGCCGTAGTAGGGCGCGAGCAGGTGGTCCAGAACGTAGACGTCGGGGAACTCGCCCGTGAGCGCCGCCTTCCCCCCGGTCATCCCCTTGACGTGCGGGACGAGGTCCCGGCTGATGGCCACGGCCTTCTCCAGCGTTAGCGGCTCACTCATCGAACTCCCTCCTGGCGCATCGTCCGATCCCCCCGGACCGGCCGCAGTCCATCATACTCCTGCGGGAGCGGGGGGAGGCGCCTTCCCTGTGGCTCCGTATCAGAGATGAGCCAAACCTCGGGGTGGCGGTCTCACCCTCGCGACAGGCACCATGAGACCCGCGGCGGTGCCCTTCTGGAAGCCTGACTTCATGAGCGTTCCGTGAAGTCCCGCCGACAGCCGGTCCTGGCATCAGACTTGCTTCCTCGTGAAGGCAAGGAGGTCCACCATGAACGAAAATACTATTGCCCGTGAGGAGCCCAGCCCTGACGCCGGAGACACCTTCGAGGTGATCTGCCAGCACTGCGGCCGGCTCTTCAATGCCTGCCAGAGCGCCTGGTGCGAATGCATCACCGACAACCCGACGCTGGTCTGCCCCCTCTGCCATACCTGCTTCTGCGACACCGACCCCGAATATCGCAAACATTTCTGGGAAGCGGCCCCGCCCGGCTTGTGGCAGCGCCGACTCCGCTACTCCTTCCGCGGCAACGCCAATCCTCCCCTCGAAGAGGGCAATCCGATCCGCAGGCCGCTCATCGAGGTGGTGGACGATGATCCCAATACGCGGCTCATCGCCTTCCACGTCCTGGAGGCGTTGGGTTACGGCGTGCTGCTGGCCGAGGACGGAGAGCGGGGATTTCAGATGGCGCGCCAGTTCGCGCCGGACCTGATCCTCACGGACCAGATCATGCCGCGCTGCGACGGCAAGCACTTTTGCCGCCGAATCAAGGAAGACCCCGCCACACGGGACATCCGGGTGATCGTCATGACCGGCCTGTACAAGAAGGAGAGCCAGCGGATCGCCGTTCTGCGGGATTCGCACGCCGACGACTTCCTCACCAAGCCGATCTCCTTCGACCGGCTGGGCGAGATCCTGGGCTCGTGGTTGCCCCGGGCGGCGTGCGCGCTGTGAGAGGGCGGCGTGCGGCGGCCCTTCCATGAAACCTGGCGCGGCCGAAGGGGGACGGGAGAGCGCGGGGCCGATGGCCGGCCTGGCGATGGAGCTCATCCCGGCCCATGATCTGCCCGCCGTGGCGAAGACGCTGAGCCGGTGGCTTCCCCGGATCCTGCCCGCGGGGGGCCGGGCCATGCTGGTCTTTGCGCCCGACGAGAAAGGATCGCTGGAGGGCTGGATCATCGGAGGCGGGGAGGCACCCGCGGCGCCGGCGGGACCGGCCCACCGAGAGGAAGGCCCAATCCCGACGGCCTTCGCCTCGCCTGCGGTCTTGAGAGAGCGGGCGGCCGAGGGCGGTTATGCCGTCTTGCCGCTGGATGCTGCGGGGGGGCCGTTCCCCTGCCTTCTCCTGGCTTCCGGCGGCCAATCCGGTGCCACGCCATCGGAAGCCTCGCAGGCTGATGCGCTGGCCGCCCTGCTCATTCTCACGCTGGGGCGGATGCGCATCCAATCCGTTCTGTCGGTGGGCAAGCGAGACTGGGAGAAGGCCTTCGATGCCTCCTCCGATCTCTTCGTCCTTCATGACGACTCGGGAAAGGTCTTTCGGGTCAACATGGCCGTCTCGCTCTTCCTCGGACTGCCGATCCAGGCGTGCATCGGGAGGAGCTGCGCGGAAATCCTCCCCGGGCTGTGTCAGATGCAGGACGCGTCCGGGCTCGAGTGGGCGGACGCGGCGAGGGGCCGCTCCTTCATCGCCTCCACCCAACACATCAATCTGGGCGGCCAGTCCGCCTGTCTCCACGTTCTGCACGAGGTCACCGAAGAGCGCAGGGCCCAGGCCCTCGCCAAACAGCAGAGGGATCTCGAACTCACGAGGAAGATGCTGCAGGGGCTGGCGCACGAGATCCGAAACCCCTTGTTCGGCATCAGCTCGGTCGTGCAGGCGCTGGAGGCCAGGATCTCCTCTGACGCCGCGGCCAAACCCTACCTCGCGATCGTCCTGCGGGAGGTCAAGCGCCTCGACCGCCTCGTCCGAAGGTTCATGCAGCTCGCCTTCCCGAGCGAACTGGACCAGCCCGGCACGGTGGAGGTGGAGGCCATCCTCCGACGCGCCCTCGAAATCACGGGAGAGCGCAGGCCCGAGCTCGACACAAAACGAATCCGGCTCCTGTGCGAGCCCGGCCTTCCGGCCCTTCGGGGCGACGGAGAGACCCTGGCGCAGGGCTTGGCCGATCTCTTCGAGAACGCCCTCTTCTTCGGCCCCGCCGGCAGCCCCGTCGCGGTTCGGGCCCTCAGGTCCGAAGGCTTGACGGTCCTTTCGGTAGAGGACGAGGGGCCCGGCATCCTGGAGGGCCACCTCGACCTGATCTTCGAGCCCTTCTTCACCACCGTCCCGCACCGCACCGGCCTGGGCTTGAGCCTGGCCCGGTCCGCGGTCCTCCAGTACGGCGGCACCCTCAGCGTGCGCAGCGCCCCCCCTTCTCCCGGCGCCACTTTCCTGATAGCCTTGCCCTCAGGAATGGCACAGGGGAAGGAAGAATGAACCTGCTGCTCATCGACGACGAGCCCGCGATCCGCTTCGGCATTGCCAAGTATCTAGAGGGTGAGGGATTCCGAATCACCGAGGCGGCCTGTCTCGCGGAGGCCCGCGAACGGCTGGTCAAGCAGGGCTTCGGAGCCATCCTGCTGGATGTGAAGCTCCCCGACGGAGAGGGCATCGACTTTCTCAAGGAGATCCGTGAGCACGACCCCTCGGTCCCGGTCGTGGTCATCACCGGCCACGGCACCATCCCCATGGCCGTGGAGGCCATGCGCCGCGGGGCCGACCATTTCCTGACCAAGCCCGTGGACCTCAAGGAGCTGGAGATTCTCCTGAACAAGGCCATGCAGATCGGCACCCTGCGCCGGGAGAACCGCGCCCTCAGGGAGCGTCCCCGCATGCTGTCCCCCCACCTCGGGGACAGCCCGGCCATGCAGCGCATCGAGCCCCTGCTCGCGGCCGCCTGCCGGCACAGGAGCCCCCTGCTCCTGCGGGGGGAAACGGGCACCGGCAAGGGGCTCATGGCGCGTCACATCCACCAGAACTCCGGCGAGCGCGACGAGCCCTTCGTGGAGCTCAACTGCGCGGGGCTGAAGGGGGAGTTCCTGGAGACGGAGCTGTTCGGCCATTCCAAGGGGGCGTTCACGGGTGCGGTGGAGACGAAGGAGGGGCTGCTGGAGAGGGCCCACCGCGGCACCCTGTTCCTGGACGAGATCGGTGACATGGACATGACGGTGCAGGCCAAGTTCCTGAAGGTGCTTGAAGAGAAGCGCTTCCGTCCCCTCGGCCGCGTGGAGGAGAGGGTCTCCGACTTCCGCCTCATCTGCGCGACCCATCAGGACCTGGAGAAGCGCATCGAATCCGGAGAGTTCCGGCGGGACCTCTTCTACCGGATCAACACCCTGTCCATCATCCTGCCGCCGCTGCGCGAGCGGACCCGGGAGATGCCTCAGTTGGTCTCGCACCTCCTCCGCTTCATCGTCCAGGGCCGAGCCGTTCCCGAGGTGGGGAAGGAGGTGCTCGGACTCCTCTGTTCCTACCCATGGCCGGGCAATCTCAGGGAGTTGCACAATGTTCTGGAGCGGGCGTGGATCCTCTCGGACGGCAAGAAACTCCGCCCCGAGCACTTCAGCTCGCTGGGCCCTTCTTTGCCCGCGCCAGCCGGATCCGACCCGACGAACGGGCCCTCCGACCTTGACTCCGCCGAGAAGAGGCACATCGAACAGGTCCTGAGAGAGGTCAAGGGCGACGTGAACAGGGCCGCCAAGCTCCTGGGCGTCTCCCGTGCCACGCTCTACCGCAAGATCACCAGGCACGCTCTGGCGCTGGATGATTGCCGGTGACACCCTGGCTTCTCACGCCCGCGCGGCCCGTCTCAGAAGCGCGACCCCGCGTCGGCGCCGGTTTCGGCGAGACGGCGATTCGGCGGGGGCGTCGTGATCCGGGGAGGTTGGCACGGGGCTTGCTTGATTGAAGTGGACGCCGAGGGAGGCCGCCATGAGCTACAAGATTCTGGTAGTCGATGACGAGAGCGCCACGGCCTTCGGCTTGAAGGCTCTCTTGGAGAGGGAAGACGTCGAGGTCCTGACGGCCGTGAACGCCCACAGCGCCCGCGAGATCCTCGGTTCCGGGAGTATCCAGGTGCTCCTCTCGGACATCCGCCTCAAGGGGACGCTGGACGCCGAAGGGCTGGAACTGCTCCGGTTCGTGCGGGATAACGGGCTGAAGACCCAAACCATCCTCATGACCGGATACGGTGACCCGGCGGTCATGCAAAAGGCCTTCGAGCTGGGCGCCGCCTACTACTTCGAAAAGCCCGTCGAACTGACGACGCTCAGCGAGGCCATCCAAGAACTTGGCGTCCCCAACGCCCTGTCGGGAGGGTGAGATGACCACCGAGGACCAGGTCCGCCACCTTCTCAAGCGCGGGTACATCTCCACGGCCTATCAGCCCATCGTCAATCTCCAGAACGGCGGGATCCTGGGATACGAGGCGCTGATGCGGGGTCCCAAGGACACTCCGCTCAGCCACCCCGGCTGGATCTTCGGCCCGTCCAGCCGCGTCTCCGACGGGCTCATCCAGGATCTGGACGCGGCCTGCATCGCGGCCTCTCTTCGGTCGGGGCACATGCTGGTTCCCGCGGGGGACCTCTTCATCAACGTGCACATCAGCACCCTGCTCCACCTCCGCAAGATGCAGTCTCTCTTCGAGAATCTCCTCGATTCCAGCGGCATCCCGCCGGAGGCGGTGGTGATCGAGATCTCCGAAAGGACCAAGGCCCCCAATCCCCGCGCCCTCTCCAGAATCCTGCGAACCCTGCGCCGGAGAGGCTTCCGCTTCGCGCTCGACGATTTCGGTCAGGCCTTCTCGGGCCTTCAGCACCTCCTGTGGTTCGAGCCGGAGTTCATCAAGATCGACCGCGCCTTCATCCTGGGCATCCAGCGTTCCGCGCGAAAGCAGGCTCTCGTGGCTGGCGTGGCGACCATGGCTCAGAAGCTGGGCGGGCAGGTCGTGGCGGAAGGGGTGGAGACCTCCGAAGAGCTCTTGACCCTCATGGCCTTGGATGTCCCCATGGCCCAGGGATACCACTTCGGTCGCCCCCAGTCCGCCCTCTTCTGGACGGCCGAGGGGAAGGTCAAGGCCATCTTCCGGCCCTGGTTTCAAGCGGGAGCGGCCCCCGGCGGAAGCGGCAGTGCCGAGGGCGGCGGCCGAGGCGGCCCCCCGCCCGTGAACTGATTGGATCCTGCCTATCCAAAATGGACCGTCCTACCGGCTCCGAACCACGGCTGGGTCTGGCACGCGCCTTCCTCCGCTTCGCTCCGGAAGGCAAACCCCTCAAGTGCGAGCTGGAATTGTTTTGGACAGCCATGATGATAGATGGACCCAAATCCCGCGATTGGATATTGGAGCGGCTCCGAAAGGCTCATGGATGGTAGTTTCCGTGGAAGGCGATCTTCACCCGCCAAGGGATTTGGGTTGCCTCCGACCCCGGACTTGGTCCGGGGGAGGAAGCCCCGAGGGTGGGGTGGGGCCCCAGCGGGCTTTGCCCATGGGGCGGGACCCCGGAGGGCAACGCGACGATTCGTCAGGCTTTGCCTGCGAATCGGAGGAGGAAGCCCATGGCCCTCCCCGTCCAAGAGACAATGTCTCCCCCCGTGAACCTGAACCATAGCCGAAGCCACCCGCATTTCAATCGCGGAATTTGGGATGGATGATGGATGAGGGGGGGGACTGGGCGATGCTTTCCCCGGCAGTTGTCGCCTACGTCATCCTCCGCGCTCGATCTTCAGCGCTCATCCTTCTCACCCCTGGAGCAGCGTCTTGGCCATCTCCACGATGCCGGCCTCCATGTCGGGGCCCAGGGTGTTCTTGACGGCGAAGAGCTGAAAGTAGAGGAGCTCGTTCAGCTCCCGCACCAAGGCGCTCTCGCGCTCCTCGGGCAGGGCGGCCAGGCGGGACATGAGGGGTTCGTCGGCCAGCACCCCCTCCTCCGTCAGGCTGAGGCCGGCGAGGAGGGAGGACCCGGCTTCCAGCCCCTTGAAGAAGGCTCCCAGGATCACCTCCACCTTCCGGCCCACCTCGATGGAGAGGGCCTGAAAGATCGTCGAGAAGACGCTGTTGTAGCTCTCCAGGCGCCGGATCAGGAGCGCCCGCTCCTCGCCGGAAAGCGTGGCCGAGGCGGCCTCGGGTTCGGCCGGCGCCGGCGTCTCCCTCACGACCCGGACCAGGCCCGCCGCGATGAGCGAGGCCACGGCCTTCTTGCCCTCCATCTCTCCCACCTTGGCCCGAAGAAGCACCTCTTGCAGGGTGCGGGCGCCGGTGATCTGCCCGAGCACCTGCTCCTCCTCGAAGGTGATGCTGGTGGAGGCCGTCACGTCCTCCGGCGTCTCAAGCACGGCGTCTGGAGGCGGGACGCGGTCCTGCACCCTCGCCCATTCGTCCAGCCGGCGGGTGGCCTCCATGACATAGTTGGTCGTGGACATGGGAAGGTTCAGGACGAAGGGCGACTGGACCTCCCCGTTCTGAAAGCCGAAACGCCCCCTGCCCAGCCCGAACACGCGGAAGATGATGGCCTCCACGCACCGGATCCATTGCTCCCGGAACTCCTCGAGGCCCAGGCCCGAGACCTCCAGCAGGACCTTGAGAGTGCCTCGTTTGTCCTCCAGGAGGTTGGAGCCCTGGATCAGATCCTGTTCGGTCAGGAACTGGCGTTGGAGCAAGTAGGCGGTCAGGCCGGATTTGGGGTCGTCCCCGGTGGCGAAAACCAGATTGCCGTTCTGAAAGAAGAAGCCCCAGCGCTGTCCCTCCTCCTGCACCACGAGCAGTCCGCTCTTCTTGCTGGCCGACAGGAAAAGGAAGACGTCGCTCAGGGCGAGAACGGACAGGTCGCCCTCGAACTGGACGCCCTCTCGCTCGGGCTCGGCCTTGCGGAAGTGCTCCTCCTGGACCGCGGAAAGGGATTCGAACTGGTGGAAGCGATCGAGCAGTTGGGGAACTTGTCCCGACTCGATGTCCACGTAGACCGGGGAGACGACGAGACACCCCGACCGCAGATGAACCACCGCCTCCCGCGCCTTGCCGAACACCTCCTCCACGAGCTCCCTTGGAACCACGATGGAGCCATCGCCCTGGATGGGTATCGCCTTGCGCACGGCTTCCTCCGACTGCGCCCATGCTAACCGGCGTCCCAGATGGTGTCAACGCTGAGCCTCGGAGGGAGTGAGAAGCGAAGAGGTAAACAGTGAAAAGGACGCATCGGTCGCCGATCGCGCGTCATCTCCCATCCGCCCCGGCGAGACGCAACCCGCGAGGGATGAGCGCTAGGGATGAGCGCTGAGGACGGAGCAACACGATCGCGGCGCGGCGCCGCTCCTGCGATTGGTTGCGCTTGCGTCGAGGAATTTGAGATCACCGTCCAGCTTGCGCGCGGGTTGGGGTTCCTCTAGGATATCGGGAAGGGAGAAGCGGATGCTGAATACCATTGCGGCGAAGGATGAAAGGCTCGTCATAGGACTCATGTCCGGCACTTCCGCGGACGGGATCGATGCGGCCCTGGTCGGCATTCAGGGTCAGGGGGCGGACTCGTCTTTCTCGCTCATGGCCAGCGACACCCTGCGCTTCTCGCCGGGAGTGCGGGCCCGAATCCTCCAGTGCCAAGGCGCGCGCGCCGGGGACGCGGGGGAGATCACCCTGCTGAACTCCTATCTTGGAGAGCTCTTTGCCCACGCCGCCCTGCACGTCTGCAAGAAGGGCGGCGTAAACCCCTCGAGCGTGGACCTCATCGGGTCTCACGGGCAGACCCTGTACCACATGCCCACATCCCTCCCCATGCCCGGGTTTTCCGTCCGCGGCACGCTGCAGGTCGGCAACCCCGCCATCATCGCCGAACGGACGGGCATCACGGTAGTCTCCGATTTCCGCTCCCGCGACATGGCGGCGGGAGGGCAGGGGGCCCCGCTGGTGGCCTACCTCGATTACGCGCTGTACCGCCACCACGCGCGGAGCCGGATCGCCCTCAACATCGGAGGCATCGCCAACGTGACGGCTATTCCGGCCGATGCCAAACTCTCCCAGGTGACGGCCTTCGACACGGGACCGGGCAACTCTCTCATGGACGCCGCCGTGATCCACTTCACCCAGGGCGCCCAGGGCCTCGACCGGAACGGGACCATGGCGGCCTCCGGCACGGCCGACCCGGCCCTGCTGGCGAGGCTCCTGGAGCATCCCTTTCTCAAGAAGGCTCCCCCCAAATCGGCGGAGAAGGGGGAGTTCGGCCCCGCCTTCCTGAAGGCCGCCCTTCAGGACTTCCCCTCCCTGCGCCCCGCCGATGTGCTGGCCACGCTGGCCGCCTTCACGGTGCAGACCATCACCACCGCCATCCTCGAACACTGCCTGCAGGACGTCCGGTACGAGGAGATCATCGTCTCGGGAGGCGGCGCCGACAATCCGGTGTTGATGTCCGGACTGAGAAGGGTCCTGCCCAAGCTGGCGGTCACCACGGCGGACGATTACTCCATCCCCAACAAGGCCAAGGAGGCCGTTCTCATGGCCTTCCTGGCCAACGAGACGGTGAGAGGGCGCGCGGGCAACGTGCCCTCGGCCACTGGCGCGCAGCGGCCCGTCGTTCTGGGCTCCATCACTCCGGGGATCCAAGCCTGGGACCATGAGCTCTAGGCCACCGCGGCGGCCCCACGCTTTCCCCCTCCGTCATCCGCTCGCCGCTTCGCTCCTGATCTTAATCGTCGCGCTGCTCGTCTCCGGTTGCGGGAGGGAGCGGCGCAGGGCCGACCTGATCGTGGGCGTGGAGGCGGAGCCCGCCTCGCTGGACCCGCGGATCGGCTCCGACGTGGCGGCGGACCGCGCCTTCCATCTCCTCTATCGGGGGTTGTTCAAGACGGGCGAGGACCTCCGCCCCGTGCCGGACCTGGTGGAATCCTGGGAGCAGCCCGATGCGACGCGCTACGTCTTCCACCTCAAGCCCGGAGTGCGGTTTTCGGATGGACGAGAGGTCACGGCCCAGGACGCGCTCGCCACCCTGCGGTCGATTCTGGACCCTTCCCTCCCCTCCTTCCGCAAGGGAGACCTGGACTGCATCGCCTCCCTGTCGGCGCCAGGAAGGTACCGGCTGGACATCACGTTGCGCGAGCCCAGGGCGGCCTTCCTCTCGGCCCTCACGGTGGGCATCCTCCCCGCCGACGCGGTCTCGGGCTCGGCGCCGCCGCACGCTCATCCGCCCGGCTCCCCCTCTCCCATCGGCTGCGGTCCCTACCGCCTGACCCGGTGGGAGAGGGGGCAATGGCTCCTGTTCGAGGCCAACCCCTTCGCCTCGCCGCAACCGGCCTGCCGCACCGTGGCCTTCAAGGTGATCCCCGACCCCGTGGTCCGCTCTCTGGAACTGCGCCGCGGCAGCGTAGACCTGGTGGTCAACGACCTTCCCCCCGACTCGCTCGCCTACTTCGCGAACCATGGCTACGAGATCCGAAGGTCCCCCGGCGCGAACTACGCCTACGTCGGCTTCAACTGTGCCCACCCGCCCCTTGACCGCACCGAGGTGCGGCGCGCCATCGCCTTCGCCATCGACCGGCGGGCCATCCTCACCTACATTCTGCACGGCTACGGCCGCCTGGCCACGGGCCTGCTCAGCCCCGAGAACTGGGCCTACTGCGGCGACGTGGAGTCGTATCCCTTCGATCCGGCCCGCGCCCGCCGGTTGCTGGATGCAGCCGGACTGCCGACCGGCAGGGACGGCGTCCGGTTCAGGCTGGTCTACAAGACCTCCAACAACAAGCTCTCCCGGCAGATCGCCACGGCCCTGGCGCAGGATCTCGCCCGGGTGGGCGTCTCGGTCACGGTTCAGTGGCTGGAGTGGGGCACCTTCTACGGGGACGTGAAGCGGGGGAACTTCGACTGCTTCGGGCTGACCTGGGTGGGAATCACGGATCCCGACGCCTTCCGGCTGCGCTTCGCCTCGTGGGCGCTGCCGCCCGACGGGTTCAACCGGGGCCGCTACGCCAACCGCGAGGTGGACGATCTGGTGGAGGAAGGGGCGCGCGAGGTGGACCCGGCGAGGCGCAAGGCGATCTACGCGCAGGTGCAGAAGGTCTTGGCCCAGGACCCGCCCTACGTGAGCCTCTGGTGGCCGGACAACGTGGCGGTGGCCAGGCCCGGACTGGAGGGGATCTCTCTGCCGCCGGATGGCGACTTCGGCTTCCTTTCCGGCGTCCGCTGGAGGGAGGGGCCGCCTCCGTCCCGGTAGCCCCTATCCCCTGGACTCCAGGAAGCTGCGAAGACGCCCCATCGCGTTTCCGGCCCCCGCATCGAACCGGATGGCAAAGGTCCGCCGCTCCTCGCCTCCGTGGCCGCGCGGGCCCAAAACGGTTCCAGGGACCGACAGTCCACGCAGGCCCTCCGGGCCTCCGAACGTCCACAGGGGCCGTTCCCCCAGGGGAAGGGGTTGCCGGCTCGATACAAGCATGCCGCCCGGAGAGAGATCCACGGTCGTCCCGGTGAGGGTCGAGCCCCGCGAGGTTCTTCCCGTCACGTCCACCGCCACCAGGAGCCGCTTCTCGATTCGTGTCGGAAGATCCAGGAGCCGCGCCATGACCCGTCCGAAGTCCCTGGAGCACAGAGGCGGACCGAGCACCTCGACTACGGGGGGCCGCCGGAGCGCTGAATCCGGATGTCCGGTCAACAAGACGCCCACGGGCGGTGGATCCCACTGCGAGGTCCGTATCCGCCAGAGGAAGAGCGCCAGCTCCTCATCCCCGCGGCGGTGGTCCACCACGAAGAAACCGGGGCGCTGCGTGAGCATGACCTGGTAGGCGGAATCATAGTCCTCGGCTTCGCGGACGTTGACCTCCGTCCGGGAGAGGACCGTGTCGCGCCAGGGAATGCCGAAGTGCCCCTTGGATATGAGCAGGACTTCTCTCATCATTCGTTCGCCGGCCGCATGGCCGACCTCCAGGTCTAATGTAGGCCTCCCGAGCCGCCCCGCCAGTTCCCCGACCTGGAGTGGGAACCTGTCCTCCCAGATGCGCGACGGCCGCCCCCGCGGGCGGCCGTCGATTCGTCATTTCTGACCTGGATGAACCTGGAGCTTCAGCCCTTGGCCTTCAGCTCCTCCACCGCCTTGGTCATGAGCGGCACCACCTCGAAGAGGTCCCCGACGATGCCGTAAGTGGCCACCTTGAAGATGGGGGCCTCGGGGTCCTTGTTGACCGCCACGATGACCTTGGAGCTGGACATGCCGGCCAGATGCTGGATCGCCCCGGAGATGCCGCAGGCGATGTAGAGGCCGGGGGAGACCACCTTTCCCGTCTGGCCCACCTGGTGCTCGTGGCCGATCCACCCGGAGTCCACGGCGGCGCGCGACGCGCCCACCGCCCCGCCGAGCGCCTTGGCGAGCGCCTCGAGGATGGGGAAGTTCTCGGGGCCCTTCATGCCGCGGCCGCCCGACACGATGATGTTGGCTTCGGCCACGTCCAGGAGCCCGCCCTGTGCCGTGAGAATCTGCTGGACCACCGACTTGATATCGCCGGGGGTGACCCCGTGATCGAGGGGCACCACCTCGCCAGCTTTGGCCTTGTCTGCCACGGGGAAGACGTTGGGCCGCAGGGTCACGGCGAAGGGCTTGCCCGGCACGGGAGTCAGAGTGGCGAAGGCCTTGCCGGCGTAGATCGGTCGCCGGAAAAGGGGGCTGCCCCCCTCGACGGAGTAGGCCGTCACGTCAGACAGGAGGCCCATCCCCAGGCGGGCGGTCACCTTCGGGGCGAGGTCCTTTCCCATGGCCGTGGCCGAGAAGAGAATGCAGTCGGCCCCGTAGGCCTGTGCCGCCTTGCCCACGGCCAGACCAAAGGCGTCGTTGCTGTAGGCCGCGAAGAGGGCATCGTCCCCCACGAAGACCTTGTCGGCGCCCACCTTGCCCAATTCGGCCGCCAGACCCGAGATTCCCTGGCCCACGACCACCGCAGCGGCCTCGCCGCCCGTGGCGTCCGCCAGCTCTCGCCCGACCGACATGGCTTCCAGGGAGGCCTTCTTCAGTTTTCCGTCGCGCTGTTCCGCAAATACGAGGATTTTCATGACAACCTCCCTCCCTAGAGCGCCTTGGCTTCTTCGCGAAGGAGGCGCACCAGCTCCTTCACCTGGTCGGGGATCTCACCCGCAAGAACCTTCCCTTCCGGTCTGGGTGGAGGCAGCTCCAGCTTCCTGAGCTGGAACCCCGCGCCTGTGGCGCCCACGGTGGAAGCTTCCAGGCCGAGGTCCGCCAGGCCCCACTTGAGGACCTCCTTCTTCTTGGCGGCCATGATGCCCTTCAGAGAAGGATAGCGCGGCTCGTTGAGTCCCTTCTGGCAGGTGATGAGCGCGGGCAGGCTCGCCTTCACGACCTCCGTCCCGCCCTCGATCTCTCTCTTGCAGATGGCCGCCTGACCGTCGAACTCCAGGCCGGTCACGACCGTCACGCAGGGGACGTCCAGGAGCTGGGCCACCAGGGTTCCCACCTGCTGGTTGTCTTCGCCCACGGCGTGCTTTCCGCAGAGGATGAGGTCAAAGGGAATCTTCCTGGCCGCGGCCGCCAGCACCCGCGCGATGCCGAGGGCGTCTCCGCCCTGGAATGCCGCGTCGGTGAGCAGCACGGCCTTGTCGGCGCCCATGGCGAGGGCCTGGCGAAGGGTCTTGGTGGCCTCCTCGTCACCCACCGTGAGGGCGGTCACCTCGCCGCCGAGCTTCTCCTTGAGCCGGATGCCCTCCTCCACGGCGAACTCATCATAGGGATTGATCACCCAGTTGGCCTCAGCCAGGTCAAGGCCCATGCCGTCCGGCTTCACCTTGACCCGCGTCTCCGTGTCGGGGACGTGCTTCACACAGACCAGAACGTTCATTGGAACCTCCTTCTCCAAACACCGCACAGGCAACCGAGGCGTGCATGCTAGTGAATACTCGCTTGCACCGCAAGCCAGGGATTATACCATACAGGTTCGACCCGTTCGTCACCCGCTCCACGATCTTTTCAGCGTGGTGGGTTATGCCCCGGAGGCGTACCGTGACAGCAGAAGGGACGCGTTGGTGCCCCCGAAACCGAAGGAGTTGGACAGCGCGTGGATGATCTCCATGGGCCGTGCGGTATTGGGCACGTAGTCCAAGTCGCACTCCGGGTCCGGCTTCTCGAGGTTGATGGTGGGCGGGGCCACCTGGTCGCGGATGGCCAGAATGGTCAGGACCGCTTCGAGTCCCCCCGCCGCGCCCAGGAGGTGGCCCGTCATGCTCTTGGTGGAGGAGACACAGAGGCGGCCGGCATGGTCTGCGAAAGCGCGCTTGATGGCGAGCGTCTCCACCTTGTCACCCACGGGAGTCGCGGTTCCATGAGCGTTGATGTACTGAATGTCCGAGGGGTTCAGCCCCGCGTCCCGGATGGCGTTGAGCATGACCCGCATGGGGCCGTCGCCATCCTCCGAGGGCGCGCTGATGTGATAGGCGTCTCCCGAGAGGCCGTACCCAGAGACCTCGGCCAGGATCTGGGCGCCGCGAGCCCAGGCGTGCTCGATCGCCTCCAGGATGAGGACGCCCGCCCCCTCTCCCATGACGAAGCCGTCCCTGTCCTGGTCGTATGGCCTTGAGGCTCTCGTCGGCTCCTCGTTCCTCGTGGAGAGAGCCCGCATGGCCGCGAACCCGGCCACCGCCAGCGGACTGACGGCGGCCTCGGCCCCGCCGCAGATCATGGCGTCGGCCTCGCCACGCTGAATGTATCGGGCTGCCTCGCCGATGGCGTGGGAGGCCGTGGAGCACGCCGACACGGTGGCGATGTTCGGTCCCTTGGCCCCGTACCGAATGGAGATCTGGCCGCTGGCCATGTTGATGATCATGCCGGGGATGAAGAAGGGGCTGATGCGCCCCGGGCCCCGCTCCAGGAGGATCTTGTGCTGCTCCTCGAGCAGGGAGAGCCCGCCGATCCCGCTACCCACCGCGACGCCCACCCGCTCCGCATTCTCCGGCGTGATGGTCAGGCCGCTCCGATCCACGGCCTCAGCCGCCGCCGCACAGGCGAACTGGATGAAGCGGTCCATCTTCCGGGCATCCTTCTTATCCATGTAGTTCAAGGGGTCGAAGCCCTTGGCCTCGCCCGCGATGCGGGCCGGATAAGAGGATGCGTCAAAGAGGGTGATGGGACCGATGCCGCTTTCGCCCTTCAGACTTCGATGCCACGTCTCCTCCGCGGTGAGCCCGAGCGGAGACACGACACCCACCCCAGTGACGACGACACGGCGCTTCACCGGATCACCTGCCTACTTGTCGACGTGGGCCTTGATGTAATCGATGGCGGCCTGGACCGTTTGGATCTTCTCGGCTTCCTCGTCGGAGATCTCGATGCCGAACTCCTCCTCCAGGGCCATGATGAGCTCCACCGTATCCAGGGAGTCCGCTCCAAGGTCATTGATGAAAGAGGCCTCCGGCTTCACTTCGGATTCGTCCACGCTCAGCTGGTCGGCAATGATGCTGATGACCTTCTCTTCAATGTTCATGCGATTGCTCCTCCACAAGCATGAGGCATGGATGATACCCAAGATCGGAAGGAAATGCAAGAGGATGGCCCACTTGCGCTGAAATGGCCGCGGGGGGAAAATATAGATCTCGTGAGTTGCGAGCTTCCTAGGGGGGCGCCGTGGCCCAGCGGATCGCCGTGGTGGAGGACGAGCCGGACATCCTGGAAACCCTCTGCTACGCCCTGGGCAGGGAAGGATACGAGTGTGCCGGCTTTCCCGATGGGGCCGCGGCGCTGCTGGCCTTCAGGGACAGGGTTCCAGACCTCGCGATTATCGACTGGATGCTTCCCGGCATGTCCGGCATCGACCTTTGCCGCATTCTCCGCGGCGACCAGCGCTTCGGCCGGACGGGGCTGTTGATCCTGACGGCCAGAGGGACCGAAATGGACGTGGTGACGGGCCTGAACGCCGGCGCCGACGACTACGTGATCAAGCCCTTCCGCCACCGGGAACTCCTGGCCAGGGTCAAGGCCATCCTCCGGCGGTACGCCACCGCGGACCAGGCGCAAGGCATCAAGAGGGTCGGCGAAGTGTGGATCGACACGACGAGCTACCGCGCCGGATCGGGCGACGTGGTCTTCGACTTCACTCCCACCGAATTCAAGATCCTGGAGCTCCTTCTTCGGCATCCCGGACGCGTCTACACCCGGGGCCAGATCCTCAACAACCTGTGGCCCGAGGACAAGGCCGTGGAAGACCGGGCGGTGGACGTCCACATCGCCCGCCTGCGGGAGAAGATGGGCCGCCAAGGGCCGATGGTGGAGACCGTCCGCGGCGTGGGCTACCGGCTGAAGGGCGGCTGATGCGGACCTACCGGCGGTACCTGCTCCTCTTCGCCGCGGCCGCGGTGTTCCTGCTGTGGCCCGGGGGGCTGGATGGCTGGGCCGCATTTCTGGTGAGGCTTCTGGTCCTCGTGGCCGCCGCCCTGGTGGCGCTGAACTGGACCGCGACGCCCTGGGGCGAGCTTCAGGGCGCTTGTGAGAGGCTCTCCAAGGGTGACTTCTCGGCACGCCTCGACGACGTCACGCCCGGTGCGCTGGCCGCTCCCGCGCGCGCCTTCAACCGTATGGCCGAAGAGTTCGCCCAGTCCCTCAACCTCTCCAAGGAGCGGGAAGAGAGACTCGTGGCCGTGCTGGCCGCCAGCGACCGCGGTATTCTCGTGGTCCGAAGCGATGGAGCCGTCCTCCTCACCAGCGAGGTCACCCAGCAGCTCTTTCCCCGGTTCCACCGGGAGGTGGGCCTCCCCAGCCTGGGCCTGCCCGGGCTGACCCAACTGGTGGAGGACTCCCTCTCCTCCGGAGAGAGCAGCGCGGCCATGATCGAGGAGGGCGAAAGGGGAGAGCAGCGGGCCTTTTCGACGCGGATCACTCCCCTGAATAGGGACGAGGCGGTGATCTACCTTCGCGACGTCACGGACGAATCCAGGCTGGCCAGGGTGAAGGCGGACCTCGTGGCCAACGTTTCGCACGAACTCAGGACTCCCTTGACGGTGCTCTCCTCGCTGACGGAGACCCTTTCGGATCCCGAACTCTCCCCCGATCGCCGCGCCCACTTCCTGGAGCGGCTCCAGTTCCAGATCGGGCGGATGCAGAACCTCGTCAACGACCTGCTGACCCTCTCGCGCCTGGAATCGGAGAAGGGCGAACCCCCGACGGAAGAGATCGCCGTGGCGCCCTTCTGCCAGGACCTGGTCTCAGGCCTGCTCCCCTTCGCAGGGCAGGCGGGCATCACCATGCAGGCGCTGTGCCCCGAGGGCCTGGTGGTCCGGGCCGAACGCGACCTGCTCGAAGCCGCGGTGGGGAACCTGCTCGACAACGCCATCCGATACAACCGGCCGAACGGAAGCGTGACCCTCTCCGTGACGGCCGAGGACGAGGTGGTCCGGTTCTCCGTGCAGGACACGGGCGAGGGCATTCCGAGGGCGCACCTCGCCAGGATATTTGAGCGTTTCTACCGGGTCGACACCCACCGCTCCCGCGAGAAGGGGGGCACTGGGCTTGGGCTCGCCATCGTAAAGCACGCGGCGGGCCGCCTCGGCGCCGACGTGCGCGTGGAGAGCACCGTGGGGACCGGAAGCACGTTCACCCTGACCCTTCCGGCCAAGGCTCCCGTCACAGGAGAGCGCGAGCCGCAGGGAGAGGCCGCGTCGGGACATGAGTAACCTGCCTCCGCCGCCGGGGGGCCTCTCTCCATGAGCGGGCCGGCCGCCCGTTTCAGGTCGGCCCTCCGGGGAGCCTGGGGCGAGCACGGCGCGTGGGCCGTACTCCTGGTCTCCTTCGGCGCCGGCCTCATCCTGGCATGGCCCGCCGGTCTCGACCACTGGCTCCTCCTGCCCTCTCTGTCGCTCCTCACGGCCGCCAAGGGGATGACCCAGCGGGCCAGGCGCACCGGCCGCGGATGGCTGGGGCCGTCGGTGGCGGCCATCCTCGGGGCTCTCCTCGCGCTGCCGGCGGTGGCGCGCGCCCCCGTGCCTTATGCGGTGCTCGCTCTTCTCGCGGCCCCCTTTCTCGCCACCTACTTCAGCCGCGCCGACTCCCCGGCGTGGACGCGCTCCCTTCCCGTCGAGCTGTACGGCACGGCGCTGCTGGCCTCTTCCGCCGGCCTCGGCCTTCTGGGCCCCGGCCGCCCGGGCCCCCGAGCGGCGCTGCTGGCCTGGGTGCTCGTGGGGTCGCTCTTTCTTCCGGGCGTCCTTCGCGCGCGGTTGCCGAAGCGTCCCGTTCCCCTCCTGCGGGCCTCGGCGCTGGGACTCGCGGCGGGAGGCGTGGCCGTGGTTCTCCTCTTCGTGACGGAGGGCCTGATCGCACCGTGGGGGAGCTTGGCCGCCGTTTCCTTTCTGGAGGATGCCTTCGGCGCCCTGAGCATTCCCCGGTGGACCACCAAGCGGTTGGGCGTTACTCTTACCGTGAAGAGTTCGGCCGCCGCGCTCCTGCTGGCTCTCGCCTGGAGGCTGCGGCCCTGACGGCTCATCGCCGGAACGGGAGGCGAAATGGAAGGCAATGCCGGAACCGGACAAGAGGAACCCGCCACCTGCATGTTCTGCGGCAGCGGCGAGGAGCGGATCCCGCTCGTGCCACTGCGCTACCAGGGCGGCCAGGCCTTCATCTGCCCGAGGTGCCTGCCCCGCCTGATCCATCCCGAAAGGGCCGGAGGCACGGCTCCCCACGGGCAGCCGGGATGAGGGCTGAGGGACCGATGGGGCTTTTCCTCCGCTCCCCGCGCCCCTACAATATTAATTAGATGATGGAGGCAGCCATGGATGAGAAGATTCGCACGCTGCTGCACGAGGCGAGGGACATCGCCGTCGTTGGAATTTCGGACAAGCCGGACAGGCCGAGCCACGACGTGGCGGCCTATTTACAGTCGGCGGGCTACAGGGTGATCCCCATCAACCCGGTCCTGAGCGAGGTGCTAGGGGAGCGATGCTACCCGAGCCTGGCCGCCTACGGAAAGCCCGTGGACGTGGTGGACATCTTCCGCAAACCCGAGGCCGTGCCGCCCGTGGTGGAAGAGGCTCTCTCCGTCGGGACCAGGGCGGTCTGGATGCAGGAGGGAATCCGCCACCCGGAGTCCGCAGCGAAAGCACGGTCGGCTGGGGTCCTCGTCGTGGAGGACCTCTGCATCAAGAAGGTCCTGATGGCCCTGGGAGGCCGACCTTGAAGCGGTTCGCGCTGGTGGCGGCGGCCCTGCTCGTCACTCTGGCGATGGCTGCGGCCGGAGGTGCGCACGAGCTCAAGGGCCGGGGTAGCCAGGGGTGGATCCGGTACTGGGGCAACGGAACGGTCCACCTGTCCGGCCGCGGCACGCTCACCCTGAAAAACCTCTCCAACCTGCAGGTGGAGATGAAGGGGGAGTGGAAGAGGGAAGAGAAAATCGCCGACGGCGCGGTGTACACGGGATTCTCGGGGAGCGTGACGGCCGTGGGATTGGGTGCCCACGTGGAAATCCGGGGATGGGACCTCGCCATCGAGGCCAAGGGCCAGGGCAAGGCCTGGTTTCAGGGCATGGGTTCGGTGAGCCTCGACGGGGGGCCCGAGCAGCCCTGGCCCGTGGAACAGACGGCACACGCCTGGCTCAAGCTGCGCTTTCAGCACTGACTCCGCGACGAGGGGGGATGAGATGAGCTCCGAACCGCGGCCGGTGATGGGCGAGCTCCTCTTGAAGGAGGGGCTCCTGACGCCGGAGCAGCTCCAGGAGGCCCTGGCGGCGCAGCGGCACCTGGGCGGGCGATTGGGGTATCACCTCATCCGCCTGGGCTTCCTGAACGTCCAGCGGCTCAGCCAGTTTCTGCGGGACTCCATGGGCCTCATTCCCTACGATCTGGCCCAGTGGATCAAGGACCCCTCCGTCACCGAGGCCATCCCGAGCAACCTCGCCCAGTTCTACCAGGTCGTCCCCGTGGAGAGGAACGGCAACACGCTCACGGTGGCCCTCGCGGACCTCGACAACCCCAGCATCGTGCCCGCCTTGGAGGAGCTTACCGGGCTCACGGTGGACCCCGTGGTCTGCCCCAGGGAGGTCGTGGTCCGGGCCCTCGAGCAGTTCTATGGCGTCGCCAAGGACCCCGGAGTAGAGAGGAGCTTCTCGGGCGATCACCTGTTCGTGCTCTCCTCCTCGGCCAGGCGGATCCGGCCGCTCCACTGGTCCACGCTCAAACCCGATTCCTCGGCCAACGACTGGCTCAGGACCATGCTCGCGGAGGCCATCCGGAGCGGCTGCAGGACCGTCTCCATCAGGCCGGGGGAGACCACCCTCAGGGTGGCTTTCAAGCACGGTGAACGCTGGGAGGACCGCTTCGGCATTTCTCCCAGGAAGAGCCAGGAGCTGGACGCCCTTTTGACCGAATTGGCCCGATTGAAAGACCGCAGCCGCGGGTCCAGGCTCGAAGGAAGGGTCCGCCTGCAGGTGGATTCGCGATTCCTCAGCCTCTATGTCCGGGCGCTGACCTCCCTGCAGGGTACGCGCTACACCTTGATGCTGTACGACGAGCGGGTCTTCCTCCAGGACTGGGAGCGCCTCGAATCCCAGCTTCTTCCTGGCGAACGCAAGAGTCTCGGGAAGGCGCTCGGCGGCGGCTCGGGCCTGCTACTCCTGGTGGGATCGCCGGGCCACGGCATGAGCCAGGTTTACTACGCCCTGCTGAGCTGGCTGGCCCGGACGCGCCAGCCGGCTATCGCCCTGGAGGAATACGCCCTGCTGGCCATGGCGGACGTATCGCAGATGGAGGTCTCGCGCCAGGAAGGCGCCACGTGGCCGGAGCTGATCGCCCTCTCCCTGAAGCAGTCTCCCGCCCTGTTCGCCTGCTACCCCATCAAGGAGCGCAGCTCCATGGAGCTGGCCTTCCTGGCGGCCTCCCGGACGTGTGTGCTGGGAGTCCTCCACCAACCCGACGCCCTGTCGGCCATCCGCTGGTTCATGAGAAACCAGTTTCGCTCGCCGCTCAGAGCCGGCGTGCTCAAGGGCATTCTCACCGTGGCCAGCCTTCCCGAACTGTGCCCCCATTGCCGGCTTCCCATGGAGGTTCCCGGACGCTCCGGGGAGCAGCACGCCCTCTTCACGCGCCAGGGGTGCGAGAATTGCCTTGCCTGGGAGCAGCTGCCCACGCAGGAGGTCCTCGAGTGGCTGCCCCTCGGCAGCCGGCACTCGGACCTCTTTCAGGACGAGCCGGACGCGGCCGCCCTCCAGCGCAGCCTTCTCGGGGCGGGCGGCGTGAGCCTCGGGCAGAGGGTGCTGAAGAGGGCCAAGGATGGGCTCTTGGATGGCCAGGAGGCGAGGGATTTTCTCCCTTGACAGCCCCCTGATTCCATTCTATAGTCCGAACAAAGCGCGGGAGGATCGGGTATGACCAAAACCGAGTTGATTCGGAAACTATCGGATGTCACTGGCTTGCCCCAGAAAGATGTCCGGAGCGTCCTGGAGGCTCTGACGGACGCCAAACCGGGAAAGGGTATTATTACGACCAGTCTGAAGCAGGGGGGGAAGGTTATCATTTCTGGATTCGGCACATTTTACGTTCGAGAGCGAAAGTCCCGCCAGGCCCGAAATCCCAAGACCGGCGGCAAGGTGAAGGTGCCCAAGCGCTCGTACCCGGCCTTCAAGCCGTCCAAGACGCTGAAGGACTCTCTGAAGAGTTAGCCCGCCTCCTCCTGCCAATCGGGCGGGCGGGATCGCGCGGTCCCGTCCGCCTTCCTCCTTTCTCCGGCCGTCCCGTGGCTCCCGTTGCGGGTGGGTCTCCAAAATTTGTTCGTCCCAAGATGTGGAAGGCCTTCCCGCCGAAGGCGGAAAGCGGAGGCCCAAAGGCGACCGGCCGGCACGCCGCCGATAGCCCTGCACACGTTCGGCGAAGGGGCCCATCTGCCTGTGTGCTCTCCCCCACCGGCCCCACACAGGTCTTGCATGACGGCGCTTTGCGATGGGGCATTTCACTCTGCTATACTCGCTCTTACTCGTGGAGGCGGCCGTGACCATCCTGGAGAGTACGATCACAAAAGAGGTTCAGTCGAGCCTGGAGTACAGGCGCAACCGGGACAACCTCAAGAGCCTCGTGCAGCAGACCGCCGAGATCTCGGAGATCCTGCGCCAGGGCGGAGGCCCCAAGTCCATCGAGACGCAGCACGGCAAGGGGCGGCTCACGGCGCGCGAGCGCATCACTGCCATCCTCGATCCGGATGTTGCCTTCCACGAACTGGGGCTTTTCGCCGCCTACGGCATGTACGAAGAGTGGGGCGGTGCCCCCGCGGCCGGGGTGATCACCGGCACGGGCGCCATCCACGGCCGCCTCTTCATGATCATCGCCAATGACGCCACCGTAAAAGCGGGCGCCTTCTTCCCAATCACCGCCAAGAAGGTGATCCGGGCGCAGACCATGGCTATCGAGAACCGGCTCCCGGTCCTCTACCTGGTGGACTCGGCCGGCGTCTTCCTGCCGCTGCAGGACGACGTGTTCCCCGACCAGGACGACTTCGGCCGCGTCTTCTACCTGAACGCCCGCCTCTCGGCCCTGGGCATTCCGCAGATCGCGGCCATCATGGGACCCTGTGTGGCCGGCGGCGCCTACCTGCCGGTCATGTGCGACACCCTCCTCATGACCGACGGCTCCGGCCTCTACCTGGCCGGGCCGGCGCTGGTGAAGGCCGCCATTGGCCAGACCGTCTCCTCCGAGGAGCTAGGCGGCGCCGGCATGCACGCGGCCGTTTCGGGCACCGTGGATTTTCACGAGAAGAGCGATGCGGATTGCATCCAGCGAATCCGCGAGGTGGCCTCCCGCCTGGGCCGCCCGGACCGGCCCGTCTTCTCCTGGGAATCTCCGGCTCCCCCGCTCTACGATCCGCAGGAGCTGTACGGCCTCTACCCGGACAACCCGCTCGGCCAGTATGACATCCGGGAGGTGCTGGCCCGGGTGGTGGACGGGAGCGACTTCACGGAGTACAGGCCCGAGTTTGGAAGGACCCTCGTCTGCGGCTACGCCCGAATCGGCGGGTGGGCCGTGGGCATCGTGGCGAACCAGAAGATCCACATCCGGGAGAAGGGCCGTCCCCTGGAGATCGGCGGAGTCATCTACGTGGAGAGCGCCAACAAGGCGGCCCGCTTCATCATGGACTGCCACCAGCAGCGCGTCCCGCTGATCTTCCTCCACGACGTCAACGGATTCATGGTGGGGAGGGATTCGGAGCACGCGGGCATCATCCGCGCCGGCGCCAAGATGGTGAACGCCGTCTCCAACGTGGGCGTCCCGAAGATCTCCGTCATCCTCGGGGGCTCCTTCGGCGCGGGACACTACGCCATGTGCGGCAAGGCCTACGCCCCCCGGTTCCTCTTCGCCTGGCCCACGGCCAAGTACTCGGTGATGGGCGGGGACCAGGCCGCCAACACCCTTCTGGACATACGGCTCTCCCAGCTCAAGAAGCAGGGCAAGAGCATCACGCCCGAGGAGAAGAAGGCCGCGCTCGATGAGATCAAGGGCCGCTACGCCGCCGCCCTCGATCCCAAGTACGGCGCCGCCCGCCTCTGGATCGACGCGATCATCGATCCCGCGGCCACGCGGGACTATCTGATCAGGACGCTGGACGTGGCCGCGCACCAAACCGAGATCCCGCCCCTCTCGGTGGGCGTGTATCAGACGTGAGGAAGCGGCGATGAAGGAACCCACGGTACTCGAGGCCACCCGCGGCGCGGTCCGGATACTCACCCTCAACAGGCCGGAATCGAGAAACGCCCTGAACGGGGAACTCGTGGAGGCCCTGACCGAAGCCGTCCTCAGGGCCGCGCGGGAGGCGGAGATCCGCACGCTGGTCCTCACGGGCTCCGGCCGAAGCTTCTGCGCTGGTGCCGATCTCAAGAGCCTCCAGTCCCTTCAGGAGGCCACCCCCGAGAGCAACGCCGAGGACGGCCTCCGGCTGCTTGGGCTGTACCGTTCGCTGGCGACCTGTCCCAAACCCGTCATAGCCGCGGTGAACGGCCCGGCGCTGGCGGGCGGCTGCGGGCTCGCAACGCTCTGCGACCTGATCCTGGCCGAACCCGAGGCCTCCTTCGGCTACCCCGAAGTGCGCATCGGATTCGTGGCCGCCATGGTCTCCGTGATCCTGGCGAGGCAAATCGGCGACCGAGCGGCCCGCGAGATGCTCATCACGGGCACTCCGGTCACCTCCGAACGGGCGCGCGAGCTGGGGCTGGTCAACCGGATCGTCCCTCGCGAACGGCTCCTGGAAGAGGCCCTCTCGCTCGCCGAGGCCACGGGAGCCGGCTCCCCCGACTCGCTGGCCTACACGAAGGAGCTGCTCTGGCACGCTTCCGGCCTCTCCACGTCGGCCGCCCTGGAACTCGCCGTCCGAGTCAACCTCCTCGCCCGGACGGGCCCGGACATGCATGAGGGGCTGGCGGCGTTCTTCGAAAAGAGGAGGCCAAACTGGAAACCCAGCTGAAGGAGAAGCGGTTCGTGTCGCGCCACCAGAGGTTTCTCCATTGGATAGACCAGGTGGCGGAGCCCTTCCTGCACGAATGGGTGAGCGGCATCCAACGCGAGATCCCGGCCTACGTGGGGATGGAGGCCTCGGGCATCCACGCCCAGGTGAGCCGCCACCTCGCGGCCCTGCGGTACTACTGGGACCACGGCACCCAGAACCTCATGTTCGACTTCTACAGCGAGCTCGCTCGCCGCCGGCTGTCGGAACAGATCCGCCTGACCGACGTCTCCCGCGCCGTGGCGGTGGGGGAGCGCCTCCTGCTCGAGCGCCTGGCCACCTCCCGCCTTCCCGGCAAGGAGACCTTCCGCGAACTGGTCACGGACACCTTCCGCGAGGGCTCCTACATCCTCCTGGAATGCTATCAGGCGGCCGTGGAGGAGCGGGCCGCGTCGGCGCAGGCCAAGATCGCGGCCACCGAAGCGGATGCGGCCAAGACCTGGGAGGAGTATGGACTGCTGAATCAGATCCTCTCCGGCATCGACGTGGGCATCGTGCTCCTGGACGCCGAGCTCAAGGTCGTCTGGCTGAACGCGACCATGCCCAAGGAGCTCTTGCGCGTCCGCCCCGAGTTGGCCGTGGGCCGGCCCTGCCAGGAGGTCCTCGCGCACGAGGCTGCGGAGTGTTCGCGGTGCTCCGTCTGCAACGTCCTGGAGGGCTCCAAGCCCATGCGCCATCTCGTCCGCGCCAAGGCGGGCGAGCGGATGCGCGACTTCCTCAAGATCACGCGGCCCATTTCGGGCGGGCAGCTGAAGGGAAGGCACGCCATCGAGATCTACCTGGACATCACGGCTCAGCAGGACACCCTGCGGGCCCTGGCGCGGACGCAGGAACTCGTGCGGAATATCTTCAACTCCTCCGTCAACGGCATCATCTCCACCGACCTGAAGGGCAGGATCACCCTCTTCAACCGGACGGCGGAAAGCATCTTCGGCTACGCAGAATCGGAGGTGCTCCGCAAGCCGGTTGCGGATTTCTACCAGCGCGGGAGGCCGGACGCCGACCGCGTCATGAGGATGCTGCTGAAACGGGAGGTCTGGCCCGACGTGGAGACGGCCTTCAAGTCCAAGTCGGGTGAGTTCGTCCCCATCCGCGTGACCTTTTCTCTGCTGAAGGACGAACAGGGCAAGCTGATCGGCACCATGGGGTTCTGCAACGACCTCCGGGTGGAGGAGGCGCTCAAGAAGGAGGTGGCCAGCCGGGACCAGTACCTCCTGTCCATCCTGCAGTCCTCCATGGATGGCCTGGTCACGCTGGACGCAAGGGGTAGGATCGCCTCCTGGAACCGCGGGGCGAGCGCCCTTTTTGGGGTGGAGGCCAAGGATGCGCTGGGCCACCCCATTGAGGATTTTCTGCCCGCGGGCGCCATCCAGGAGATGCCCAGCGGCCAGGAGCCGCGTGGCACCATGCGATTCGAGGCCCGCATTCCGCAGGACTGCGACTGCTACACGGACCTGCTCGTGACCCGGACGGAGATCCAGGACCCCATCGGAGGCGAACCGGGCGCCTCGCTGGTCCTGAAGGAGGTCACCGAGCTCAAACGGCTCCAGCGCGAGTTGTCCCAGGCCGAGCACCTGGCGGAGATCGGCCGCCTGGCCGCGAGCGTGGCGCACGAGATCAAAAACCCCATCGCCGGGCTCAAGGGTGCCATGGAGATGATGCGGGGGGTGCACGTGCCAGGTGACCCCCGGTTCGCCCTCTTTCAGGAGGCCTTCCAGCAGCTGAGGCGGCTGGACAGCCTCGTGAAGGACCTGTTGGCCTTCGCCAAGCCCGTCATCCTTCGACGGGAACCCCTGCCGCTCGCGCTGGTGGTGGAATCGTCCCTCCCCTTCGTCCAGGAGAGCGCCGCGGACGCCGGGGTGGAGCTATCCCAATCCATCCCCGACGACCTTCCGAACGCTCTCGCCGATCCCCAGCAGATCCAGCAGGTGCTGGTCAACCTGATCCTCAACGCCATCCAGGCTGTGCCGGTACCGGGCGGATCGGTCCGCGTGTCGGCCCGGCAGTGCGGCGGGGAGCTCGCCCTGGAGGTGAGCGACACCGGCGCCGGGATCCCACCGCAGGCTCAGAAGCAGATCTTCCAGCCCTTCTTCACGACCAAGCACATCGGAACGGGCCTGGGGCTGTCGATCGTCCAGCGCATCATTAACGCCCACGGGGGCCGTATCGAGGTGGCCTCCCGAGTGGGAAAGGGAACCACCTTCACCGTCTATTTGCCCGCTGACGCACGGAGTGCCTGATGGCGAAAGAGAGAATCCTGCTCGTCGAGGACGAGAAGCTCATCCGATGGTCACTTGCCAACCGCCTCACCAAGGAAGGATACGTGGTGGCCGAGGTGGACCGCGGCAGCGACGCGCTCAAGGCCCTGGAGGAGCAGGAGATCGATCTGATCCTGCTGGACTACCGCCTGCCCGACATGGACGGCCTCCAGCTCCTCAAGATCGTGGGGCCCAAGTTCAGGGACCTGCCGGTGATCATGATGACGGCCTACTCGACCGTCGAGAGCGCCATCGAGGCCATGAAACTGGGGGCCTTCGACTACCTCAACAAGCCCTTCGAGATCGAGGAGCTCCTGGTGACGATCCAGAAGGCCCTGGAAACCACCTCCCTGAAGCGCGAGCTGGGGCGCTACCGGCGGGCGCAGGAAGAGCGCTTCGGCATGGGCAACCTGGTGGGCCGCAACGCCCGGATCGTGGAAGTGTTCGAGCTGGTCAAGAAGATCGCCGCCTCCTCGGCGACGACGGTGCTCCTCCAGGGCGAGAGCGGAACGGGCAAGGACCTGCTCGCCAACACCATCCACTACGCCAGCGACAGGGCCAAGAAGCCCTTCATGAACCTCACCTGCTCGGCGCTTCCCGAAGCGCTTCTGGAGAGTGAGCTCTTCGGCCACGAGCGAGGAGCATTCGAGGACGCCAAGGCGGCCAAGAAGGGGCTCTTCGAGCTGGCCGACGGGGGCACGGTGTTTCTGGATGAGATCGGGGAGATCGGCCCCAACCTTCAGTCCAAGGTTCTGCGGTTTCTCGAGGACCGCACCTTCAAGCGGGTAGGAGGAACGGTGGACATCCGCGTGGACGTCCGCATCGTGGCGGCGACCAACGCCAACCTCGACCAGGCCGTCTCGGAAGGCCGGTTCCGCAAGGACCTCTACTACCGCCTCAAGGTGATCCCCATCGTGCTGCCGCCCCTCAGGGAGCGGCCCGAAGACGTCCCTCTGCTGGTGAAGCACTTCATCGACCACTTCAACCGGGAGTTCAAGAAGGGCACCCGCGGCGTAAGCCACGCGGCCATGCAGGCCCTCATGGAGTACCCTTGGCCGGGGAACATCCGCGAGCTCAAGAACCTCATCGAACGGGTCATGATCCTGGAGAACAAGGAGATCATCGACCTCCCCGACCTGCCCAGGGAGATTCTGGTGCAGGAGCCCTACCAGCCCGTGGAGCAGACGTTCACCCTGCCGCCGGGAGGCGTGGTGCTGGAAGACGTGGAGAGGAGCCTCATCGAGCAGGCCCTCAAGCGCACCGGCGGGAACCAGACCAGGGCCGCGCGCCTGCTCGGCCTCACCCGGGACACCCTCCGCTACCGGCTCAAGAAGTACGACCTGGAGTAGGGCAGGGACGTGGTGGCGAGCGGCCGGAAGGGCGGTGGCCGCGCCTCGATCAGCCCCCGTCCCGGCATCACGAATCTCGCGGAGGGCGCCTCTCATAGAAGCCATCATCTTCGATCTGGACGGGACCCTCGTGGACAGCCAGGGGGACATCCTGCGGGCCTACGAGGCCTCCTTCGATGCCATCGGGGTACCGCTTCCCCCGCGGGAGCGGCTTCTCTCCACCATCGGAACCCGACTGGAGGAGTGCTTCGCCCAGCTCCTGGGAGACCCGGCCATGGGCCCCGAGGGGGCCCGCCACTTCCGCGCCTGGTATGAAGCCCACTGCCTCGACAGCACCCGCCCCTTCGCCGGCGTGGATGCCTCTCTCAGGAGCCTGGCCGGCGAGGTACCCATGGCCGTGTGCACGATGAAGAAGGGACCCTATGCCCGGAAGGTGGTCGCGGGACTGGGCTGGGAAGGCCTGTTCGACGAGGTGCTGGGCGCCGAGGAGGGGTTCCCCGCGAAGCCAGACCCGGCCATGCTCCTGGAGCTCTGCCGGCGGCTGGAGGTGACGCCCGGAGAGGCCGCCTTCGTGGGGGACACCCGCCTGGATTTCCTCACGGCAAGGGCCGCGCGGTGCCCCTTCCACTTCGCCGCCTGGGGTTACGGAGGGATCTCGTCTCTGGATGGCCTCACCGCGCGCAGCATACTTCGATCGCCCTCGGAGCTGGCCGGACTCCGCGCCGTCCGTGATCAGCCCAAATCCCGCGATTGAAATGCGGGTGGCTTCGGCTATGGTTCAGGTTCACGGGGGGGAGACATTGTCTCTTGGGCGGGGAGGGCCATTCCCTCCCCGCCCCCCGGGCAAAGCCCGCTGGGGCCCCCCCCCACCC
>JAJYCJ010000173.1 GCA_021778515.1 Acidobacteriota bacterium
TGTCTCGCCCGTTTGTCCCCGGTCCCGGCGGGCCGTATACTGCGGATGAAGTCTGCACAGGGGCGCGGCTGGATCTCGCGGGAGGGGACTCGGCGGCCGCCGCCTGACCGGGGGGACCATGAGCGACTCGCCAGTGGCCAACCGCCGCACCAGCCACAGTCCTCCTCTTCAGCGAGAGCTGGAGGAGGCGCAGCGGGTGATCCTCTCGCGCCCCTCCATCCCCATCCGCCACCGCCTGATCTTCAGCCTGATGCTCTGCTTCATCCTCTGCGGCCTCTTCGGCCTCGTGGCCCTGACGCGCATCCGCCAGGTGCGCGGCCAGCTCGACCTCCTGGAGGCCCTGGAGATGCTCTACAGCCGGTCCCTCCGGGTCCAGCTCCTGGAGCGCCAGGAGGGCAGCTCGGTGGAGGCCCTGCGCGATGCGAGGGCGAGGGTCGAGGAGGCCGAGGCGCTCCTCATGGCCGACGCGGGACAGCGACGCAGCCCGAGCGAGGCCGAGGCCTACTCGAAGCTGCTCTCCAGGCTGGCGGACTACCGGGGCCTCCTGGGGCGGCTGGAGTCCACCGCCGACGCAGAGGAGCGCGGCCGGGAGATGGCCTCGGCCCAGGCGCTGGAGGCCGAGATCGCCTTCCGGGGCCGGGACCTCGTCCATCGGGAGCGCAGGTCCGTGGCGCGCCTGCTGCACAGCTCCGAGATGCTCTTCGGCACCATGCTGGCCGTCCTGCTGGGCTTCTTCCTCCTCATCACCTTCTTCTTCACGCGGGCCCTGATGGACCCCATCCGGCGCTTCCAGGCCTACACGCGGCGCATCGCCCAGGGCGACTTCAGCCTCATCCGGCCGGCGCGGGCCTACCGCGACGAGTTCTCCGAGCTCGCCCTGGCCGTCAACCAGATGCTGGCCGAGTTCCAGACCAACCAGGAGAAGCTCATCCAGGCCGGCAAGCTCACGGCCATGGGCACCATCACCTCGGGCATCGCCCACGAGCTCAACAACCCGCTCAACAACGTCGCCATCACCACCGAGGCCCTCATGGAGGACTTCAAGGCCCTCAGCGACGAGGAGAAGTGGAGGCTGCTGCAGGACATCTACTTCGAGACCGAGCGGGCGGGGGAGATCGTCAAGAGCCTCCTGGACTTCACCCGCGACGAGCGGCCTGACCTTGTGCCCGTGGACCTCCTGGAGGTGATCGAGGCCACCCGCCGCATCGCCCAGAACGAGATGGTCCTGAACGACGTCCGCTTCGAGCTGAGGGCGCCGCCCGGCCTGCCGCCGGTGCGGGGAGCGGCCAACCAGCTGCGGCAGGTGTTCCTCAACCTCTTCCTGAACGCCGTCCAGGCCATGCCGGGGGGGGGGCCGCTGACGGTGGAGGTCATGGCGGAGAGGGGCTCGGACCGCCTGTGCGTGGAGGTCCGCGACGAGGGCATCGGCATCCCGCCGGAGCACATGCCCCACGTCTTCGACCCCTTCTTCACGACCAAGGAGCCGGGCAAGGGGACGGGGCTCGGCCTCTCCATCTGCTACAGCATCATCCAGAAACACGGCGGAACGATCGAAGCGACCAGCGAGCGGGGGCGGGGCACCACCTTCCACGTCTGCCTGCCGCTCGCAAACGGCGAGAAGACGGGAGCGGCCGGCCCGCGCCTTGACCGAGGGCCGGCGGAAGCCTAAGAGTAGGACCATAGGGGGGGTGAACCATGGCCGAGAAGAGCGTGATGGTGCTGGACGACGAACCGATCGTGGGGGACCGCCTCAAGCCCGTTCTGGAGCGCGAGGGGTTCGAGGTGGAGGTCTTCACGGAGAGCGAAAGGGCCCTCGAGCGCCTCAAGGAGCGCAGCTTCCACGTGCTCGTGACGGACATGAAGATGAAGGGCCCCTCGGGCATGGACCTGCTCCGCTTCATCAAGGAGAAGGCCCCCTCCACCCAGGTCATCGTCATCACCGGCTACGCCACCATCGAGACCAGCCACGAGGCCCAGGCCCTGGGGGCCTTCCAGTTCATCGCCAAGCCGTTCAAGATGAAGGAGCTCGCCAAGCTCGTCAGCAAGGCCGCGCGGGGGGTGTGAGGGCCGGGTTCTTCTCTAACGGTGGCTCGGACGCCGTGATATTCTAAGAAGGCCATGAGCAAACCTGCGATCGAACCCAACAAGAGGCCAGCAGGGGTTGCGCGGGTCCGCCCCAAGCCGGAACCGCTCAGCCGCGAGGCCCTTCTGCTCGAGCTGAAAGCTATCCGGCCGGAGCTTGCCGCCCGGTACCACATCCGTTCGCTGGGGCTCTTCGGCTCTTACGGCCGCGGCACGCCATCGCGCCGCAGCGATGTGGACCTTCTCGTCTCCTTTAGCGAGACGCCGGGGCTGTTCGCCTTCGTTCGGCTCAAGGCGGAGATCGAGCGGCACCTCGGTCGGCGCGTCGACCTCGTGATGCGCGAGGCCCTGCGGCCCGCCATCGGCCGGCGCATCCTCTCGGAGGTCTCGGAGATATGAGGCAGCGCCGGGAGGTCTCGGACTATCTCACGGACATGGCGGACTATGCCGACAAGGCCTGCCGGCTCACGCAAGACATGGACTTGCAGGGATTCCTTGCGGACGAGAAGACCCAACTCGCCGTCGTCCGCTGCCTGGAGGTCATCGGCGAAGCTGCCAAGCGGGTGCTGACCAGCTTCCGCGCCCGCCATCCGGAGGTACCGTGGGCTGAAGCGGCAGGCATACGGGACGTGCTCATTCACGACTACGTCGGCATTCATCTCGAAGTCGTTTGGAACACCATCCGGCAAGACCTCCCCTCGCTTCGGGCGGCCCTCCTCCCCCTCCTCAGCATCTAGCTTCGCCGGCTCTCATACCACATTGACGGCAAAGATAGAGTAATATAGAGTGGGTTCGGAGGGGTGCCATGAGAAACCCTTCGGAGTTGGCGCCATGGTTTTCAGCTGAAGAGCTTCTGGCTTGGGTTCAGGAGGCCGGTGACAAGGCC
>JAJYCJ010000081.1 GCA_021778515.1 Acidobacteriota bacterium
GCAGCGCCTGGCCTGGGCCCAGGCGCTGGAGGCGCGCGGAGAGCTGGCGCGGGCCTACCGGGAGTACCGTCAGGGGGCCGAATTCCTACCGGGCACGCCGCAGGCCGTGGTCATGGCGCGCGACGGCAGCCGGCTGGAGAAGGATCCGCGGGTTCAGGAGAGTCTGCGCCTCGAACAGACCTTCGAGGAGTACTCCCAGAGGGTGGAATCCGCCGGGGACCCGCCGTCCATCCTGGGCGTGCTGAGGGACCTCGACCGCGCCCGTAAGGCCGGGGGGGAGTCGGCGCGCAACGCCGACGTCGTCTTCCGCCTCGCCGGCTTCCACTTCTCCGAGCTGGGGGCGACGCTGCTCAGGATGGGGCGGTACCGGGAGGCGGCCTTCTGCCTCGAAACGAGCGTGGCCGTGGCGCCGGGGAACCCCCTCTACGCCTACAACGCCGCCTGCGCCACCGCCCGGTGCGGCCTGAAGGAGAAGGCCCTCGGCTACCTCCGCAAGGCGGTGGGCAACGGCTTCAAGGACGGGGCCCTGATGGCCAAGGACCCCGACCTGGAGAGCCTGCGGAAGGAGCCGGCCTTCGCGCAGATCCTCGCTTCGGTGAACGGCCCGTGAGCGGGGTCGGAGCCTCGGCGGAGGGCGCCCGGCCGCGCCTCTTCCTCTTCCACAAACCCAAGGGGGTGGTGGTGACGACCAGCGACGAGCTCGGCCGGAGGACCGTTTACGATCTGTTGCCGGCCTGGCTCCGCGGCGAAGGGTGGGTCCCCGTGGGCCGCCTCGACCGGGATTCGCGCGGCCTGCTGCTCTTCGTGCGGGAGGGCCGGCTCGTGGAGCTGCTCACGAGGCCCGGCGGGCTGGAGCGAACCTATGAAGCGGAGGTGCGCGGCCACCTCCAGGAAAGCCAGCTGCCCCTCCTGCTGCGAGGGGTCGGCACGCCCGTCGGGCTTTTGCGCTGCTCCTGCGCGGAGATCCTCGGCTACCGGGGCCCTCGGACCCGACTGAGGGTGGTTCTGGACGAAGACCGCAACCGCCACGTTCGTCGGCTCTTCGGCGCCCTGCGCGACGAACGCCACGGCACGCCGCTGAAGGTGCTGGACCTCAAGCGGGTCGCCTACGGGCCCGTGGAGCTGGACGTCCCTTCGGGCCGGTGGCGCTTCCTGGAGCCGCGGGAGGAGCGACTTCTCATCCCGGCAACCGGCCGTTACTAATGGGACACCAGCAGGGTTGACTCTTTGCTAAGGGCAGCTTCGAAGTGGGGATGGGAGAGCAGCGAGGCCGAAGCCTGAGCCTGCCCCCGCGAAGGCGGGGGGGCCTGCTTGCGAAACCAGCCCACCGCGGTGGGCTTTGCCCAGCCGAGCGGAGCCTGCCCCCGCGAAGGCGGGGGAGAGGGAAGGGGCCAACCCCTTCCCTCTCGGATTAGTAAGAGGCCGCTCCCAGGCCGTCGCTTCTGGCCCCGGCTCTTGGACTGGCGGACATCGCCGGCTTGACGAAGGCGCGCAGGCAGGCCTACCGTGGGACTGCCGGATTTCGCCATCGCGAGTTACGGGCTGGTCTCCCGGGGGAGAAGCCATGGAGGCACGAGACACGACGGAAGACGACGCGGCTTCCTCATCGGCGGGCGGCGGGCCTCGGCCGCTTTCCCGCCTGGGCCGATTGACGATCCTCATCCTGGTCGTCTCGGCGGTCCTGGCCAACGAGGCCGGGCTGATCTATTACAACGTCCTGTTCTCCAGCCCCATCTATCATACGGCCCCGGTGGTCAGCATGAAGCGGGTCAACGGCTATCTCGTCGTGAAGAAGGTCCTGAGCCCAGCCGTTGCAGCGGGGGGCCTCCGGCCGGGCGATGAAATACTCGCGCTGATCACCGACGGGCGGCGGATCCCGTTGCTCGGCCCTATGGGCCCGCTGGAGGCCGAGAGAGCGGTTCGTTACGGCGAAGCCTTCCGGGTGGAGGTGCTCAGAAGGGAGGCCGACGGCCGGAGCCGCGTGGCCACGGTCACCTACCCGGCCATTCCCGAGTCCGCCCGCGAGAGCATCTGGCCGTGGCTCCGCGCCATGACCGCCGATCTGTTGATCTTCCTGGCCTGCCTGGCCGCGGCGCTACTGATCGGGATCTCCCGCCCGGAGGACGAAGGGGCGCTCGCGGCGAGCCTGCTGTTCCTCTGCTTCGCCTCTTTCACGTGGCACGGCGAGACGGCCATGTTTCCCTCCCCATTTCGGACTTTGGGCACCGCGTTGTGGCTCGTCCTGTATGCCTCCGTGACCCCGGTCCTCATGTGGTTCTGCCTGCGTTTTCCGTCCCCCTCGCCCATCGACCGCCGCTTTCCCTGGCTCAAACGGTTCGGCGTGGCCTTCGGAGGGATTTTCGCCGCGTGGAACGGCATCTTGTGGTGGCTCCAGCATTCGGACGAGGCCATCTATTCACAGTACCTGGACCGCGTGAGATACGCCGACTGGGCGCTCGATATTATTTTCTGCCTTCTCGCCGTGATCGGCGTCGCGGCCCTCCTGCTCAATCTCCGGAACGCCCGATCGCGGAACGAGCGCCGCCGGCTGGGCATCCTGTTGTGCGGGATCCTCTGCCTCTTTCCGTGGCTCCTGAGCTACCTCTGGCAAGTGACGCTGGGCATCGGCCCTCCGCTGTGGATCCAGATCTGCGTGAGCCTCGCCATGCTGCTCTTCCCGCTGGCCTTCATCTACGCCGTTCTCAGGCACCGCGTCTTCGGCATCCGCGTCTTCCTGCGGCGCGGGCTCCAATTCGCCCTCCTCTCCAAGGGCTTCCTGGCCCTGGAGGGGGCGGCTATCTTCGTCGCGCTCTACTACGCGGCGGGCCCGTCGGTGGGCCACATCGCGGGCGAAGACCGTGGCGGAATCATGGCCGTGACCGTCGCGGGCCTAACAGTGGTGAGCGTTCTGGGCATCCGGAAGTTCAACGGCCAAGTGCTGCTCCCCATCGAGCGCCGCTTCTTCCGGGAGGCTTACGACGCCCGCGAGATCCTCACGGGCCTGACCGTACGCGTGCGCCGGCTCGTGGGCGACCCGGACGCGCTGGCCACCAGCGCGGTGGAGGCCCTCTCCTCGACGCTCCACCCGAAGGACGTCGCCCTCTTCCTGCGTGCCGAGGCCCTGGCGGCCCTGCCGCTCGCGGGGGAGCGCCAGGCCGTGATGCGGAAGGCCGCTTCGGGTTCCTCGCCCTCCACCTTCCTCTGCTTCTGGCGGAGGGCCGCCGCCGCGTCCAACCAGGATGCTCTCGCCCTTCCCCTGGTGTTGCTCCCCGATTCGGCCGCGCTGGCCTTGCTCTCAGACGGTCCGGCCGCGACCCGCGTCCTGAGCCTGGACCCCAAGGACAGGCTTTCGGCGGCGCACCTCATCGCTGGGCGAGCCTCGGAACAGGAGCGCGCCCTCCTCGATGGGACCCTCGGGGCGCGCCTGCTCGTCCCCATGTCCGTTGGGGCCGACTTGCTCGGCTTCCTCTGCCTGGGCGAGAAACGCTCCGAGGAGCCCTACTCGCGGGAGGACGTGCAGCTCCTCTCGGCGTTGGCCCAGCAGATGGCCGACACGCTGGACCACGCGCGCCTGCTCCACCGGAGCGAGGAGGAGGGCCAGCTGAGGCGCGAGGTGGAGATCGCGCAGCAGGTCCAGCAGAACCTCCTGCCGAGGGCCCCCGCGTCCATCCCGGGGCTCGACTGTGCGGCCGCCTGCCGGCCGGCGCGCTACGTGGGCGGCGACTACTACGACTTCATCCGGAGGGGCGAGAGCTCGGTGGGCCTCGCTCTGGGGGACATCTCGGGCAAGGGGGTTTCGGCCGCCCTCCTGATGGCGAGCCTCCAAGCCACGCTGCGTGAGCAGGCGGAGACGCACGAAGACCGGGTGTCGGCGATCATGGCGGGCGTCAACCGGCGCCTCTGCGACAGCGCCGGCGAGGGGCGGTTCGCGACCCTCTTCTACGGCGTTCTGGACGCAGGCGCCAGGGCGCTGGTCTACGCCAACGCGGGCCACAATCCGCCCATGCTCCTGCGGTGGACCGTCGGCGGGACCGAGGTCCTGCGGCTCCCCGCCACGGGCACCATCGTGGGGGTCTTTCCGGAGCAGCGCTACGGTCAGCGGCAGCTCGCGCTCCGGCAGGGGGACGTGCTGGTCCTCTTCTCGGATGGGGTGACGGAGGCCATGAACGAGGCCGGGGAGTTCTTCGAGGAGGAGCGTCTCCAGGAGCTCCTGGTCTCGATGCCGGGGAGACCGGCTTCGGAGATCCGGGACCGCGTTCTGGAGGAAGTGGCCCGATTCTCGGGGAGCGCTCCGCAGGCCGACGATATCACCCTGGTGGTGGCCCGCCTGCTCTAGGCCTTGGACCCGAAGCCGTTGCAAAGGGAACCCGGAGATGGGAACCTGACGCGAGCTGTTGCGCGGGACCGGAGAGCCCCAATCCCGCGACGGAACGAGGAAAGGGACGTGGAGAGCAGGTGGGAGAAGCCATTGAAGAAAAGGCCTTCGTCACCCATCGAGGGATTGGGGCGCCCTCAAGCCAAAGGCGAGAGGGCGCCATGGGCGGGGTGAGGCTCCACGGGCTTGGCCCGTGGAGCGGGGAGGGAATGGCCCTCCCCGCCGAGGAGAAACCTTGTTTTCCCCGGTGAACGGCGGCTATTCTCGAAGGCAACGCCCTTTCAATCGCGGAACTTGGGGAGAGGAGCCCCGATGATCCTCTCGCTCATCGCCGCCATGGGTGAAAACCGGGTGATCGGGGAGGGCGGCCGCGTCCCGTGGCACCTCCCCGAAGACCTGGACTTCTTCAAACGCACGACCTGGGGTCACGCCGTCCTGCTCGGGCGCAAGACCTGGGAGACCCTCAACGTCCCCCTGCCGGGACGGCGGACCATCGTCCTCTCCAGGCGGAAGGCCTTCGAGGCGCGGGGAGCCGAGGTCTTGCCCGACCTGACCTCCGCCCTGGCGCTGTTTGAGGGCTCGGATGAGGAGCTCTTCGTGTGCGGTGGCGGGGAGATCTACGCGCGGGCCCTGCCGCTGGCCGGCCGGATCTACCTCACCGTGGTCCACGCCGCCTTTCCCGGCGATGCCTTCTTCCCCGAGGTGCCCGTCGAGATCTTCCGAGAAACCTCTCGGGTGGATCGCCCGGGCCCTCCGCCCTTCACCTTCCTGCGCTACGAAAGGCGCTGAGCCGAAACCCTAGGAGTCTGCCATGCCCATCCGTCAAAGCGACTGCTGGATTCTCACGGGCTATCCCGAAGGGATGCCCAACGATGCGACGTTCCGAAGGGAAAGCCGCCCGGTACCGCCCGCGGGCGAAGGAGAGGTGCTGCTTGAAACCCTCTACCTCTCGGTGGACCCTTACATGCGCGGGCGCATGAGCCCGGTCAAGAGCTACGTCGCTCCGCTCCAGCCCGGCGACGTGATCGGCGGCGAGGTTGTGGCCCAGGTGGTCGAGTCGAGGGACGCCCGTTTCGTCGCCGGCGACCTCGTCCTGGCACCGCTCGGTTGGTGCACCGCCGGCGTGCTCTCCGGGGCCGCGCTTCAGAAATTGAGCCTCCCCGCCGGGCGGGCCTCCCTCGCCCTCGGCGCCCTCGGCATGCCGGGGCTTACCGCCTACTTCGGCCTGCTCGACGTGGGGCGGCCCAGGCCGGGCGAGACCGTGCTCGTCTCGGGGGCAGCCGGGGCGGTGGGCTCGATCGTGGGACAGATCGCCCGCCTGATGGGGTGCAGGGCCGTGGGCGTCGCTGGCAGCGAAGAGAAGGTGCGATGGCTCACGGAGGAGCTCGGGTTCGATGCGGCCCTCAATTACAAGGCCCACGAGGATCTGCGCGAGGCCCTCGCCCCCCTATGCCCCTCGGGCGTCGACGTCTATTTCGACAACGTGGGGGGAACCGTGAGCGACGCGGTTCTCGGCCTGATCAACCTGCGGGCCCGCGTGGCGATCTGCGGCCAGATCGCCCAATACAACGCCAAGAACCCTCCCCGCGGCACACGCCCCTTCGCCACGCTCCTGGTCCGGCGCGCCCGCGCCGAGGGCTTCATCGTCTTCGACTTCAAGGAGCGCTTCCCGGAGGCCCAGCGCCGCTTGGCGGACTGGGTGAAGGAGGGGCGGCTCAAAGTCCGCGAGACGGTGGTAGAGGGGTTCGAAAACGCCCCGAAGGCGTTCCTGGGGCTCTTCTCCGGAGAAAACACCGGGAAGATGGTGGTCCGGGTGCGTTAGCGAGATTCTCAGGTTTTCGGGGGCAGGATGGCCACGAGGATCGCGAAATAGTGGAAGATGCTCCCGGCCAACACGAAGAGGTGCCAGATCAGGTGGAAGTAGCGGTAGCGCTTGTCCAGGGCGAAGAAGATGAGTCCCCCCGTGTAGCAGAGTCCACCCGCCCCGAGGAGGACCAGCCCCAAGTCCGGCACGCGTTCCCGGAGGGGAGTGAGACCGATCACGATGAGCCAGCCCATGGCCAGGTAGAGAAAGGGGCCGACGAGGTGCATCCGGCTGAACCAGAAGAGCTTGAGCAGGGTTCCCAGGAGGGCCAGCCCCCAGATGATCCCGAAGATGCTCCAGCCCCAGGCCCCCCGCAGGCTCACCAGGGTGAACGGGGTGTAGGTGCCGGCGATGAGGAAGAAGATGGTCACGTGGTCCGCCACCCGGAGAATCCTCTTGGCCCGGGGGTTGGGGATGCCGTGGTAAAGGGTCGAGGCCAGGTAGAGGATCAGGAGCGTGGCGCCGTAGACGCTGGCGCTCCAGATCCGCCACGCTCCGCCGTGCTCGCTGGTCAGCACCACCAGGACCGCCAGGCCCGCGAGGGCCAGTCCGAGGCCGATCCCGTGGCTCAAGGCGTTGGCGATCTCCTCGCGGACCTTCTGTCGGCGGGCGTTCAGGCGGTCGATGGCGCGCTCGTGCCGGGTCAGCTCCTGGTCCAAGGGGTCTCCCTTCAGCCGGACAGTAAACCCCACGCCGGCGAACCGGTCAACCCTGAAATCGCGGTTCGGTCTCGGCGGTTGCATCCAAGCGGACCTGCGCCGCGCCGGCGGGAGGCTTGCGGCGGATCCTTCCGCGGCGGGGCGCGGAGGACGGTCCCCGCAAAGGAGGGTTCGTGCGGTCGAAGGTCGTGCTCGCGGCGGTGCTTCTCGTGGCGGCCTTCGGAAGGGCATGGGCGGGCCCGCCCTTCCTGACCGACGACCCCGAGCCCGTGCCCTACCGCCATTGGGAGTTCTACCTTTTCGGGAGCATGGATGACGGCCCGGGCGTTGCCCTCTACCAGGGTCCGGCCGTGGGGGTCAACTACGGCGTCGTTCCCAGCCTCCAGCTTCACCTGGCGGTGCCCACGGCCTGGTCCGTGCCCGCTCAAGGGCCGTCCGCCAAGCGACTGGGGGATGCGGAGTTGGGCCTGAAGTTCCGCTTCCTCGTATCTCGGCGCTAGGACCGGTAGTTCCCAAACTGGAGCTCCACGCCGAAGTCCTGCTGCTTCAGGTGGGCGATCACCTCCTGAAGTTCATCGCGCGAGGGGCCCGAAATCCGGACCTTCTCGCCCTCGATGGCGGCCTGGGCCTTCTTGAACTTCGCCTCCTTGATGGACTTGACGATCCGGCGGCAGATCTCGATGTCGAGCCCCGAGACCAGCTTGATCTCCTGCCGGACGCGGTCGCCACCGGCCTTCTGGACGGGCTCCAGCTGGCAGTTCTTGGTGGGGACCTTCCGGCGCACCAGCTTGCCCAGGAGCATCTCCCACATGGCCTTGAGCTTCATGTCGTCCGGCGCCTCCAAAACCAGCAGGTGGTCGGCCTTGCGGAGCTCCAGCAGCGTCTTGGCCCCCTTGAAGTCGTAGCGCTGGCTGATCTCCTTGAGCGCCTGATTGACGGCGTTCTCGACCTCCATCAGGTCCACGCCGGTGGTCACGTCGAAAGATTCGATTTTGGCCATGAGACTCGCCTCCCTCGCAATGGCTGCATTCTAACCAGGGCGAGGGGGCGCCGCAACGTCCACCGCCGGATCGGCGGCACAGCGCGCCGAACATCCGCTCCGGGGGCGTAGAATGAGGGCTACGGTCCGGCCCCTCCCGGCGGGGCGCAGGCGATGGAGGCACGGCATGCGGGACGCGCTCAAGTGGCTGCTGGTGGTGGCCTTGCTGGCGGGGTTCGTGTGGGGAGGGATCTGGCTGAGACGCCTGTGGGTCGGTCCTCTCAAAGGACCGCCGGAAAACCCCAGCACCCAGCTCCTCCTGAAGAGCGTGGGGGATGCCGACCGGGAGGTGATCCGCGCCCTCTACCTCGTGACCAACCTGGCCACCGGGAGACAGGCCACGGGGGTGCTGAGCCAGGAGGGACCCATTCTGACGGACGCCTCGGTCGTCGCGGGGACCAGGCCGGGCGACATCCGGGTGACCTCCTGCCTGGGAGCACCCGTTCCCATCCGGGGAATGCAGGTGGACCCCGCCATGGGCGTGGCCCAGCTCTATCTCCGCGAGAAGCTCAAGGGAGGACTGGACTTAAGCGGGAAGGAGACGGTGAGCCCCGGTGAGGCCGTATACGCCTGGGGGTTCCCGGAGGGAGTACAGCCGCCGGAGCCCCTGCTCTCATCGGGAGTCGTGGCGGGGCTTCGAGTCGTGACGAAGGGAGGAGGTCTGGACACCCGGCTGGTGCTGAGCGGCGCCTTCACGTCCGGCTACGGCGGAGGACCGCTCTTCAGGACCCGGGATTTCAAGCTGGTGGGACTCGTGGTGACGCGGCCGCTCCCTTTGGATCCCGTGGTCGCACGTGCGGCGGCGGAGTTGGGGGTCAGGGCGGAGAAGGCGACTCCGGAGGAGGGGGCGGCGGACAAAGAACTGCAACGCGCCCTCGATCGGTTGGGCCGGGTCCAGGCGGGAGCGGTGATCGAGGCCGTGCCCCTCTCGGAATTGAGCCACCTGGGCGGTGATTGAGCCAGCGCCCCCTCCGCCCTCCGCCCATGCCTGTTCAAAACAGACTGCCCTGCCGGCTCCAACCCACGGCCTGGGTCTGGGCCGCGCCTTTGGCGCGGCGCTGGGGATCTTCGCCGGGCGCGTCCACGCCAGCGTGGCCGCGCTCCGTCCGCAGTCCCTCAGCCGCCCTTCGGGCGCCAGCCCCAGCCTCTCGTCTGGTGCGAACCATTCCCACCCTCCACGGGTGCGCCGGCGGCGACGGACCTCCTGCCGCGTCAGCCTTCGGCGTCCGCATCCTCTGCGACCAGGGAGTACGCTTGCGGTGCGGCCGCCTCACCTTCCTCGCATGGGGCCCATCGGCGCCGGGACGCGCCTTCTTCCGCTTCGCTCCGGAAGGCAACCCCCTCCATTGCGAGTCGAATTAATTTTGGACAGCCATGCCCTCCGCCCAAAAGAAAGCCGGGGCCCGAAGGCCCCGGCGATCCCCCCGTAATCATCTAGAGTCGCTTAGCGCTTCTTGTTGGCGTCTCCCGTGGCCGCGCCGTGAAGCTTCACTTCCACCTTCTCTTCGAGGTGGTCGTAGTACTCCTTCAGAACGGCGATGACCTCGGGCTTGGAGAACTCCTTCGGGACGGGCTTGCCTTCGCTCATGAGCTTGCGGAGGAGGGTGCCGGAAAGCAGGAGCCTGGCGCCTCCCTTGTAGTTGCCCTCGTCGTCGATGATGGCCTTGCTCTCGTGCGGGCAGGTCTTCATCGAGGCCATGGTGCCGCACTCGTAGCAGTAAAAAGTCCAGTCCATGCAGAGGGGCTTGAGCTGGAGGGCGTCGGGCGGGATCTCGAGGAAGATCTTCTGAGCGTCGAACGGGCCGTAGTAATCACCCACGCCGGCGTGGTCGCGTCCCACGATGAGGTGGGAGCAGCCGTAGTTCTGCCGGAACACGGCGTGGAGCAGCGCCTCGCGGGGTCCGGCGTACCGCATGTCCAGTGGGTAGCCGGCCATGGCCACGCGCTCCTTGCGGAAGTACTTGTTGACCAGGGCGTCGATGGCCTTCACGCGGACGTCGGCCGGGATGTCGCCGGGCTTGAGCTTGCCCACGAGCTGGTGGATGTAGACGCCGTCGCAGACCTCGATGGCGATCCAGGCCAGGTAGGCGTGGGAGCCGTGCATGGGGTTGCGGAGCTGGAGGGCGGCCACCGTGTTCCACCCGCGCTCCTCGAACATCTTGCGGGACTCGGCGGGGCGCTGGTAGAGGCCCTTGAACTGCTCGGGGAAGTAGGACTCGGAGAGCACCTTGACGGGGCCGGCCAGGTTCACGTCGGCCTGCTCCATGACCATCTTCACGCCGGGGTGGGCCATGTCGGTGGTCTTGAAGACCTTCTGGCACTCGTAGGCCTTGTCGATGGTGTACTTCTCGGTCACCTTCATGGTGGCCATGAGCGTGTCGGTCTCGGTGTCCCAGAGAGCCACTTCCTCATTGGGGCCGATGGAATCAGCCAGGGCCTTGGCCGCCGAGAGGGTGATGGGAATGGGCCAGAAGAGGCCGTTCTTGCTGGGCATCTTGTACTCGTCGCAGACGCCCTTCCAGTCGGCCTGCCCCATGAAGCCATCGAGGGGCGTGAAGCCGCCGATGCCCATCATGATGAGGTCGCCGGTTTCGCGGCTGGTGATGGGAACCCTCTTCAGGCCCTGGGCCTTCTTGATCTCGTCTTCCTTGGCCTTTCCTTCGAGCAGAAGGCACTTGAGTTCTTTACTGCCGTGTGGGGGTACCAGTTTGCTCATCGACAACCTCCTCGATAGTTGGCCTCGGCCGGTCCTTTGCGAACGATCGCCGCCACAGGCGGCGTGATGCGGAGCCCCCCTCCGCCAGGGCCTGAGGTGGCCCTCAGGGCCCTACGGCCGTTCTCCGTCTCCAATCATAGGGTTCCCAGGTTGGGGTAGTTACCCAACGCGGGCACTGGCGGGGTGGAATGCGTCAAATGGCTCGCGCCACTTTTCTGCATCTCTCTAACCGCTGATAGATTAGCTGTTACATTGGCGGGCGAAATCACCAGCGATCGAGAGTAACGAATTGGTCCACTTCGGAGTGGCCAGGGCGTGCAGGTGGGTGTAGCTGGCCCATACGCGGCCCACCACCACGCCGTCACGGCCGGCCAGGACGCCCGTTCCCCGCTTGACGGAGCAAGCCGTTGGAGGGGGCGCTCCGGGCGCAAGGATCCTCGAATAGTGGAATTCATGGCCCTTCAGGCGGGTCCCTGGTGCAAAGAACGGGTTGTCCTCGTCCACCTCCAGTTCGGCGTAACCGTGGCCCTGCGGCCTCGCCGTTACCTCCACCTCAAAGGGAAGCACCCCCGCCATCGGGTAACGCCCGCCATGCCAGTGGAGGGCCTGGGACAGGAACATGAGCCCTCCGCACTCCGCGTAAATGGGCAATCCCCTCTCGGCGGCCTGCCGCACGGAAGCGAGGAAGCTGATGTTCTCGCTCAGGGCGACGCCGTGCGTCTCGGGGAAGCCTCCGCCGATGTAGAGGGCCTGGAGCCCCGGAGGGAGGGCCTGGTCGCTTAGGGCCGAGACGGGGACCAGTTGGGCGCCGCCGCGTTCGAGAGCCTCGAGGTTCTCGGGATAATAGAAGGTGAACGCTGAATCATGAACGTAGCCGATCTTCACACCCACCGACCCGGCCGAATGGTGGCCGGAGGGGGCCGGAACGGGCAGGGGAGGGGCAGCCGCGGCGATGGCCGCGAGCTGGTCCAGGTCGATGTGGCCTTCCAGGAGCCTCGACAGGTTGCTCTCTAATTCGGCGATGCGGGGATGCTCGCCGGGGGTCACGAGTCCCAGGTGCCGTCCGGGGAGCACGGCTTCCCCCGGGGCGCGGGGCAGCACGCCCAGAACGGGGATTCCTGCGCATGTTTCCGCGATGGCCTGGCACAGGATCGCCTCGTGGCGTTTGCCGGCCACCTGGTTCAGCACGACGCCGGCGAGGTGGAGGGCGGGGTCCATGGCCTGGCAGCCCAGCACGTAAGCCGCCGCGGTGCGCGTGACCTTGGTCGCGTTGACGACCAGGATCACCGGGGCTTGTATGGCCTTGGCCAACTCCGCCGTGCTGTGCGTTCCGGCCGAATCGACACCGTCGTAGAGCCCCCGGTTCCCCTCGATCACATTCAGGCCTCCGCGGGTGGCGTGGCGGCAGAAGGAATCGGCCGCGATGTCGAATCCCATGAGGTAGCTGTCCAGGTTTCGGGCCGGTCGGCCCGAAGCCCAGGAGAGCCAGGCCGCATCGATGTAATCGGGCCCCTTCTTGAAGGCCGCCACCTCCCGGCCGGCCCGCCGGAAGGACAGGAGCAGACCGAGCGAGAGGAGGGTTTTCCCGGAGTCGCCGCCCAGTCCCGCCACCACGATGCGGGGCGCCCGATCCGCAATCATGGGCCGTCTCCCGGTGAAAGCAGGCCATGGCGGCGCATTTTTCTCAACAGGGTGGAGCGGTGGATGCCGAGCTCCTTCGCCGCGCGGCTCCGGTTGTTGGCGTGGCTGGCGAGGGCGGCGCGGATCGCCTCCACCTCCAGTTGCTTAAGGCCCCGTTCCTCCCCCTCGGCCGGCTTGGCGGGAAGCCCCGCGCACTCTGCCACGTGCGGCGGCAGACATTCGATCTGGATCTCCGATTCGTTGCAGAGAATGAAGGCCCTCTCGATGAGGTTCTCCAGCTCGCGGATGTTACCCGGGTAGTCGTAGCGGAGCAGCGCGGACAGGGCTTCGGGAGTCACGTCCAGGATGGGCTTGCCCGTCGCCTCACGGAACCGCTGGATGAAGTGGCGGACGAGCAGGGGGATGTCCTCGGGGCGCTTGGAAAGGGCGGGCAGGGCGATCTGAAGGACGTTGAGGCGAAAGAAGAGATCCTCCCGGAAACTCCCCTCGCGAACCATGGCTTCCAGGTCCCTGTGGGTCGCCGTGATAACCCGTACGTCGGCCTTGAGCGTGAGGTTGGAGCCGAGGGGCTCGTAGCTTTTCTCCTGGAGAAAGCGCAACAGCTTGACCTGGAGGCTCTTCGGCAGGTCGCCCGCTTCGTCGAGGAACAGCGTTCCGCCTTCCGCCTGGGCGATGCGGCCCGCCTTGTCGCGCTTGGCGTCCGTGAAGGCGCCCCGTCGATAGCCGAAGAGCTCCGATTCCAGCAAGGTCTCAGGCAGGGCCGCGCAGTTGACGGCCACGAAGGGCCTGCGGCGCCTGGCCCCGTGGTTGTGGATGGCCTTGGCGACCAGCTCCTTCCCCGTTCCGCTCGCGCCGGTGATGAGGATCGTGCTGGTGCTCTCGGAGACCGCGGGCAGGATCTGGAAGATCCGGTTCATGGCGGGGTTCCGGCTGACGATGTCCTCGAATTGGTATTGGCCGTCGAGCTTGCGCTTGAGCGCCTCCACGTGGGAGATGTCTCTGAACACCTCGACCCCGCCCAGGAGCTGCCCCTCGCCGGTCTTGAGCGGCGCGGTGCTCAGGGCGACCAGCACCGCCTGTCCGTCCTTGCGGTGGATGCGCACCCGGCCGTTCTGTGCCCTCTCCCCCGTGGCGATGCTCCGGCGCAAGGGGCAGACGGTCTTGCACAGGTTGGTGCGGAAGATGGAGTCGCAACGGCGCCCCAGGACCTCCTCCTCACGAAATCCCGTGATCCGCTCGGCGGCCTTGTTGAAGGAGGTGAGCAGTCCTGAGGGATCCACCGTGAAGATCCCCTGGTCCACCACGTCCAACACGAGAGGGAAGTAACGGGAATCCAGCCTCTTCTGGTCCATGCCCCAGTCTCCAGGGCCCGGGGCCGCGCCGGCGGCCTTCCCCTGGCCCGTGCGTTAACGCTAAGGCCTTGGCGTAGCACATTGCAACACTGTCGCACGTCCCTGCCGCAGAGTGCGTCGTATAGCGCTCCCTCTGCCGCACCTTCCTCCCCCCATCGATACGATCCGGCGGCTTGAGGCTCAAGGCGTTAGTGCCCGATGGCGCCCCCGCAAGGAGGCCGGGCCGATGGCCCGGGTAGTGGCATCCGGAATGCACTGGGGCGGACGGGGCCGGAGAAGCACCAAAACCACCGAATCGGCCCAAGAAGGAGAGCATCCATGGCGTTGAAAACGAGGTCGGAGCGCTACAAGGCCTTCTCCACCGGCCAGGTGGCCCGCTTCTGCTTCGTGACCCCGGAGACCATCCTGAACTGGATTCGGGCCAACCAAATCAAGGCCCAGCGGACCGCGGGAGGGCAGTACCGGATCCGCCTGGAGGACCTGAGGACCTTCATGCTGGAACGGGGCATGGAGACGGCCCTGCTGGACGAAGAGAAGGACGTGCGGCCCTTCTGCTGGGAGTTCCACTGTCAGGG
>JAJYCJ010000010.1 GCA_021778515.1 Acidobacteriota bacterium
CAGCGACTACGTGATCGTCGTGGAGGAGCTCTCCCGCGTGGACCCCTCCGTCGGCATCAGCGTGGCCGCCCACAACTCGCTCTGCAGCAACCACATCTACCTGTGGGGCACGGACGAGCAGAGGCGACGCTTCCTCCCCCGGCTCGCCTCGGGCGAGGTCGTGGGCGCCTGGGCGCTGACCGAACCCGGCTCCGGCTCCGACGCGGCGGGGCTGAGGACCACCGCCGTGCGCAAGGGCGACGGGTGGGTCCTCAACGGCAACAAGACCTTCTGCACCCACGCCACCATCGGCGGCATCGCCGTGGTCATGGTGCTCACGGACAAGAGCGATCCCCACCACGGGGTGACGGCCTTCGTCATCGAGAAGGGCACGCCCGGCTTCCGCTCAGGAAAGCGCGAGAAGAAGCTCGGGCTGAGGGCCTCGGACACCAGCGAGCTCATCCTGGAGGACTGCTACGTTCCTGACGAGAACCGGCTCGGCGAGGTGAACCAGGGCTTCCAGAACGCGCTCGCGGTCCTGGACGGCGGACGGATCTCCATCGCCTCGCTGTCCCTCGGCGGCGCGCAGGGGGCCTTCGATACGGCGCTGGCCTACTCCCAGCAGCGGGAGGCCTTCGGGCAGAAGATCTGCGAGTTCCAGGCCATCCAGTGGGCCCTGGCCGACATGGCCACGCGCATCGAGGCGGCCCGGCTGCTCACCATGCAGGCGGCGGCCAAGAAGGACAAGGGCCAGCGGGTGACCAAGCTCTCGGCCATGGCCAAGCTCTACGCCGCCGAGGTTTCGGTGTGGGCCGGCGAAAGGGCCGTGCAGATCCTGGGAGGCTACGGCTTCACCGAAGATTTCCTGGCGGAGAAGTTCTACCGCGACTCGAAGCTGAACACCATCGGCGAGGGGACGAGCGAGGTCCAGCGGCTGGTCATCGCGCGCCAGCTCCTGAAAGAATAGGGGGCCTGAGGGCCCGCGCGGAGACGGGCTCCGCCGGGTTGACCCGGAGAAGGGCGCCCCCCGGGAAGAGGCTGAAGAACCGCATTCGATCAGGGAGGACTGCCCTTGCATCCCTTGTCAGAAAAGGTCGTCGCCGGCGACAGGCGGGCCCTCGCGCGCTGCCTGAGCGTGGTGGAGGACCGCCGGGAGGGATACCTCGACATCCTGGGCGATCTGTACCGGCGCGCGGGCCGGGGCCGAATCATCGGCATCACGGGCCCTCCCGGGGCCGGCAAGTCCACCCTGGTGGACAAGCTCATCGGGGCCTACCGCGAACAGAACCTGACGGTCGCCGTGGCCGCGGTGGACCCCTCCTCGGCCTTCTCCGGCGGGGCCATCCTGGGTGACCGCATCCGGATGCAGGGGCGGGCCCTGGACGAGGGCGTCTTCATCCGCTCCATGGCCACCCGCGGCCACATGGGAGGGCTCTCCGGCGCCACGGGCGACGCCCTCACCGTCCTGGACGCCGCCGGCTTCGACGTGATCCTCGTGGAGACGGTGGGCGTGGGCCAGGACGAGGTGGACATCGTGCGCGAGGCGGACACGGTGCTCGTGCTGCTCGTGCCCGGCATGGGGGACGACATCCAGGTGATCAAGGCCGGCATCATGGAGATCGCCGACGTCTTCGTCATCAACAAGGCCGACCGCGACGGCGTGGACCGGGTGGAACGGGAGCTGCACAGCGCGCTCACGCTGGCGGGCGAGGAGCTGGCCTGGACGCCTCCCATCCTCAAGACCGTGGCCTACCGGGGCGAAGGCGTCCCCGAGCTGGTGGCGGCGGTGGAGAAACACCGGGAGCACCTCGCCGCGAGCGAGGAGGGCCGGGGCCGCCTCCTGCTCAAGTTCACGCAGAAGTTCAGCGACCTTCTGGCGGAGGGCTTCCTGACGAGGCTGCGGGAGCGCTGGCTCCCGCCCGAGGAGGAGCGGCGCCTGCTGGAGGCCTTCGTGCGGAGGGAGGCGGACCCCTACACGGCCTCCGACGAGATCCTGCGCCGGATCTGCTGGGAGGTGCGGCCTTGAAACTCGACCATGTGGGCGTCGCCGTCGAGAACCTGGATGCCGCCGGCCGCCTCTACGAGGCCCTGGGCCTGGCCTGCGCCGGCCGCGAAGAGGTGGAGGAGCAGAAGGTGGAGGTGGCCTTCTATCCCCTCGGCGAGACCCGGCTGGAGCTGCTCCAGTCCACGGACCCCGAGGGACCCATCGGGAAATTCATCGCCAGGAAGGGACCGGGGCTTCACCACCTCTGCGTGGAGGTTCCCGACGTGGCGGCGGCGCTGGAGCGATTGGCCGCCGAGGGGTTCCAGCTCATCGACCGGGTTCCCCGCACGGGCGCCGGCGGCTGCAAGGTGGCCTTCGTCCACCCCAAATCCACGGGAGGAGTCCTGCTTGAGCTCTCCGAAAAGCCCCGAAAGTAGGACACGGCCTGGCTCCCGCCCCCGGGGCGCGGCCCAGCGCCACTCGGCCGCGGCCGGGCCGGGTAGCTGCGTGATCTTGCACCTGCGCGACCCGCGGGAGAAGAGCTGGGGCCTGCTCCTCAGGATGGACCCCACGGGCGTCTGGGTGCGGGGGATCGACCTGGCCTCCGTGGAGGACTGGGCCCGCCAGGTGGCCGCCGGCGCGGGCGAAACCATGGGGCTGGCCACCTTCTTCGTTCCCTACGCGAGGCTGGAGAAGATCGTGCTGGATGAGCCGCTGGGCCCCGTTCCGTCGCTGGCCCAGCGCTTCGAACAGATCACCGGCGTGGCCCTCCTGGCACACCTTGATCCCAAATCCCGCGATTGGACGCAGTAGTGGCGCCGGAAAGCAGAATGAAAGTGGTTTTCATGAAAGACGGTTTTCGCCCGCCAAGGGATTTGGGTTGCCTCCGACCCCGGACTTGATCCGGGGGAGGAAGCCCCAAGGGTGGGGTGGGGCCCCGACGGGCTTTGCCCGTGGGGCGGGGCCCAGGAGGGCAATACGACGATTCGACAGGCTTGGCCTGCGATTCGGAGAAGGAAGCCCTTGGCCCTCCCCGTCCAAGAGACAACGCCTTTCCACCGTGTACACGAGACCCGGCCGAAGTCACCCGCATTTCAATCGCAGAACTTGGGTTGATGGCGGCGATTGACCCGCCGGAGCACGCAGGGAGTTGCCCATGTACGATCCCGCCGACGAGAAAGTGGACGCGCTCTTTGGCGCCCTCACCACGCTGCTGCAAGGGCTCCAGCCGGCCCTGGTGAAAAAGTTGCTCTCCCGGCTCTTCGAGGAGATGGCCCTCCACGAGATCCTCGCCGAGCGGGCCGCGGGCCGACCGCTGCCCGCGGAGGCCGTGGAGGAGGGGCTGGCCGAACACTGGGAGCGGGTGGAGGAGCTGCGCAACGACAAGGCCGCCGCCTTCCTCCACTCCATCCAGATGGAGGAGTTCTGAAGGGCGGCGGAGGGTGGAGGCGCCCACGGTGCCTTTCCCTTCTCCACCCTCCATAGTCCACCGGATCACTACTCCGATACCAATGTGGTTGACTCTCTGCAAAGGGCAGCTTCGAAGTGGGGATGGGAGAGCAGCGAGGCCGAAGCCTGAGCCTGCCCCCGCGAAGGCGGGGGGGACTGCTTGCGAAACCAGCCCACCGCGGTGGGCTTTGCCCAGCCGAGCGCCGAGAGGGAAGGGGCTAGCCCTTTCCCTCTCGGATTAGTAAAATCGGAGTATAATCACCTTCTGTCCAGTGGTGCCGGAAGACGGAGAGAGCCCGGAATCCTCGGGCCTTTCCTTGTGCGCAATATGAAGATGGAGGTCTTTGATGGCTATTCGTGATCAGGAAGCGCTTGATTACCATTCTGTCGGGCGGCCGGGCAAGACGGAGGTGGTCCCCACCAAACCGTGCCTGACGGCCCGCGATCTCTCCTTGGCCTACACACCGGGAGTGGCTGTGCCGTGCCTGGCCATCGAGAAGAACCCCGAGGACGCCTACAAGTACACCAACAAGGGCAACCTCGTGGCGGTGCTCTCGAACGGCACGGCCGTGCTGGGCCTGGGCGACATCGGAGCCGTGTCGGGCAAGCCCGTCATGGAGGGCAAGGGCGTGCTCTTCAAGCGGTTCGCCCACGTGGACGTGTTCGACATCGAGGTGAACACCCACGACCCCGACGAGATCATCAAGGTGGCCCAGCTCCTGGAGCCCACATTCGGGGGCATCAACCTGGAGGACATCAAGGCCCCCGAGTGCTTCTACATCGAGGAGACCCTCAAGAAGACCATGAAGATCCCGGTCTTCCACGACGACCAGCACGGCACGGCCATCATCTCGGGCGCGGCGCTGCTCAACGCGCTGGAGCTGGCGGGCAAGACGTTCAAGGACATCCGCGTCGTGGTCTCGGGCGCCGGGGCCGCCGCCGTCGCCTGCGCCAAGTTCTACGAGCAGCTGGGCGTGCCCAACGAGAACTTCCTCCTGGTGGACACCAAGGGGGTGGTGTACAAGGGCCGCAAGGAGGGGATGAACCCCTTCAAGGAGCACTTCGCCCAGGAGACGAAGCTCCGCACCCTCGCCGACGCCATGAAGGGGGCCGACGTCTTCCTCGGCTGCTCGGTGAAGGGGCTGGTCACCCAGGACATGGTCCGCTCCATGGCCAAGAACCCCATCGTCTTCGCCATGGCCAACCCCGACCCGGAGATCACCTACCCCGACGCCAAGGCGGCCCGCGGCGACGTCATCATGGCCACCGGCCGGTCGGACTATCCGAACCAGGTGAACAACGTGCTCGGCTTCCCCTTCATCTTCCGCGGCGCCCTCGACGTCCGCGCCACGGCCATCAACGAGGAGATGAAGATGGCCGCGAGCCGCGCCCTGGCCGCCCTGGCCAAGGAGCCCGTGCCCGAGAGCGTCTGCGCGGCCTACGGCGGCGAGCGCTTCCAGTTCGGCCCCGACTACATCATCCCCAAGCCCTTCGACCCCCGCGTCCTCGTCTGGGAGGCCTCGGCAGTCGCCAGGGCCGCGTGCGAGACGGGCGTGGCCAAGCAGCCCATCACCGATTGGGACGCCTACCGGGCCCGCCTCGAGGGAATGACCAGCAAGAGCCAGCAGGTCATGCGCACCATCGTCACCAAGGCGCGCCAGGCTCCTAGGCGCGTGGTCTTCCCTGAGGGCGAGAACCAGAAGGTTGTGGAGGCGGCGCGCCAGCTCGTGGAAGAGGGGCTCGCCCGGCCCATCCTCCTGGGCGACCCCGAGGTGATCGGCGCCAAGGCCAAGCAGATCGGCCTCGACCTGACCAAGCTCACGGTCATCGACCCCACCCACTCCCCGCTCGTGGAGGAGTTCGCCAAGGAGCTCTACGCCCTTCGCTGCCGCAAGGGCTACACGCCGAAGCGGGTCGAGTACTACTCCCGCCGGCCCATCCACCAGGCCATGATGATGATGCGCATGGGCATGGCCGACGGCATGGTGGCGGGCATCGAGCGCTCCTACGTGGAGACGATCCAGTTCGTGCTGCCCCTGGCCGAGCTCAAGCCCGGCATCACCCGCGCCGTGGGCATGCACCTGCTGCTGGTCGAGGGCAAGGTCTTCCTCTTCGCCGATACCACTCTCAACATCGAGCCGGACGCGGCCCAGCTCGCGGAGATCGCGGTGCAGGCCGCCGAGGTGGCCCGCCACTTCAACATGGAGCCGCGCATCGCCATGCTCTCCTTCTCCAACTTCGGGGACAACGACCATCCCAAAGCCCGCAAGGTCCGCCAGGCGGTGGAGATGCTGCACAAGGACCACCCCGAGCTGGTGGTGGACGGCGAGATGCACGGCGACGTGGCCCTGCTTCCCGACTACGCCGCGGCCAACTACCCGACCTCCCTCATCAAGGGGGACGCCAACGTCCTCATCTTCCCCGACCTGCAGAGCGGCAACATCGCCTACAAGCTCGTCACCCACATCAGCAAGGGCGAGGTCATCGGGCCCCTCATCATCGGCCTGAAATCCCCCGTCAACATCGTCTCCTTCCACTCCGACGTCAGGGACATCGTCACTATGGCCGCCATCTCGGCCTCCCAGGCGGAGTGAGGGGATAGAGACAGGGAAATAGAGAAACAGAGAAACAGGGAGAAGAGACGGGCCGCCTCCGGGCGGCCCGTCTCGCTCTCTGCGGCACGCTTCCCGGTGCCCTCCGCCTCCGCCCGCCTGCACCCGAAGGTCCCATCCGCCCGCAGCGGCCGATGCATCAGCATCCAATCGCGGGATTTGGGTCTAACAGCCCTTGGCGCCGAGGACACCCAGGCGCACGGAGAATCCCAGCGACGGGGTGGCGATCCGGGGAGAGACCGCAGGAAGGCCGGCTTGATCATGTCTCCGATGCGGGTTACTGTACCGTCGAGAACACCAGCGAGCCTTGATGGCCGCCGGGCTGGGGTGAGCGGGAAGGTCTCCCGTTCCTCGCGCTCGTCGGCAGGCTTCAGGAGGGAGGTCGGCCGCTCATGGGGCACCTCGCAGGGAAGGACGTCTTTCGCAAGGTCGGAAAGAAGATTGACGGCCTCGGCGTGCGGGTCCATTGGAACGAGGCCCTGCACCGCATCGTGAGGGAGATCTTCTCGGAGGCGGAGGCGGACCTCTACGTTCGGATGCCCTACGGCCTCTCGCCCCTTGACCGGCTGGAGCGCGTCACCGGCATCGAGCCGGCCAGGCTCCGGACCATGCTGGAGGCCATGGCCGACAAGGGACTGGTGCTGGACATCTGGGCCAAGGACGCCTACTACTACATGCCCAGCCCGCTGTTCGTCGGCCTCTTCGAGTTCACGATGATGCGCACCGACGCCGGGGCCAACCCGGCCCTCATGGCCAGGCTCTTCCACGAGTACCTGGGCGACGGCCTCGTCTATCGGCGGAACTCCGGCGGCGCCGCCTCGGTCGGGCCCCTGCGCGCTCTCCCGCACGAGGGGACCGTTCAGGAGGGCGTGGAGGTCCTCGACTACGAGAAGGCCACCGCCCTCGTCGCCGCCGCCAGCCGCTTCTCCATAGGCCTGTGTTCCTGCCGGCACCAGAAGGAGCACCTGGGCGAGCGCCAGTGCCCGGACCCGCTGGAGATGTGCACGAGCATGGACAAGGGGGCCGACTTCCTCATCCGCCATCAAATGGCGAGGGAGATATCGAGGGGCGAGATGCTCGACCACCTCGCCCGGTCGCGCGAGCGCGGCCTCGTGCTGTGCGCCGACAACGTGCGGGCGAAGGTCGGCTTCATCTGCAACTGCTGCCCCTGCTGCTGCGAAGTCATGCGGGGCATCAGCCGATTCGGCTACCCCCACACCGTCGTCACGTCGAGCTTCATCGCCCACTCCAACGCGGCGGCGTGCAGCGGGTGCGCCAAGTGCGCCAAGGCCTGCCCCATCCAAGCCATCACCATGAGGCCGGTGGCGGCCGCCGCCGAGGGCAAGAAGAAGAAGCAGGAGCCGGTCGTGGACACCGCCCTCTGCATGGGATGCGGCGTGTGCGCGCTGGACTGCTCGACGGGCGCCATGAGGCTCGACAAGCGCGGGCAACGCGTGATCCATCCCGAGACGACCTTCGAGCGGGTCGTGCTGCAGTGCCTGGACCACGGCACCCTTCAGAACCTCATCTTCGACGACCCCGGCAGCGTCAGCCAGGACGCCATGCGCGCCATCCTCGGGGCCTTCCTCGCCCTCCCTCCCGTCAAGAAGGGCCTCATGAGCGACGTGCTCCGCTCGCGCTTCCTCGGCGCCATGAAGAGCGCCGTGGTGGCCCGCCAGGACAAGGCGGACCTGCTAGAACTCTAGCCGGCCGAGGGGGTCGTCGCCGCCGGGCCGAATGAACGGGAGGCAGGTTCGGGAGATCGGCAGGGCGGGCGGAACCGGCGAAGCGGCGCCGCTCCTCGACGGCTCCGGCCCGGCCAAAATTCGGTGAGGATAGGCGCCCCGCCCAGCTGCCCGCGAAGGTCCTCATCCGCCCATGGTCGCCGATGCTCCTATCGGCCGATCCCCTCCAGCGGGGGAATGCCCGGACCGCGCGCCGTGTCCCCGGAATCCCACGCGGCGCGATGAGCGAAATGTGGCAACGAACGACCTGACCCTCAACTCACCAACTCAGGCGAACCGATTGCAGCTACCGACTAGGCGCCTAGCAGGCCCGTTGGGAAAGAGCGGAGCCGTAACTGGGGGCTGGATGGTTCAGCCGGGAGGAATCGGCCCACAGCCGCCTCACAGTGACACCCCCCGTCCCCCTTCTTGAGGAGAAACCGCCCGGCGAATTGTGGCCGGGCTTGGCTCTGAAACCGCAAAAGGCAAAAGGGGGGCGACCGCGGGGTTCAGCGGGACTTGTTCGTGTCCGTATCCGCTGGTAGATCCCGATGTCGGTGAGGGGGCTCTGGTCGCTTGGTGGGGGAGCTAGATTCCGAAAAGCGACCTTTAGAAAGCACTGTGGGCGATTTTTCGGACCTGCAGCCCAGGATCCTGCGGGGCACCCTTCGCGTTCCACGTGGGGGGCACTGCTATCTCCGCTTACACCACCACGTTTGCATTCGTGTTCTCAAGCAGGAATGCGCTATCGGCCTGGGGCCCGCGTACGCCCTTCCACCGCCCACCCGCTTCCCAGAGCAGAGCGCATCCGATTGTGATGGCGATCATCATGGCCGCCATACGTGTTCGGCTTCTCTTCAATCATCTAGGTCCCGGGCCACACTGTGGGCAGCGGGTGGCGGGACGAATCGCACTTCGGCCGCACGGCATGGGTACTCCGGTATCGAGCATGGAGTGGGGCGGACTGCCCGGTGGCTGTCTCGCGACGTTTACAGTACGTCTCAACAAGTTTACAGGTGCGAGGGGGCATCGCCGGCGCCCGATCTGCAAACTATTGATAGCAAGCCCGCTCCCACCGGCGCCCCCGGATGCTCCGGTGGCATCGCTCTTGCGCTGTCCTGCGGAAGCATCGGCTGATGCGGGCGAGGTGGTTCCAGCAGGCCAGGAGGGCTGGGAGCCACCTGCATGCTGTGACGGAGTTGGAGGGTGACTGAGAAGGCGCGCCGCGCCCAGTGCGGGCGGCCACATGGGGAGATGGAGAATGGACGGCAAACACGCGGAGTGCAGGTTCTTCGGGGTCAACGGATTAGCCCTATTCAAGCACGGGGTGGCGGCCAGCCTTGTGGCGCTGGGTCTCGCCTTGCTGGCGGGGGTTCCGGCGCTCGCTGGTACCGACGTGTGGACTAGCAACGGGCCGTACGGCGGCCAAATCATGGCCCTGGCCATCAACCCGCAGAGCCCCAGTACGCTGTACGCGGGTACCAGTGGCGGCGTCTTTGAAAGCACCGATAGCGGGGCCACCTGGAGCGCCATCAACAACGGCTTGGGCAACCTTGGTGTTAACTCCTTGGCGATTAACTCACAGAACCCGTCTACGCTTTACGCGGGAACCGATGGGGGCGTATACGAGAGCACCGACGGCGGGGCGAATTGGACCGCAATTAACAACGGCCTGACGAATCTCAACGTGCAGGCCCTGGCCATCAATCCCCAGACCCCGTCTACGCTCTACGCGGGCACATACCAGGGTGGTGTCTTTGAGAGTACCGACGGGGGGGCCACCTGGGCCACCGTCAACAACGGATTGATCAACACCTACGTTTGGGCCTTGGCCATCAACCCCCAGAACCCCGCTACGCTCTACGCGGGCACCCTGGGAAGCGGCGTATTCGAAAGCACCGACGGGGGGGCCACCTGGGCCGCCAACAACAGCGGATTATTAGGCAACGTTTATGCCCTGGCGATTAACCCGCAGAACCCCACCACAGTGTACGCGGGCACCCAAGGCGGCGTCTTTGAGAGCACTGATGGCGGGGCCACCTGGGCCGCCATGGACAGCGGATTAAGCTATACCAACGTTCATGCCCTGGCGATTAACCCGCAGAACCCCACCACGCTGTACGCGGGTACCCTGGGGGGCGGCGGGGTCTTTCAGAGCACCGACGGGGGGACAACCTGGAGCGTGATCCAGAACGGCTTGAGCGACGATAGTGTTTACTCCTTGGCGATCAACCCCCAGAACCCGTCTACGCTGTACGCGGGCACCTTGGCCGGCGGGGTCTTTCAGAGCACCGATGGCGGAGCCACCTGGAACGCCATCAACAACGGTTTGGGCCACTACTGCAACGTTTACTCCCTGGCCATCAATCCCCAGACCTCGTCTACGCTCTACGCGGGCACATACCAGGGTGGTGTCTTTGAGAGCACTGATGGCGGGGCCACCTGGAACGCCATCAACAGCGGATTAAGCTATACCAACGTTTATGCCCTGGCGATTAACCCGCAGAACCCCACCACGCTGTACGTGGGTACCCTGTGGGGCGGCGTCTTTGAGAGCACCGACGGGGGGGCCACCTGGGCCGCCAACAACAGCGGATTAAGCAATACCAACGTTTATGCCCTGGCGATTAACCCGCAGAACCCCACCACAGTGTACGCGGGCACCCAAGGCGGCGTCTTTGAGAGCACTGATGGCGGGGCCACCTGGAACGCGAGCTTGGTCTGGGGGTATGTTTTCACCTTGGCCATCAATCCGCAGAACCCCACCACGGTGTACGCGGGAACCCAAGGGGGCGTATTTGAGAGTACCGACGGGGGGGCAACCTGGATCACCGTCAACAACGGATTTAACGGATTGTCCAGCACCAACGTTAGGGCCCTGGTGATCAACCCGCAGAGCCCCACAACGCTGTACGCCGGTACCGATGGCGGCGCCTATGAGAGCACCAATGGAGGGGAGACCTGGAGCGCCATCAACAACGGCTTGGGTAACCTCGGTGTTCTCTCCTTGGCGATTAACCCGCAGAACCCCACCACAGTGTACGCGGGCACCCAAGGCGGCCCCGTCTTTTCCATCACCCTCACAACGACCTGCACCCTCTCCTGCACAGCCACCGTGCCCAGCACGGGCCAGGTGAACGCGCCCATCTCCTTCCAATCGACGGCTACGCCCTCGGCGGGCTGCACGGGCACGCCCACGTACTCTTGGAACTTCGGCGACGGTGGCACCTCCACCGAGCAGAACGCGACGCACGCGTACAGCACGGCGAATACCTACAACTGGACCATGACCGCCTCCCTGCCCAGCGGAGCGACGTGCCAGAAGACGGGCACCATCACCATTACCGCGACCCCACCAACCACCGGCGGTCTTGCGGGAACGATCGGGATCTGGGACGGTACGACGATGTGGCCGCTGGATGGGAGCGCGGTCAAGAGCATTGCGGTCACCCTGACCGACCTGTCGGGGAACAACCCCCGCCAGGCGACCGTCACCGGTGCCTCCTATTCCATCACCGGCGTTCCGGCCGGGACCTACAACGTGACCGCCTCCATCATCTACATCGACAACGTAACGGTGAGCAACGTGGCGAACTGCCTAGGCGATCAAGGCTGTAACGCCTCCGCGCTGGCGAAGACGACCACCTTCACGGTACAGGCTTCGGTCTCAGCCGCAAGCACGACGCATTTTGACCTGCGCCTGCCCCTCCCTATAGTGATGCTTCACGGCGTTCGAAGCTGCTATCAGATGTGGTACAGCCCTGATGTGACCGACCAGGGCCACTGGGATAACTACGCACGCAGCCATGGGCGGATCGTGTTCACGCCTAACTATACCTGGTACGGCTTAGCCGCTTGGTCATATCGAGCGGATGAAGTCGTAAACCAAGTGAGCAGCGACTTCCAGTCCCTCTCCCATGCCGTTACGGGTTCGTCTTATCCACCCTGGTATATCATCGCGCACAGCATGGGCGGCCTTGTTTCACGGGTAATCGTGTCGGGGCCGTCCGCACACGATCCGCTTGTTGAAAAGCTAGCCGGCATTTACGAACTGGGCACGCCCAATAGCGGTTCGGACTTTTGGGGGCTAGCACCATACACTTGTCTCAGTTTCCTGGATACAGACTCCATAGAAGGTTACTACGACGACAACCACTCGTTCCAAAAGGGATTCAATACCGACTATCCCAACCTCGGCACCGTTCCTGTGCAGACGTTTGTGGGCAGCATTTGTGCGCCTAACGTGGCGGGGTGCATTCCACTGCCGACGGACTTTGTGGTTTCTCACGACTCAACAAGGCACATTTGGAGACGACTGGAGACTTTCGCTTCCGATGGCTCGGTAGAGCTGATGGTGAACGTCGACAGTCAAGGCTCTCCGCTTCTTATGACAGAGGAAGAGCCTCTCCCCCTCTTTCACTGGGATGAAGGCAGCCCTCTGGATCTCGGCACCCTCAATACTATCCTCGGGAGTACCCTGGCAAGGGCTGCGCACGGGCCACACTCTGGCGCCACGCATTATCCAGCAACCCCCACCCAGGCATCCATTACATCCGCCCCCCAGCTCTTTACTGTCGTTAACTCGGCCGTCACCCTCCCGGCAGGCGAAGCCCAGACCGTTTCTTTCTCCATTTCGGGGACCGATAGCCTGGTCGTGAGCATTCTGTGGGGCTCTTCTTCAGGAACGGCCACGCTGATCAGCCCCGCCGGAACGCCGGTGAACTTCTCGGATCCTTCCTCGAACGAAGGGGCCGATTACAGCGGCGGTGGATACTCCGGCATGTCGCTCCTCAACCCCGCTCCGGGGACATGGAAGGTGTCTCTGACCAGCCCATCGGGTGGTCCCGCGGCAGTGTTCGTTCAGGAGGACGGCGTCTTCGGGTTGCAGTCGGCTGTGGCACAGGGGCTGCTACCACTGGGCAGCAAGGCCCACCTGGTCGGCGTATGGAGCGGCGATTCCTCCCTCGTCTCAGGAGCGTCCGAAGCGGCAACGGTATACGACGCCAACGGCAGCGTCGTCGCGACGGTGCCCCTTTACGACGACGGCCAGCACTCGGACGGGGCCCCAGGCGACGGCACCTTTGGGGGGGACACGCCCGCCATCAGCGTCCCCGGACACTACACGGTAGTCCTACAGGCCGAAGGCTCCTACAACGGTGTACCGTTCATGCGGTGGGCTTCGAGCGCCTTCGATGTGCAGGGCTCTTCTCCCATCTTCACGGGGCAGTTCTCCGACTCCGCCGTGGACGGCAACGGGACCGGCACGGTGGACACCCTTCAGGAGACCATTGGGCTGAACCTTCCGGCGGCGGGCGACTTCACGGTAGTGGGCGATTTGGTGGATAGCCAAGGGTATCCGGTGGCCCATGCAGTGGCCGCCGTCCAGGCCACCGTTGCCGGCGCCGCCACGGCCGACCTCAATTTCTTTGTTCTGGGGGTGGCTTGCGGCCATTTCAGCGGTCCCCTCTCAGTCACCAACCTGCGCGTAGAAGACGGTTCTAGCCTGGCGCTGCTGGATGTGTGGACCAGTACCGTTCAGACGCAGAGTTACGACGGAGCGGCGTTCGGATGCAACTCTAGCCAGAACGTCGGTCCGACGATCAACGGCCTCTCACCAAACGTGGCCATGCCGGGACAGACCAAGAACGTGGTGGTCAGCGGCACGGGCTTCCAGAATGGCTGCACGGTGGCTTTTTCGGGTTCGGGGGTAAGCTCTGGCACGGTGCAGTGGCTAGAGGACGGCGCCCTCGTGGTCTCGACGCAGGTCGCCAGTTCGGCGGCACCGGGCAGCTACGATGTCACGATCACTAACCCCGACGGCAAGAGCGTCACAGGAAGCGGCCTCTTCATAGTGGCGGCTGACCAGCCGCCCACCGTGACCTTCACGAGCCCATCCGATGGCCAGACCGTGCAGGGAACAGTCATCGTCTCGGCCAGCGCGGCCGACGACGGGAGTGTCTCCGAGGTGGACTTCTTCGTCGATGGGACCCAGACCGCGGCGGTCAGCGCCTTCCCCTACCGGTTCACCTGGGATACGACGTTAGTGACTCCAGGGCAGCACACACTAACTGCGGCAGCGACGGATGATGCGGGTCTCGGCAGCCAGGCGACCATCACGGTGACCGTCTCCCAAGCCAGCACTCCCCTCTCCGTCACGGTCTCCGCACAGCCCTCTTCCGGACCTCCGCCGCTGGCCGTGACGCTGAACGCCATTGCCTCCGGCGGCACGCCCCCCTACACCTACACCTGGAACTTCGGCGACGGCTCGGGCGCGGCTACGGGTCGGCAGGTGAGCCACACCTACGCCGGGGAAGGGAACTTCGCGGCGACGGTCACCGTGCAGGACGGCGCCGGGGCGAATACCACCGGGGCGGCTTCCATTCATGTGGGCTACCCCTTCACCGTGGGGGCCGCGGCCGACCCCACCTCTGGACCGGCTCCCCTCGCCGTTCATTTCATGGGAGGCGCGGACAACGGCACACCCCCCTATACCTACGATTGGGACTTCGGAGACGGTTCTCCCCATGCTTCCACCTTGGTTGCGGATCACACCTACGCCACGGCCGGCACCTATACCGCCACCTTCTCGGCCAAAGACTCGGGCGGCGCCTGGCGCTCCAAGAGCCTGACCATTTCGGTGGAAACCCCGCAGCCCTTGCAGGTGAGCGCCACGGCCGACACAACCTCCGGGACGGCCCCTCTAGCCGTCACCCTCACGGCGTCGGCCTCCGGCGGGACCGCTCCCTACAGCTACGCCTGGTCCTTTGGGGACGGGGAGTCCACCTCCGGCAATCCAGAGGCCCATACCTACGCTTCGGCGGGGAGCTTCACGGCCACCGTAACAGCGACCGACAGCTCCACCCCGGCCAAGACGGCGACCGCCTCGGTCACGATTCAGGTGACCAGCCCCATCAACCCGCCCCTGCTCTCCGGCGTCATCAAAACCACGGCCCCGTTCCGGCTCAAGATCTCCGGCGGAAACTTCCATCCCGACGTGAAGGTGTACATCGGATCCGATGTCGCTCCGTGGAGCAAGGTCGTCTACAAGAGCAGCGGTCTGCTGGTCGTGAAGGGCGGCGCGTCGCTGAAGGCGCGTTTCGCCAAGGGGGCGCCGCAGAAGCTGACGGTCGTGAACGGCGACGGCGGCAGCGCGTCCATCCAGTTCACGAGGTAGGACCACCTCTTTGTTGGGTAGCTTCGGGGGCAGGCTTCGGCCTGCCCCCATCCTTCCGAAGGGCGCACTCTACGAGAGGCAGAGGCCTCGGAAACCGTTTGGAAGGCGTCCATTTGGAGGTGTAACGATGAGGACTTCACGATTCTTCGAAAGGAGGTGCCGGGGACACGGCCATTGGATGATCGCTTTCACGAAGAGCTTGCGTCGGGCCGCGAGGGCCCTAGAAAGGGACAAGATGATCTTCCATCCGAAGAACCTCCACCACATCCTGGTGGCCGGCGCTGTCGCCGTCACCGTAGCCGTGGTGCTTTCCTACCTCGCGCCTGCCCCCAAAGCCTTGCACTTCGCAGTCAGGCAGAACCTTCTCGTGCTCTATCCGGCGAGCCCCATCCCCCAAGATGCCAACCATTCGTACCTCATCCTCATGGATCAGGATACTGGGCGCATTTGGGCCTACAAGGATTTGACCAGCAAGCCGATCCTGATGGGCACAATGCGCATCGGTGAGGCGATGCAACAGTAGGCCTGCACCGAACCAATCGACAGCAGACAAATGGAGATAGCGCTGCCACGCTGCACCGCCTTGCCGGACCCCGCCTGGACGGGATGGCGGTTGGCTGGGCATGTTGGTCATCTGAGAGGAGGTGGAGCGATGGCCCATGGTGAGCGTCTGGCTGGCTGCGTAGGCAGGCGAAGCGGGAGACCGGGCAGGCGGGGGAGCTTGAAGCGTAGGAGCTCAGCGTGAGGTAGCCGCAACTCTTCCTGGGGGGCGGCGCCCTGGTGGAGAATGTGGCGGTGAGTCCGCCGGCGTTCTCGTTGGAAGACGTCAAGCCGCCTAGGCGGTGGGCATCACGCTGTCCATGCCCGTGCCACTCGGCTCAATCCCGTGAGAACATGGGGCAACGCACCAGAGGCGCCCAAGAGCGCGGGAGAGGCTGCCGAAAAGGCCGCGAAGGCGGGGCGTACTCCTGCCGAATCGCCCCGAAGTCCTGAAATCCGCTCCGAAGCCTTGCAGCGCCGCTCCCGACTGGCCCACGGGCGCCCGCCGGTCCAGAGTGTTTGCAGGGCACGAGCGCGGCCGTTGACGGGCCCGCCCTCCGGCTCGTACGCTCAGGAGCACGGAGGCGGCATGGAGCGCGAGCGGATCGTGGGGGCCCTGGAGGCGCTGGCGGCGCTCTCCGAGCTGCTGGGGGAGAACCCGTTCAAGGCGCGGGCCTACGCCAACGCGGCCAGGACTCTCTCCAAGGCCTCGCGGCCGGTGGAGAGCTGGGGCGAGCCCGGCGTGCTGGAGGCCCTGCCCGGCGTGGGGAAGGCCATCGCCGAGAAGGTGCGCGAGCAGATCGCCACGGGCTCCGTGCACAAGCTGGAGGAGCTGCGGGCCAAGGTGCCGCCGGGCGTTAGGGAGCTCGTGGGGGTGCCGGGCCTCGGCCCGAAGAAGGCGGGGGTGCTCTGGCGCCAGCTCGGGCTCCAGTCGGCGGGCGAACTGGAGTACGCCTGCCTCGAGAACCGCCTCGTCTCCCTGCCGGGCTTCGGGCCCAAGACCCAGGCCAAGGTGCTGGAGGGGGTGCGTCTTCTCGCGGGCCGCCGGGGCAAGCTGCTCCTCCCCTCAGCGCTGGCGGCCCAGGCCGCCCTGGCCGCTCGGGTGGAGAGGGCCGCACGCGGCGCGCGCTGGCTCTTCGCGGGGGAGGCGGCGCGCCTCTGCCCCGTGGTGTCGGGCCTGGAGGTCGTTTTGGAAGCCGGCCGGGCGGAGGAGGCCGCGGCGGCCATGGGTCTCTCTCGGGCGGCGCCGGGCCTGTTTGTGGGGGAGAGCCCCGAGGGCGCGCCCCTGCGCCTCCGGGCCGCGGCCGCCGAGGGCCTGGGGTCGGCGGCGGTGTGGTTCGCCTCCGGGGAGCCCTTCCGCGAGGCCCTGCGCGCCGAGCTGGCCCGCAGCGGCCTGGCCTGGACGGAGGAGGGCCTTCTGCGGGAGGGCCGGGCCGTCCCCGCGCCCTCGGAGGAGGCCTTCTGGCGGGCGGCCGCGCGCTCGCCCATACCTCCCGAATGCCGGGAGTTGCCGGAGGCGCTGGAGGCGGACCTGTCGGAGGTCGTCGCCGAGGGCGATCTCCGGGGCGCCTTCCACGTGCACACCGACTGGAGTGACGGCGGCGCCACGCTGGAGGAGATGGTGGCCGCGGCGGAGGCGCTGGGCTGGGAGTACCTGGGCCTCTGCGACCACTCCGCCAGCGCCGTCTATGCCCACGGACTCGACCCGGAGAGGTTGGTGGCCCAGCGGGCGGCCATCGCCGACACGCAGGCGCGCCACCCCGGCATCGCCCTCTTCGCGGGCGTGGAGTCGGACATCCTGGGCGGGGGCGAGCTGGACTACTCCGATGAGCTGTTGGCCGCGCTGGACCTGGTGGTGGCCTCGGTGCACGGCCGCTTCGGCCTGGACGAGGAGGCCCAGACGACGCGCCTCGTGCGGGCCGTCTCCCATCCCGCCACGACCATGCTCGGCCACCCGACGGGCAGGCTGCTCCTCTCCCGGGAGCCCTACGCTTACCGCTGGGAGGAGGTCGAGGAGGCACTGGTGTCCGCCGGCGCGGCCGTGGAGCTGAACGCCAACCCGCACCGGCTGGACGTGGACTGGACGCGCCTGCCCTCGCTGCGCCGGCGGGGCGTCCGTGTGGCGGTGAACCCGGACGCCCACTCGGTGGCGGGGCTGGCGGACGTCCGGTACGGGATCTGGGCGGCGCGCAAGGGGCTGGCGCGGCGCGGGGACATTCTGAACACGCTGGATCGAGAGGCCGTCGGGGCGTGGCTTCGGTCGAAAAAGGCGCGCCGACCCCAATCCCGCGATGGAGGAGGGGAATAGCCGTGGAAGGCGCGACAGATCACGCACAGTGGAAAAGGGTGTCACACCCACTGAGGGATTGGGGGCCATCGACCCCGGACTGGATCCGGGGGAAGAGGGCATCAAGGGAGAGGTGGGGCCCCATCGGGCTTTGCCCGTGGGGCGGGGCCCCGCAGGGCAATCTCCCGAACCGCCGGGCTTAGCTCGCGGTTCGGGGGGGCAAGGCCATGGCCCTCCCCGTCCAGGGGACAACGCCTCTCTGCCGTGAACCCGAGCGGTAGCCGGAGGCACCCGCGTTTCCATCGCGGAATTTGGGGCCGAGGATGACGCCGCGCCGGCCTTTGGGGTATTGTAGGGTGACGGTTTCGCCCGAAGGGGGTCGCGCGATGGACTCGGCACACGCTCAGCACTCAGCGCCAGTTCCCGAGGCCGGAGCGCCTCCCGCGGGGCGGCGCCCCGTGAGGTCCCTCCTCTTCTCATCCTTCATCCTTCATCGATCATCGCCTTTTCTTCCACAGGGAGCCGGCCGATGAACTGGAAAGCCTTCTTCGGATTCATTGCCCTCGTGGTGCTCTTCGTGGCCGGCGTCGGCCTGCTCATGTTCCTGCGGCGCCCCTCGGCCATGACCTTCTTCTTCACGGCCGACACCCAGGGCTACCTGGTGCCCTGCGGGTGCAAGGTGATCCCCGCCGGAGGGCTGGCGCGGCGCGCCACCGTGCTGGATGCCCTCAGAAAGAGCAACGGCGGCGAGCGGGTCGTCCCCGTCGAGGTGACCCACGGCTTTGCGGACCGGGGGCCGGGCCGCGCCCTGCTCAACGAGGAGATGGGGCGGTTCTTCGCGAGGGAGGGCTACCTCGTGGGCCTGGGAAGCTACGACCTCCTCCTCGGGATCCCGGCCCTGCGCGAGGCCGCGCCCGGCGTGCCGCTCTATTTGGCGGGCGAGAAGGGGCTTCCCGGCTCGAAGGAGTTCCGGCTGGGCGGCTGGGGATGGGGCCCCATCGGCGACCAGGGGGCCCGGCTTCGCGTGATCTTCCTGGCCGAAACCGCGCCCGGAGGCGTGTCCATCGGTGACCCGCTGGAGGCCTACCGCCGGGAGGTCGCCGAGCATCCCTCGGAGAGGACCATCGTGGTGGGCCAGCTCAGCCCCAAAACGCTGACGGAGCTGTTCAAGATGCAGCCTCCCCCTCTGCTGGTGGTGGCCCAGTGGCAGACCGACGTGACCAGCATGCCCCAGGCCGTCGGGCCGTCCTGGGTGCTCTTCATGGGTGACCGGGGCCGAAGGTCGGCCACGGCGAGGATCCAGTGGACGGGGAAGGAGTTCAACGTCCTGCCCACCATCCGCTACCTGGGCCCCGAAGTGGCCTCGGTGCCCGCCGTCGAGCGGGAGGTCGCGCAGGTGCTCGACCAGGTGGCGGCGGTGAACAAGGCCGCCCTGGCCAAGCTCTCCCACCCGGCCGCCCCCGGCCGCGCCTACGTGGGCTCCGCCGGCTGCAAGACCTGCCACGCCGAGGCGCACAAGACCTGGTCCCTCTCCAGCCACGCCAGGGCCACGGCGGACCTCGCCATCGACCACCAGCAGCAGAACCCCGCGTGCCTCCAGTGCCACGCCACCGCGCTGGGCGAGCCGGGCGGCTATCCCCAGGCCTCGGTGGACCTGGCCGGCGTGGGGTGCGAGGCCTGCCACGGCCCCGGCGAGGGCCACCCCGGCCGGGCCATGGAGATGCAGCCCGCCGGCCCCCAGGCCTGCGGAGCCTGCCACACGCCCCGCGATTCTCCCCTGTTCGACGCGGCGGGCTACTGGAAGCTCATTCAGCACAAATAGGAAGGGGGCCGGCTCGGCGGCGGCAGGGCGAAGGTCCCTCCCGCCGTGAGCGTCACCCCTTGGCCTCCTCAAGCGCGCTTCTGGCACGGGGTCCCGCCATCGCAGGAGCGCTCTCCAGAGCGCGATTCGTCCAAGACGCCACCGCCCTCACCGCGGCGAGCCGGCCGATCGCTTTCGGCGCCCGGGCCAGGAGGCGGCGTCGCCGGGGCGAAAGGCTGGATTGTTGAACTGGCATTGAATAGGACTTGTTCAGACATGACGGGACTGGCCTCTTCGGCGTTCTGGCCTTTCGCCCCGCCGCCGCGCGCGTCCTGGCTCGCCCTTCGGGCGGCCGGCTCTTGTGACTTCGAAGGACCGCCCACCCCCCCTCCCTGGGTGCGCCGATGGCGGCGGACCTTCTGCGTTGTCAGTATCGGCGCCCACATCCTCAGCGTACGCAAAGTACGCTTGCGGTGTGGTCGCCTCACCTTCCTAGCATAAGGCCCACCGGCGTTGGGACGCCGCTTTCCGCCTTGAGCGGCAAGCGGGTGGCGCGACGCCAGGGGAAGGGGAGCGGGGGAACGGGGAGGTTCGCCCGCGCAGAGGGCATCCCGCGTGAGAGCAAGGAGGGGCCTCGGCCCCTGTCACCCCTTGGCCCTCTCCAGCGGTCTCCCTGCACGGGGTCCCGCGGTTGAAGGGACGCGCCTTCCTCCCTCCGGTGGAAGGCATTGCGCAACTCCGGCGCGCCCCCGCACTCAGGGGAGGCCTTGGGGCAGCCGCCGGGGCGCGCACAGATCAGGCTTTTCTTCGCGTTCGGCGATTCTTCTCGGTGCCTCTGTGTCTCTGTGGTGAATGGAGGTGGGTTCGGGTCCCTCTTCGGCGGTCTATCGGCTGAAGGGCAGGACCCCGGATCGCCCGCCGTCCGGGTTGACGATGCGCACCCAGACGGGGCTGCCCTCCGGCAGCATGGCCTTGAGATCGCCCCCCCCTTTGGCGATCAGCTCGGAGGCTTTTCTGAACTGGGTCCGCGGGGCGGGGGTTTCTGCCAGGAGCACCTGGCTGCCCTCCTGAAAGCCCGAGCCCGAGACGAGGAGCCGGAACGGCGATCCCAGTTTGCGGACCGCCGTGAGGGCGGGGTTGTCCAGCGTGACTCCGACGGGATCGGAGGTGGTCTTCTGCCCGGCCGTGTCCGTCGCGCGGGCGGTGAGGGTGTGCGGCCCGGCCATTCCCGCGCTGTCCCAGTCGATCTGCCAGGGCTGGGTTTCCGCCCTGCCTACCGGCGTGCCGTCCACGAGGAAGGTGACCTCGGACACGCCCCGGTCGTCGGTCGCCGCGGCGGCGAGACGGACCGTCCCGTGGACGCTGGCTCCAGCCTGGGGCGTCGAGACCGTCACCTGGGGGGGCTCGTCCGAGGTGCCCTTGCACGGATCGGGAACTCCAGCGCCGGTGATCTCGAGGTCGTCCAGCTCGAAGCCGTCGAACTCCGCTCCCGGATCGGTGGTAAGCCGCCACCGGATGCGGACCCGCCGGCCCGCGTACGGGGAGAGGTCCTGGGTGTACGGGGTCCACGGCGTGAGGCAGGCGTTCCCGGCGGGACCGGTGAAACATCCCTGGGAGGCGGGGTAGGCGCAGGCGTTGATGGGCGGGTCTTCCGTGAGGGAGAGGGTCCCGGGGTAGCCGCCCGCGGGCACGAGGGTCTGCCACGTGGAACCGGCGTCGGCCGAGATCTCCACCACCACGCCGTCGTAGTCGACCTCCAGGTTGTACCTGGCCCAGTAGGTCAATTGGGGCGTCCCCTCCTGCAGCGGAAGCTCGGGCGTGGTCAGGGAGGCGCAGAGGTTGGCCGGGTAGGTCCGGCCGTCCTGCGCGCTCCGGTAGCAGAGGCCTCCTGACGCGGTGTGGTTGTCCTGGCGGGTCACGGTCCAGGGCGGCTCGGCGCGCAGGAGCGCCGCGGTATCGCCGCCGTCGTCCGTCCAGGTGCCCGGCGAGAAGGTCCCCGCGGTGGGGGTCACGCTCAGCCACCGCGCGTTGGCCTCCTCGTTGCCGCCGTTGGCGGGGCCGCCGTTCAGCCTCGTCCCATCCTCCGCCCGCACCACGTAGTAATAGGTGATGCCGGAGAGCACGGTGGAGTCCGTGAAGGTGGTGCCAGTCAGGCCGCTGGCGACCCGGCTGACCGCCGAGGGGGTGAAGTAGGGGTCGCTCCCGCGGTAGACGTTGTAGGCCACGCCCGGGGCGAGGGGGCAACTGGAGGCTCCGGGCAGCCAGGAGAGCACCACGGAGCAGGTGGGACCGGAGGGGCTGCCGTCGGCCGTCCGCACGCCGTCGAAGGTGGGGGCGAGGGTGCAGTTGCCCGCAAAGGCCGCGAAAGCGCAGGGCGAGGCGGGCCCCTCCCCGCAACCGTCCTGCGCGCGCACCCGATAGCCGTAGCCGAATCCGCCCTGCACCAGGGTGTCGCGAAAGCTCGAACCGTCGGTCTCGGCGAGGAAGTGGAAAGAGCCGGCCTCGGCTGGGGAGTCTCCGCAGGCCCGTTCGATGCGGTAGCGGGGCGCGCCCGTGGCGGGCCACGAGAGAGCGATGGCTCCCTCCCCGGCATCCGTGGCGGTGAGGGAGACGGGGGGCTCGGGGGCATCCTGGCAGTCGGCGTAGGTCGCCACGAGCGCGTAGCCCTGGCGGTCCGAGCCGGCTTCGGAGGGGGTGCCGGGAACGGAGGCCCCGCGCACGGCGACGGTCCAGGTTCCGGCCGAGGGCGCCGGAACCAGCACCTCCTCCACGGTGTTGAGGGCGTCGGGTGTTCCGCCGGGGACGGAGGCGCCCTCCGAGAAGACGTTGCCCAGGTAGCGCACGCCGTCGGGACCGGTGACCTCCAGGTCCAGGTCGTTGACCAGCGCCGGCCCCGAGACCGGGGAGGCTTCGGGGTCGGTCCAGGCGAGCGTCACCTTCAGGGGCGTGCCCGAGGAGAGCCCCACTGCGAACCGGTCCTCCTCCCCCGTGGCGAGGCCGGCCCCGTTCCTCTTGTCCCAGACCCTGAGCCTGCGGGGGCCTCGGCGGGGTGAGGCGAAGGCGCAGACGGCGTCCAGCCGCACCCGGCCCCAGCCTTCGCTCTCGTTGGGGATGTCCGGCGCGGCCACGTCCATGGCGCCGTTGACGAGGGCGGCCTTGATCAGGGCCCCGCTGGGAGTGAGGGAGTCCGCCGGGTTGCGGAGGCCCGAAGGGTAGAAGCCGTCGGTGAAGTACTGGCGCAGGAGGAGGGCTGCGCCGGCGGCCGTGGGCGCAGCCATGGAGGTGCCGCTCATGATCGTGGTGCCGCAGTTCATGGAGGAGTGGGAGTCGTCCCCGAGCGCCGAGTTGATCACCTGGCCGGGCGCGCAGAGGTCGGGCTTCATGCGGCCGTCCAGGGTGGGGCCTCGGGAGGAGAAGCCGGTCACGGCGTCGGCGCCGTAATCGCCGTTGGTCACGGCTCCCACGGTGATGCAGTCCTTGGCGGCCGCGGGAGAGCCCACGGTCCCGGTCTCCGGGCCGGCGTTCCCGCAGGCGAAGAAGAGCTGGAACTCCTCGTGGCGATAGAGGAACCGGTCCACCCAGAGGCAGTCGTCGGTGTAGATTCCGGCGGTGTCGGAGCCCCACGAGTCGGAATGGATGCGCGCACCCGCGTTGAAGGCCTGCTGGTAGATGATCTGGTTGTCCGTGGCCAGCCCGGCGAGGGTGCCCGACCCCTCGTTGCCCGCGTCCTGGAAGAAGATCTTGGCATTCGGCGCCATGCCGTCGCCGAAGTCGTGGCCTCCCGAGGTCGGGGTGGAGGGCGTGGCGTAGTTGTCCCCGGCCACGCTGCCGGTGGTGTGGGTCCCGTGGTTGAAGAAGGCGAGTCCGTCGTAGGGCGTGGCCCCGGGCAGGACGTCGTAGCCCACCACCTTGCGCGTGAGGTCCAGGGGGCCGGCCGCCGGGGGAAGGGGCGACTGGGCCTCGGTGACCCCTTCGGGGCCATAGATGAAGAAGCACTCGTCGCTGTCCAGGCCCGAGTCGGCCACGGCGGCGATCTGCCCCGTGCCGGTGAGGCCCTGGTTCCAGAGGGTGGCCGAGAGCGCATAGGCGGTCCGGTTCGCCGTGTCGAAGCTCTGCACCACCCAGATGGAGTCGTCGTTCCTGACATGGGGCGGAAGCCAAGGGTCCACGCTCCACACGGCCGCGTCCCCGGCCGCCGCCGCCACCACGGCCGGCAGCACGGCGGACGGAGGGAGGAACCGAAGCAAGGCCCCATCCTCAGAGGAGCCCAGGACCTGCGCGCCGGCCAGATCGGGGAAGGCGGAGCGCAGCCGCCCCAGCGCCTCCCACGGGTCCTCGCCCGGGAAGAGGCGGACGGAGAGAAACGGCGCCCGTTCCCACGAGACCGTCAGCGCGGGCGATATCTTCTCGTCGGGGAGGTAGGGGCCGATCCAGCGAAGCTCGGGCATGGCCTCCAGCACCGAGAGGCCGGAGGCGTCCGCTCGGGCCAGGCAGGCGTTCGAGGAAATGCGGTCCAGGAACCGGAGGCCGGGGCGCTCGACGGCCTTCAGGTCGGACAGGCGGATCTGCCGGCGGAACTGCACGAGGTAGACGGCCCGCGGCCCGGCCGGCGGCGACGCCGGGCGAATCCTCGCGCGGGGCTTGGCCGAGGTGAGCGGATCGAAGGCGCCGGATCGCAGGAGGATGGTCCCCCCATCCACCCGCGCGGCCGACCTCCGAAGGGCCTCCGAACGGAGAGCCGCGGCGGCGGCGGGCGGAAGCTCCTGCGCCGCTGCTCCCAGGGGCAGGCCGGCGTTGAGGCGCTGTGTCGCCGGCCATCCAACCAGGCACAGGACCATCAGGGTCCCCAAACCCCGCATCGTTTTTCTCCCGAAGGCACTCCCATGCTACCGCCGTGCGAGGCATTTCTCAAGGCCCCTGTGAGCCGGCCCGCCTCGGTTGCGCCCGACGGCTGGACAACGGGGAGGGAAGGACTTACTATGGACTGCCATGGTGCGTCGAGCCGCTCTGCTGATGATATTGTTCCTGATCGCCCTGGGCATGGCCGGTGACTGGCCGAGCCAGGATCTGCGCCCGGGCGGCGGCGACCAGGCCAAGGCCGCCGAGAACCTGTACCTGCAAGTGGCCGACCTGGTCGAGACCCGCGGCTACGAGAAGCCGCCGGGGCAGGATCTCCTCAGCGATTCCCTGGACGGCATGCTCCACAGCCTCGACCCGCACAGCAACTATTACTCGCCCCAGACCTTCAGGGATCTCATGGAGGACCAGGAGGGTAAGTTCTCGGGGCTCGGCATGCTGGTGGCCAAGCCGAGCGCCACCTCCCCCCTCCTGGTGGTGAACCCCATCCCCGACACCCCGGCCTGGCGGGCCGGCATCCGGGCGGGCGACGTGATCCTCGAGGTGGACGGCCAGCCCACCGACAAGATGAGCAGCCGAGACGCGGTGCGAAAGCTCAAGGGCCCCGACGGGACCCTCGTGACCATCAAGGTGGGCCGGGGGTCGGCGCCGCCCGAGGTGATGACCCTCAAGCGGGCGCCCATCCCCAAGCACACCGTGCCCTACGCCTTCATGCTGAAGGACGGCGAGGGCTACGTGAAGATCAACACCTTCGGCCAGACCACGGCCGACGAGCTGGCGGAGAACCTGGACCGCCTGAGGGATGAGGGGATGACCTCTCTCATCCTGGACCTTAGGGACAATCCGGGAGGGGCGCTGAAGGCGGCCGTGGACGTGGCCTCCATGTTCCTCTCGCGGGGCCAGGAGGTGGTGAGCATCCGGGGCCGCTACGCCGGGGTCGTCCGGCGCTACGTGGCCTACAAGGACGGCGCCTACTCCAAGATCCCCATGGTGGTGCTCATCGACCTGGGGTCGGCCAGCGCCTCGGAGATCGTGACCGGCGCCCTGCAGGACCACGACAGGGCCGAGGTGGTGGGCGTGCGCTCCTGGGGCAAGGGGCTCGTGCAGACGCTGACACCGCTGGACAACGACGGCGCGGTGGCCATCACCACGGCGCGGTACTACACGCCCTCCGGGAGGCTGATCCAGCGTGACTACAGCCACTCCTACGACGCCTACTACTTCCCCGACGAGCAGCCCAAGGGGGTGGACGAGCCCGTCGAGCCCAAGCCGGAGGCGCACACCGACAACGGCCGCCCCGTCTACGGCGGCGGCGGCATCGCGCCCGACGTCAAGGTGGAGGCCATGGAGATTCCGGCCCTGGCCCAGCGCCTCGAGAGGCAGAGGGCCTTCCTGGAGTTCGCCGCCAAGGAGGCCGAGCAGGGGCACCTGGACGCGGCGCGGGCCGAGTCTCCCGAGATGCTGGACGCCTTCAAGGCCTACCTCGCCCAGCAGAAGATCACCTACACGCCCGACGAGTGGAAGGCCAGCGAGGCCTACGTCCGCTGCGCCCTGGGCCGCGAGGCCATGACCATGCTCGAGGGCCAGGCGGCCGGCTACAGGGCCATGATCCCCATGGACGTGCAGCTCCAGAAGGCCGAGCAGATCCTTCAGAGCTTGACCCAGCAGAAGAAGGCGGCGTGATGTTCGAGCGATTGACCGATCGCATCCAGGGCGCCATCCGAGGCCTGCGCGGCCAGGGGAAGATCACCGAGGGAAACATCCAGGAGGGGCTCCGGTCCGTCCGCCTCGCGCTCCTGGAGGCGGACGTCCACGTCTCGGTGGTGCGGGACCTCCTGGAGGGCGTGAAGACCAGGGCCCTGGGCGAGGAGGTCCTCCAGAGCCTGTCCCCCGACCAGCACTTCATCAAGATCCTCTACGACGAGCTGCAGCGCGTGCTGGGCGAGGGTTCGGCCCGCCTCAAGTTCCCCGACATGCCGCCGGGCATCCTCATGCTGGTGGGCCTCCAGGGATCCGGAAAGACCACCACCGCGGGCAAGCTCGCGCGGCACTTCCTGGCGGACGGCCATCCCTGCCTGCTCGTCCCGGCGGACGTCTACCGCCCCGCCGCAAGGCAGCAGCTCGAAACGGTCGGGAAGGCCGTGGGGGCCGAGATCTTCCAGCCGGAGCCGGGAGACGGCCCCGTGGCCATCTGCAAGAAGGCCGTCGCGGAAGCGAGGCGCAAGGGCAGCCACAGGGTGATCATCGACACGGCCGGCCGCCTCAACATCGACGAGGTGCTCATGGAGGAGCTGGCCCAGATCGTCCGGGCGGTCGCGCCCCACGAGAGCCTCTACGTGGCCGATGCCATGGCGGGCCAGAGCGCCATGGCGACGGTGAAGGCCTTCCACGAGAAGGTGGACCTGACGGGGGTCATCCTCAGCAAGGCCGACGGCGACGCCAGAGGGGGAGCCATCCTCTCAGTCAAGGCGGTCACGGGGCTCCCCGTGAAGTTCGTCGGCGTGGGCGAGAAGTACGACGCCCTGGAGGCCTTTTACCCGGACCGCATGGCCTCGCGCATCCTGGGCATGGGGGACGTGCTGAGCCTCATCGAGAAGGCGCAGTCCACCGTGGACGCCAAGGAGGCGGAGGAGATGGCCCGCCGCCTCAAGAAGGCCGAGTTCACGCTGGAGGACTTCCGATCCCAGCTCAGGCAGATGCGCAAGATGGGCCCCCTCGAACAGGTGCTCGGCATGATCCCCGGCCTGGGCGCCATGCGCGGCGTGGACCCCTCGCAGATCGACGAGAGGCGCCTCAGGCGGGTGGAGGCCATCCTCGACAGCATGACCGCCTACGAGCGGGACCACCACCAGGTCATCAACGGAAGCCGGCGAAAGCGCATCGCGCTGGGGGCGGGGGTCGCCGTGTCCGAGGTCAACCAGGTCCTCAAGCAGTACCTGACCATGCGCAAGATGATGCTCCAGTTCAGGAAGGCCGGTTTGAAGGGCATGCGGCGCATGCTCGGTGGAGTCGGGCGCTAAGGGAGTGCCCGCCACGCCTGGCCCCTGAATCATCAGCGGCGTTGACAGCCCCATGCCGGGGTGCTACCATTGGCCCACCTGCATCATAGGCTTCTCTGGGGAGAAGGGGAGGCATGACGAAGAAACGGGTTCTCATCGTCGATTACGAGCCGAAGCTTCTGGACCGCCTGCAATCGCAGCTGCCGGCGGACCAGTTCGAGGTAGCCACCGCGCAGGACGGCTTCGCCGCCCTCGAGGTCTTCGACAGCTTCCATCCTGACCTGGTCTTCCTCCGGACCATGCTGCCCAAGAAGCACGGTTTCCAGGTCTGCCAGGAGATGGTCGAACGCTCCGGTTCCCGCCGCGTCCCCATCGTCATGCACTGCAGCATCTACAAGAGCAGGAAGTACCGCAACGACGCCATGAAGATCTACGGCGCCGCCGAGTATCTGGAGGATCCCATCTCGCCGGAGACCCTCCAGGGCGTGCTGCGGGATCTGCTCGACAAAAAGCCCGCGGTCCCCGCGCCCGCCGCCAAGGGACCCGGCCTGCCCGATCTGGCCATGCCGAGCCCTCCCAAGGCCTCCAAGCCGAAGGGCGGCGCCGGCTTCGACGTGGACAAGACCCTCGAGGACACGCTCTCGGGCATCAACCTGGGCTTGAAGAAGACCAGAAAGCCGTCGGTGGAAGAGACGGTCCCCATCGCCGATATTCCCTCCCTCGAACCTCCGCCTCCGCCTCCGCCCGCCGCCCCACCTCGCGAGGCTCCGCAGGCGGTCGAACAGGGAGTCACGTCGGAGGAGCTCTTCGGGGAGGTAATTCACGATGTGATCGAGCCGGGCCAGGCTTCGCAGCCCCCTGCGGCCGAGGCGCCCCCGGCCGCCGGAACCCCGGCCGCGCCCCCGCCTCCCGCGCCCCCGCCTCCGCCCGTGCAGGCCAGCCCCGCCCAGGAGGCGCCGCGAAGGATGCCCGTGGTGGACGTGAACGCGGCCCTCGGAGAGCGCCTGCTGGCCGCTCCGAGGGGCGAAGATACGGCGGTCCGCCGGATGAACGCCAGGAGCCAGTCCGACCTCAACCGGAAGCTGGAGGAGACCCTCTCCGGCGTGAAGCTCGGCGCCAGGGACGGCCACCGCCCCGCCGCGCCCGCGGCGCCCGCTCCGGCGCCCGTCGAGGCCAAGGCCGCTCCGGCGGCTCCGGCACCCGCTCCCGAACCTCCCAAGGAGGAGGCGGCGCCTGCTCCGGCGCCCGTCGTCCCGCCGCCCCAGGCCCAGCCGGAGGCTCCGCAGCCCCCCGCGGCGGCCCCGCCGAAGGCCGAGGCGCCCCAGCCCCCCGCGCCCGCTCCGGAGGCGCCCAAGGCGGCCGAGCCCCAGGCGCCGAAAGAGAAGGCAGGCGTCGGCGAGGAGGGGATCCCCTACGGCCAATACATCCTCATAGACAGAATCGCCGTCGGCGGGATGGCCGAGCTCTTCAAGGCCCGCCAGAACGGACTGGAAGGATTCAAGCGGATCGTGGCCATCAAGCGCATCCTGCCGCACCTGGCCGCCAACCAGGAATTCGTCACCATGTTCATCGACGAAGCCAAGCTGGCGGCCCAGCTGAACCATCCCAACATCGGTCACATCTACGACCTGGGCAAGCTGGAAGACTCCTATTTCATCGCCATGGAGTACGTGGAGGGCAAGGACCTGCGGGCCATCATGAGGGAGATCGAGGAGCGCAAGCGCCTCATGCCCATCCGCGTGGCCACCTTCATCGCCCAGAAGGTCTGCTCGGCCCTCCAGTACGCCCACCAGGCGAGGGACATGGACGGCAAGGCCATGGACCTCGTGCACCGCGACGTCTCTCCCCAGAACATCATCATCTCCACGAGCGGAGAGGTGAAGCTCGTGGACTTCGGCATCGCCAAGGCCGCCTCCAAGGCCAGCCACACGGTCTCCGGGGCCCTCAAGGGCAAGCTGCTCTATATGTCGCCCGAGCAGGCCTGGGGCAAGACCGTAGACCGGCGCGGGGACATCTTCTCCCTGGGCACCGTGATGTCCGAGATGCTCACGGGAAGGAAGCTCTTCTACGGCGATTCGGAGATGTCCATCCTGGAGAAGGTCCGGGAAGCCAAGGTGGTGCCGCCCAAGGAGAGCCGCCCGGAGGTCCCCGATGCCCTCCAGCGGATCATCCTCAGGGCCCTCCAGCGTGACCCCGAGCGCCGCTACCGGGACTGCAAGGCGATGCAGGCCGAACTCGAGAAGTTCGCCTACGGCGAGTGGGAGACGTTGCCCTCCGCCTACGACGCGGCGGCCTTCCTCACCGATATTTTCCCGGAGGTCTATAGGCGCGAGATCCTGGAGGTCCTCAAGAGGGAGCCGGAGGAGCCCGCCGAAGCGGCCGCCGACACAGGTGCCGAGGCCGCCGAGAAGGCCGAGGCCGCCGCCAGGGCCAAGGCGCCCAAGTCCGAGCGTGGGAAGTACGCGCCCGGAAAGAGGGATCGGGCCAAGTCCGCCGAGCCGCCGGCTCCGCCGGAGGCCGCCAAGCCGGCCGCCCCCAAGCCTCCCGAACCGGCCCCGGCGCCCAAGCCGGCTCCGCCCCCGCCGCCGCCTCCAACTCCGCCTCCCGTCCCCAAGCAGGAGGAGCGGGCGCCCGAGATGTTCGGCAGCATGGTGGCAGAGAAATCGGAGGGCGGAAAGAAAAACCTGCTCCTCTTCGGCGGCATCGCGGCTGCCCTGCTGGTCGTCGTGGTGGTGGCCGTCTTCGTGATGACGGGGAAGAAGAAGCCCGCGGAGGCGACTCCGCCTTCCCCTGCTCCCGCCGCCGCGGCCACCTCGGCGGAAACGGCGGCCAAGCCGGTGGAGGCTCCGCCGCCGGTCATCGAGGCGCCCAAGCCGACGCCGCCGCCGGCCGCCGCTCCTCCCGCGACGGACGCCCAGCTCGCCAGCGCGAAGCGGTCGGCCACGAGGACCCTCGGCGAGCTCGCCAATGGGATCGCCGCGCTGGAGAAGGGCGATGCCGGCAAGTACGCCTCGGCCTCGCTGGATTCCCTCAAGAGGAGCGACGCGAACCTGTCGGATTCGCTGAGGCGGGCCAAGACCGTCGAGGAGTACCAGGCGGTCCAGGAGGGCGGCCAGAAGGCGCTGCCCCTCGTCAACCAGGTGAGGGACCAGGTCAACCAGGCCAAGACGGCGGAGGCGGCGCAGGCCGCCGAGGCCGCCAAGAAGGCGGAACAGGAGCAGGCCGCTCAGAAGGCCGCCGAAGCCGCCCAGAAGGCGCAGGAGGCGGCCAAGACCCAGGCGGCCTCGGCCAGCAAGGTCAAAACCGGCGACTTCGTGCAGCTCTGGGCGGTGGATATGAAGCCGCGGATCATCAATTCGGTCCAGGCGCAGTACACCTCCTTGGCCCGCGCCAACCGGGTGCAGGGCACCATCTACGTTCAGGCAGAGATCGACGAAACGGGCAAGGTGACCAGCGCTCAGGTGGTCCGCGGCCCGAAGCCGGACTACGGGCTGGACGAGGAGTGCGTGAAGGCGGCCCTGAAATCCCGTTATTCCCCCGCGATCAAAGACGGCGTTCCCGTGAAGACGGCCATTACCTATCCGGTGGTGTTCAAGATCGGCCAGTAGGGAGAAGGAGGCGGCTGTGGCGACCACTCTCACCGACAAGCAGAAGAAGTTCTACGAAGACGCCCATAGGCAGACCAAGGAAGAGATCAAGGAGATCGATTCCTCCATCGAAGAGGAGCTGGCCAAGGTGAAGGAGCGGCTCGCCCAGCTTCAGGAAGCCAAGAAGGCGGCCCTCCAGATGCACGCCGCCGCCTGCATGAGGCTCAGCCTCAAGAACGAGTTCGAGGAGGAGAGCGAGTAGGCTTTTTCCGCAGCCATCCAAGGTGCCCCGACCGGGGTGAAAAGGGAAGGCCGTGAAATTCGGCCGCGGCCCCGCCACTGTGAGCGGCGACGAAAGCGGCGATGAGCCACTGCCTCGGCAAGAGAGGTGGGAAGGCGCCGTCGGTAGGATGACCCGCAAGCCAGGAGACCTGCCTGAGGATGCCCGATTGGGTGGCCCCTCGTGGGAGGGGAACCGAACCGTGCGCCCCCGGAAGCCCCGGTTCATCGGAGGTTTTCGTGAGGCGCATTCGGCTTTTTAAGGCACCCATCTCCAGCTCCGCGGCCCGGCGGCGGCCGCTTGGGCCCGCCCGGTTTCGCGCCGCCTCCCCGGCGGGGCTCCTCCTCCTCGCCTCCTTCGCGGTGCTCTGTTTGCCTTTCCTCGCGAGTTGCGGCAGCGGCCACTCCGCCGCCAAGGCGGCGGTGCACGGCCGCTGGGTCAGCCTGTCGCCCAGCATGACGGAGATCCTCTTCGCGGTGGGGGCCGGCGGGAAGGTGGCCGGCGTCTGCGCTCCGGCGAGCTATCCGCCCGAGGCGCGCGCGCTTCCCGCGGTGGCCTCCTGGGACCGGGTGGACGTGGAGGCGATTCTCTCCCTGCATCCCCGGGCCTGCTTCACGGTGGAAGGGATGCAGAGCCCCGAGGTCCTGGCCACGGTGAGGCGGCTGGGCGTGCCGGTCCTGGTCTACCCCATGCGGAACCTGAACGATCTCTGGCGGTGCATGATGGACGTGGGAACGCGAACCGGCCACGGGAGGGAGGCCGGAGAGCTGGTGCACGCCCTTCGGTCGCGCGTGAGCGCTTCCTCCCCGGCGGTCGGTGAACCGAGGCTGAGTGCCGTCGTCATCGTGGGGCTGGATCCGCTGGTGGCCGCCGGGCGAGGCTCCTTTCTGGACGGCGTGCTCCAGGCGGCCGGGTACGAGAACGCGCTCGGCGCCGTGGCTGAGAGTTATCCGGCCCTCTCCGTGGAGCGGGTGGCCGAGGCGGAGCCGGAGGTCTTGATCATGCCCCAGGGAGAGATCCCCACCGACCTCGGGAACGCCTTCGCGGCGCGGCTGCGAAAGCTGGAGGGCAAGCCCGTCCGCGAGGTCTGGGTGCCGGCCGACCTCCTCGTGCGCCCGGGGCCTCGAACCGTGGAGGCCATCGAGGCGCTGGCCGCGGCCCGTCGGGGAGTGGCGCCGTGAGGGCCCGCGAGCGCTGGGCCCTGGGCTTGGCCGCCGCCTGCGCGGCGGGGACCTTCGCCGCCGCCATGACCCTGGGGCTTCCCGAGACGACCGGGGGTCTGGCCGCGCGGATCCTCTGGTCGGTCCGCCTGCCGGAGGCGCTCACCGCGCTCATCGTGGGAGGCGGGCTGGGCCTGTCCGGCCTCCTGTTCCAGCTGGTGCTCCGGAACCCGCTCGCGGACCCTTACGTGCTGGGCGTGGCGGGAGGATCGACCTTCGCCGCCGTGGGGGCGACGCTCTTCCTCGGCACGGCCGCGGCGGGCGGGGGCATGGCGCTGCGTGGGGCCGCCGCCCTGGTGGGCGGCCTGCTCACGCTGGCGGGCCTCATGAAGCTGGCCGGCGGCAAGCCGGAGACCCTCCTGCTGGGCGGCGTCGTGGCCAACACGGCCTTCGCGGCGGGCGCGCGGATGCTCACCGTATGGCTCTCGCCCGAGCAGCTGGCCTACGTGACGACGTTCCTCGTCGGCTTCATCCCCACCCCGCCGACGGCCATTCCTCTCCTGCTGGGCATTCCCTGCCTCTACACGCTGGCCCGGTTCATGCCCAGGGGAAGGGGGCTGGACCTGCTGCTCCTCTCGGACGACGAGGCGCGCGCCACGGGGCTGGAGGTGGGGCGGGTGCGCCGCGAGGCCCTCCTGCTGGCCACCGTTCTGGCGGCCGCGGCGGTCACGCTCTGCGGCATGCTCGGCTTCGTGGGGCTCGTGGTGCCGCACCTGGCCCGCCTGACCGCCGGCCGCCGCCACCGCGTCCTGGTGCCCGCCTCCTTCCTGCTCGGCGCCGCCTTTCTCCTGGCGGCGCTCACTGCGGGGAAGCTCGTCGGAGGCTCCTGGCTGGCGCCGGTCGGCGTCTACACCAGCCTCGTGGGGGCTCCCGTCTTCCTGGTCCTGCTCGTCCGCTCCAGCCGGAGGGAGCTGCCGTGATCGAGCTGAGAAAGGTCCACTTCGCCTATCCGGGAGCGCATCGGCTGTTGAGAGGCGCCGACCTCGAGATCCGGCCGGGGGAGGTGGTGGCCCTGGCGGGTCCCAACGGAGCTGGGAAGAGCACCCTCCTGCGCATCGCCGCGGGCCTTCTGGCCCCTTCGGAGGGAGAGGCCCTCCTGGAGGGACGGCCCGTCGAGAGCTGGTCGCGGGTCGCGAGGGCCAAGCAACTCGCCTACGTGGCCCAGAGCCCCAAGACCCCGGAGGAGTGGCGGGTGAGCGAGATCGTGGAGCTGGGCGACTACCCCCACCGCGAGCAGCCCCCGGCCCCCAGGCCGCTGGCCGTCCGGCTGGAGGAGGTTCGGAGGAGGCTGGGCCTGGCCCCGGTCTGGGAGCGGAGGGCCGACAGCCTGAGCGGCGGCGAGGCTCAGAAGGTCTCCCTCGCCCGGGCCCTGGTTCAGGACACCCGGAACCTCGTGCTGGACGAGCCTGCGAGCCACCTGGACCTGGCCAATCAGATGGTTCTCTTCCGGAGCCTCTCCGAACTGGCCGCCCAGGGGCGCTCGGTCCTCCTGGCCACGCACGACGTGAACCTCTCGCGCCTCTTCGGGCAGAGGCTCGTGCTGCTCAACGGCGAGGGGGTCGTGAAGCCGATGCCGGAGGGAGCCGAGGAGCAGGGCCGGCTGCTGCGCCAGGCCTTCGGCGTCGCCTTCAGGCCCGTGGAGCTTTCGGGGACCCTCTGCTGGTTTCCCGATCCTCGTGGGGAGAGGCCGGCGTCACAGACGCCGGGTGCGGGCGAAGGCGAGGAGGGCGGGCCGGCGGGGCCCGACGGACGATGACGGCCAGATCGGGCCGGTGCGAGGATGCGTCTTTGCGTGGAAAGCGGCCCCCGGCCGGGGCCAGTGGAGATGCGGACGGGGCCGGGCGCGGTCCGCACCCTTTGATGATGGGAGACGAAGGATGAGAGCCAGAATCGCGGTGACGTGCACCCTCCTCGCGGCGGCCATGGTCAGCCCCGTGGCCGCCCAGGACGCCCAGAAGCTCCTGGAGAACTACGGCACGGTCGTCACCGTCTTCGGAGAACGCATACCCGTGGAGGAGCGGCAGATTCTGAACACGGCGGCGGGCGTCACGGTCATCACCCGAGAGGCCATCCAGAAGATGGGGGCGACGACCGTCCAGCAGGTCCTGGAGAGCCTTCCGGGCGTGGTCCTGCACAACATCACCGGCAATCCCGTGGAGAGCAGCGCGGACCTTCGCGGCTTCCCCGACGGCGCGAGCATGGCCGTCTTTCTGGACGGCGTCCGCCTGAACGACATTCAGGACAACAGCGTCCGCTGGGACCTCATCCCCCTCGAGGACGTGGAGCGCATCGAGATCTACCCGGGCGCCTCCGGACCGCTCTACGGCGGGGGCGCCCTGGCGGGAGTCGTGAACATCGTGACGAGGCGGGACCCGGGCATCCCGCGGCTCGACCTCAAGGCGGAGGCCGGCTCCTTCGGCCAGCGGGAGGCGAGGACCCACGCCTCCGGCAGCTTCGGCCCCTGGGAGTTCTACACCACCGCGACCCAGAGGCACGCCAAGGGCTGGCGCGAGAACGACGGCTACCGGCTGGACGACGGGCTGGTGCGCCTGAGCTACACCCCGGACAGCTCCAACCAGCTCGCCCTCCTCGTGAAGTACTCCGGAGGGGCCATCAGCGATCCCGGCTCGCTGACGGCCCAGGAGATGGCCCGGAATCCCCGTCAGGACCCCTACAACCGCTACGACGGGACCCGCGGCCGGGAATACCTGGCCAGCCTCCGCTACGCCTTTACCCCCGCCAGCGGCTGGACCTTCTCGGCCCAGGCCTACGGACGCCGCCAGGACCGCGACACGCTCACCACCGGCCGCTACGGCTCCGGCTTCCTGGGGTCGGATCAGGAGGATCTCCAGGGCGTTCTCACCGACGCGAGCCGCACCTGGAAGCGGGGGCGCTGGAGCTTCTCCGCCTCCGGCGGCGCGGACCTCTCCTCGGGAACCGTGAGCGCCGACGGCTTCTATACCGACATCTACGGGCAGAACAAGCGCCCGGCGAGCCGGAGCGACCTGAGCCAGCACAACTCGGGCGCCTATCTCCAGGGCGACCTGGGCTGGGGCGATCTGCACCTCGTCGTGGGCGCGAGGACCGACCGCAGCGCCTACGGCTATTCGGACCTCTTCAGCGCCCGGAACGACGAGGAGCGGGTCTTCAGGGAATCCACCTGGCGCTCGGGCCTGCTCTGGCACACGGGGCCGTGGTCCTCCCTCTTCCTGACTTACTCGGAGGGCTACCGCATCCCCTCCGTCGTGGAGCTCTTCGCATACCCGGGCTTCTACTCCAATCCCGGCCTGCGCTCCACCCGGGCGGGGGATTGGGAGGGGGGATGGCGCTACCTAAAAGAGGGATGGCGCTTCAGCGTGACGGGCTTCCGCATGCACATGACCGACGAGGTGGTCTACGTGCTCACCCATCCCAAGCTCTTCATCGGCGAGAACATGAACGTGGGGCGCTCCACCCGCAAGGGCGTCGAGGCGGAGGCGCACATCCCCCTGCCGGCGGGCTTCGCTTTCCACCTCACGGGTTCCTACCTGGAGAGCGAGGTGACGGCGGGGCCGTACGCGGGACACCGCCTGCCCATGGTGCCCAGGGGCTCGGGCACGGCGGGGCTCTCCTGGTCCAATCCGGACCTGAGCGTGGAGCTCTACGGCCACTGGGTCGGCCCGCAGGTGCTGGACAACGACCTGCTCAACCAGCAGCCTGACCTGCCGGGGTACTCCACGCTGGATTTAAGCGTGCGCTACGCCTTCCGCGCCATGACGGTTCAGGGGACGGTCACGAACCTCCTCGACCGGCGTTTCGCCAACCGGGGCATCACCAACGGCGCCACGAACTACTTCAACCCGGCCTACCCCCAGGCGGTGCGGATCTCGTTCATGTGGAGCTTCTAGCGCGCAAGGGTCGAGGAGCGATTCACCACGGAGAACACGGAGAGCACGGAGTGGGCTGAGGCAGGAGCGCTCTCCCGAGCGCGACAGGTCTTCGGGACGCTGGACGCGCGTTGTTCCCAGTTCTGTTCGGGCGTCATCCCGTGGGCGGCATCGAAGGGCTTCCTGCACGGGATCCCGCCGATACGAGTCTGCGCGGTTTTGAATCCAACGAGATTCTGAGCAAGGTGCCCCTCGACGCAGCCCTCAGGATGACCTGTCTGTGCGACGGGTGACCTGCGCGGCTCGGGACGCGAGGCGCGGGATGCGAGGGGGGGGACGCGAGGCACGAGGAGGGATTCACCACGGAGGACACGGAGAGCACGGAGAAGACTGAGGTAGGAGCGCTCTCCCGAGGGCGACAGGTCCGCGAGACGCTAAACGCGAGAGGCGCGGCGCACAGGAGCCGGGAAAGGACTGCCGAGAAACGCAGCCGTTGTCCTCGATGGCGGTCTCGTGCCCTCCTCACTCCTCACTTCCCCCGGGCCGGGCAGCGGTTTGACGGTGCCAAGCGCCTATGGTAGAGTCTTTTACTCTGTCCGGATTAGGATCGATTCCAGGGAGAACGGCGACTCGAAGCGGGGTCAAAGACGGGAGGACGGGCTCGGCGGGAAGGCATTTCCCAGAGTCGGGTGTTCATGATGACCTTTCAGGGCTCACTCAAGGAACTGCACCTGCCAGACGTCATCCAGCTCGTCTCCGTGTCGGGCAAGACCGGGTGCTTCCACCTCGACCGAGAGGGTGAGGCGGGCTCCATCTACCTGGAAAACGGCCGCATCGTCCACGCTTCCCTGGGAAAGCTCGCGGGTGAGGAGGCCGTCTACGCCCTCTCCACCTGGTCCGAGGGCAGCTTCCACTTCCGCCCGGGTGACGCGGCCCCCGCCCACACCATCACCAAGAACAACACCAACCTCCTCATGGAAGCGGCGCGCCGGATGGACGAGTGGCGCGTGCTCTCCAAGAAGATCCCCTCCCTGGACAGGGTGCCCCGCTTTCAGGTCCCCGAGGGCAAGCAGGGACAGATCAACCTGAACACCCAGGAGTGGCTCATCCTCAGCAAGATCGACGGCCAGGCCGACATCGAAACCATCGCCGAGCGGCTCGAACTCTCCACCTTCGAGGTCGCCAAGCTCCTGTACGGACTGGTCACCATGGGGCTGATCGTGCTGGACGCGCCGGCCCCCCGGCCCGCCGCTGGCCCCGACGAGGTGGAGGACCGCCTCCTCCGCCTGCTGGAGCGCCTGCGGGACGAAGCCTTCGCCGTCCTGGGCGAGGCGGGCAGGCCCGTGGTCCAGATGGCCTTCGCCGAGGCCGACCACGGAGTCCGCGATGGGCAGGGCACGGAGGCCGTGCAGTCCATGTGCCAGACGGTCATCCAGCACGCCGCCCAGTCCGGTGGCCCCGACGTCCAGCGCCAGGTGGCCGAGCGCTTCCGGGACATCCTCTCCTCCTGGAACGCCGGAGCCTTTTGATCCGTTGTTGACAACCGGGAAGGGGCCCGAGGCCGCGCCGAGGACGAAGGGCGGCGGGTGCTCGGCCGCGCCCGGAGGGATTCCGGAGGTTCGATGCGCACCCTGATCGTGGTCCGCCACGGCGAGACGGAGTGGAACTCGGAGAAACGGATCCAGGGCTCCGTCGACGTGCCGCTCTCGCCGAAGGGCATCGGCCAGGCGGAGGCCCTCGCCGAGACCATGGCCGGGGAGGCGTGGCGCTTCGACCGGGTCTACACGTCGGATCTCGACCGCTCCCGAACCACGGGCCAGATCCTCGCCGACCGCCTGGACATCCCCGTGCTCGTCACCTCGCCGCTCCTGCGCGAGCTTGACTGCGGCCTGTGGGAGGGCCGGGCCATCGAGGATCTGCGCACCCATGAGCCGGAGGCCTACGCCTCGTGGCTGGACGACCCCGAGTGGGCCATTCCCGGGGGCGAGTCGGTCTCGGAGCTGTACGGGCGGGTGGTCACCTTCTTCCTGGAGCAGAATGCCACTCTGGAGGGCTGCCGCGACGTACTCCTGGTGGCCCACGGCCTGGCGAACCGCATGATCCTGGCGGCGCTCATGAGGATAGAGCCCCAGCGCGCCCGGTACTTCACTCAGGACAACACGGCCATCAACGCCTTCAGTTGGCACTCCAACGGGCGGATCTACTGCGAGGCGTGGAACGCCACCTGCCACCTGGAGCGGCAGAGCGAGGACGTGTGACGGGCGTCGCTCCGGCTTAACCACAGAGGCACAGAGGGGAGAATGACCAGAGGACGGGGAAGCGGCAGGGCGGAGGGATCAGGGAAGTCCGTGGGAGCCGTCGCCCGACGGCGACCGCCCCTGGCGTCACCGCCGCCGTCTCGTGCCGTCCTCCCTAGGGAGGACCGACCATGTTGACGGCCGTATCCGCGTGGCAGGAGGCCCTGTCGGCCGAGATCGAGGCCCGCTTCGGAGTGGCGCTCGATCCCGCCCAGATCCCCTTCACCTTTCCGCCCAAGACCGAGCTGGGAGACGCGGCCACCACCGTGGCCTTCGCGCTGGCCAAGACCCTGCGGCGACCGCCGGCCGAGATCGCCGGCGCCCTCGCGGGAACCCGCCTTCCGGGCGTGCGCGAGATCCGGACCGCGGGCGGCTACATGAACCTCTTCCTGGACCGGGGCTGGGCGGTGGAGCGCCTGCTCTCCCGCGGCTTCCTTCCCGCGGGCCTCGAGGGCAAGATCATCGTCGAGCACACCAACATCAATCCCAACAAGGCCGCCCACGTAGGCCACCTGCGCAACGCCGTCCTCGGCGACACCCTCGTGCGCTGCCTGCGCTACCTCGGCCGGCAGGTGGAGGTCCAGAACTACATCGACGACACCGGAGTCCAGGTGGCCGACGTGGTCGTGGGGTTCCAGCGCATCCTGGGTTGGAAGTTAAGAGACGTCAGAAGCCTTATCGCATTGATGAGGGACTTCACGGCGGCGAATGGTACCTACGTCCATCTGCAGGACTTGATCTTCAGTTGGTATGGCTTTTGGACGGCCGACAACCTCAAGCGGTTTGGGCTTGATGGACTCATCCCTGAACAGGCGTGCGCGCTACCTTATCCACCGGTCTACGATTACTTCCATGGTGCCATGGGCCGTTTCGATGCCTTCTGTTGGGGGCTCTATGCTCGCGTGGCGCCCTGGTACGCCCAGTCAGAAGAGAACAAGGCAGCGCGCCTGGACACGCTCCACCTCATGGAGGAGGGCGGCAACGAGACGGCCGAGATGGCCGCCCTCGTGGCCGAGGAGATGGTCCGCTGTCACCTCTGCACCATGGAGCGCCTCGGCATCCGCTACGACGTCCTGCCCCACGAGAGCGACATCCTGAAGATCGGCTTCTGGGCCTCCTGCTTCGAGAAGCTCAAGACCTCGGGCGCCGTCCACCGCGTGCCCGCCGACTCGGAGGACAAGAACCGCGGCTGCTGGGTCATGGCCCTCCAGGAGTCGGAGGAGTTCAAGGGCATGTCCGACGCCGACAAGGTCATCGTCCGCTCCAACGGCACCGTGACCTACATCGGCAAGGACATGGCCTACCAGCTCTGGAAGTTCGGCCTGCTGGGCCGGGACTTCCACTACCGGCCGTTCCCCGGCTCGCCCTATCCCATCTGGCGCACCGACGCCGTCTCCTCGGAACCCGGCGCTCCGTCGTGCGGGGGCGGGCGTGCGGTCTACAACGTCATCGACGTGCGCCAGTCCTACCTCCAGAAGATCGTGAAGGAGGGGCTCCGGCAGATGGGCCACGAGAAGGAGGCCGAGCGCTCCGTCCACTTCGCCTACGAGATGGTGGCGCTGGCCACCAAGTTCGTGCGCTCCGAGATGGAGAAGGGCGCCCACTTCGAGCTCTCCGAGGAGGAGCTGGCCAAGCCCTTCGTGGAGATGTCGGGCCGGAAGGGGCTCGGCTTCCAGGCCGACCTCCTGCTGGACCGGATGAAGGACCGCGCCCTCGCCGAGATCGAGACCCGCGAGCCCGAGCTGGCGACGACCGACCGGGCGCAGTGGGAACACCGCGCCGAGGCCCTGGCCACCGCCGCCCTGCGCTTCTACATGGTCAAGTACAACAAAAACCAGGTGGTGGCCTTCGACCTCGAACAGGCCCTCGCCTTCGAGGGAGACACCGGCCCCTACCTCCAGTACGCCTGCGTGCGGGCCGAGAACATCCTCCGAAAGGCCGCCGAGCAGGGCCTCGCCGTGCCCGACCCCGCCGACCCCTCCGCGCTCTCCGAGTGCGCCCCGCACTTCGACGAGGAGGGCTGGGGCCTGCTCTCGCTCTTCCTGCGCGTGCCCATCCAGGTGAAGATGGCCGTGGACTCCCTCGACCTGAACATCGTGGCCCGCCAGCTCTACGACGCCGCCCAGGCCTTCCACGCCTACTACCACCACTTCCCCGTCATCCAGGAGCCCGACCCCGCCAGGCGCTCCGCCCGCCTCCTCACCGTAGCCCTCTTCGCCCGTCTGCTCCGCGAGGGCCTCGACCAGCTCCTCGGCATCCCCGTCCCCGAGAGGATGTGACACCGAAGGCTTCATTCGTTGGGCCGCGTTTCCATTTCGCGTCATTCCGTGGGCTCCCTCGAAGGCCCGCTAGCACGGAATCCTGCCGCCACAAGACCGCGCGGTTGCTGGGCATGGCGGGATCCTGAGCGAGCGGCGCTCTGGAGCGGCCCTCAGGATGACGGGAACGCGGCAATCACTTCATCCAACGTGCGGAGAGATCCAGCCAATCCGGATTGGCGCTTTCGACCAGACGGATCTTCCAAGCCCTATGCCAGTTCTTGATCTGCTTCTCTCTTGTGATGGCCGCCCTGATATCCGTCGCGACTTCATAGAAGACGAGCCTTGTGCAATGGTACCGGCTGGCGAAGCTCTTGGGATCGCAGTGCGTCCGATGCTCCCAGAGCCGTCTGGCGAGATCGGCAGTCACGCCGGTGTACAGGACCGTGCGGCGCTCATTGGTCAGGATATACACCGCCGCAAAGGCACCCCGTCGCATACCTGGTCTCCGCTTTTTCCGAAGGATACCACGGCGCGTCACTCCGTGGGCGCCTTCAAGGGGCCCCTCGCACAGCCGGCCCGTGGCGGACCCCAAGGGGTTCCTGGCACGGGGGAGCTGGCCGTTGCGAACAGGCGTCATTCCGTGGCCTCCTTCAAAGGGTTGCTTACAGGGAATCCCGCCGAACCAAAGACCGCGCGAGTCTTGGCCCGGCGGGATCCTGAGCCAGAAGCCCTCTGGAGTCTGCCTCAGGATGACTCCGCTGCGCGTTTTTCCTGTATACTTTGTGGTGAAAAGGGAGGCCGATGGCGAAGATCCTGTTGGTCGTGAATCCCGTTGCCGGCCGGGGGAAGGCGCTGCGCGCACTGCCGAAGATCGAGGCGCGCCTGCGGGAACTCGGCATCGAGTACGACCTCAGGCGGACCGAATACCCGGACCACGCCGCCGAGATATCGCGGCGGGCCGCCGAGGAGGGCTACGACATCGTGGCCTGCGTGGGCGGCGACGGAACCGTGAGCGAGACGGGCCGAGGGCTCATCGGCACCCAGACCGCGCTGGCCCTGCTCCCCGAGGGGACGGGCAACGACTTCGCCCGCGCGCTGGGGGTCTACCGGAAGCTCGACCTGGCCATCCGCGCGCTCAAAGAGGGCACGATCGAGCCCATCGACGTGGGCCGCTTCGGCCCCCACACCTTCCTGAACACCGTGGGCGTGGGCTTCGACGGGCAGGTCACCCACGACAACCTGAAGGTCAAGAAGCTCACGGGCATCCTCTCCTACCTCGTGGTCGTCATGAAGATCCTGCCCACCTACAAAAACCCCTCCTTCCACCTCAAGGCGCGCGACTGGGAGTTCAAGAGCAAGGGGGTCTTGGTGGAGTTCGGGAACGGCCAGTGCGCCGGCGGGGGCTTCTTCCTCACGCCCCACGCCGACCTCCAGGACGGCCTACTGGACGTGACCCTGCTGGGGGACTACGGCCCCATGCAGCGCTTCGTGGCCCTGCCCATGGTGCTCCTCAGGCGCATGAAGATGCTCAAGGGCGTCCAGTCCTTCAAGACCGACATCCTCCAGATCGCCGTGGACCGGCCCACCTACATCCACGTGGACGGCAACCTCCGCCAGATGACCGAGCCCGCCATCGTCGAGATCCTCCCCAAGGCCCTCAGGGTGGTCTTCCCGCCGAAGGGGTGAGGCGCGAGACGCTGGACGCAGAGAAGCACTCACCACGGAGAGCACGGAGAGCACGGAGGATGAGGGGGCTGAAGGGGCTGAGGAGCGGAGGGGCCGAGGAGCGGAGGAGCGGAGGAGCGGAGGAGCAGAGGAGCAGAGGAGCCAGGATGGCGCCCATGCCCCGTTCCCTGTCATTCTGAGGGCCGCCCCCGGAGGGCTCCCCAGGAAGAATCTCATGCGGCGCCCAGGCATTTCCAGGCTCATGAGATCCCCCCGCGTGCGGCCCTTCGCAAAGGCGCCCTCAGGATGACGCCACCCCGGCGGGGCCCGGCGGCGACCTTTCACGAGGTCGCGATCAGGCGATCGCTCCCATGACCACCGGCCTCTCCCCTGTGGGAGCCGTCGCCCGACGGCGACGTGAGCATGAAGGCGTTCGCGATCGGCCAGCGGTGCTCCCCTGAGCGGAGGATCCGCGGGACAAGGTCGGCTGAGCGCCCTTCTTGCGCTCGATCTGATCCCCGGCCTATATTGCCTCCACGGAGGGTCCACATGGGCATCCCAGAACGCCTGGCGGAGCGCCGGGAAGAAATCCTGGCCGTCGCGGAGCGCCACGGCGCCTCCAACGTGCGCGTGTTTGGGTCGGTGGCCCGGGGAGAGGCGCGGCCGGAGAGCGACGTGGACCTTCTCGTGGACTTTTCGCCCCGCGCCAGCCTGATGGACCAAGTTGCCTTACTTCAGGAATTGGAGGACCTGTTGGCGGCTAGGGTGGACGTCGTCAGCGCCAATGCCCTGCACTGGTACATTCGGGACAGGGTTCTCGCGGAGGCTGTACCCCTATGAGGGATGACCGCCTCTATCTCATCCATATGAGCGAATCCATCGAGACCATCGTGGCCTACACCTTGGAGGGCCGCGAGGTGTTCATGGCATCGAAACTCATCCAGGATGCCGTCATCCGAAACTTCGAAGTCTTGGGCGAAGCTGCCAAGCACGTTTCGGACGCCTTCAAGGCAGAGCACCCGGAGCTGCCCTGGAAACAGGTCGCAGGTTTCAGGGACGTGCTCATCCATGACTATATGGGGGTGGACCTCGAACGAATCTGGGCCGGCATTGAGGGGGACCTGCCTCCTCTGAGGGCGAGCCTCTCTTCCATCCTTTCAAAACAGTAGTGGCCGGCCAGAGCAGAGAGAAGGCGATCGCGATCAGGCGATCGCTCCTACGACCACCGGCCTCTCCCCTGTGGGAGCCGTCGCCCGACGGCGAGGCAGCCTCCAAGAAGTGAAGGCCGCTCTTGCGGGCCGGGTCCCGATGACCTGAAGCGGCCCCCGATCGCCTCATTCCGTTGGCTTCCTCGACGAGCTCCAGGCACGGGGGAATCCCGCCGTTGAGAATGGGCGTCATTCCGTGGGCTTCTTCGAAGGGTTGCTTACACGGAATCCCGCCGTTGCAAGACCGCCCGGTTCTTGCCCGGCGGGATCATGAGCCAGAAGCCCTTTGGAGACTGCCTCAGGATGACTCCTTCGCGTCCTTCCGTGGGCTTCTCCGAAGATCTCCTGACGGTGCCTGCCCCGTGGCGAGCCTCGAAGGGCTTCTGACACGGGGGAATCCCGCCGATGAAAGACCGCGCGGTCTTGATCATACCGGGATCCTGAGCAAGGTGCCCCTCGAAGGAGCCCTCAGGATGACGGGTCTGTTCGGCGGGCAGGGCGCGGCGCCACGGCGATTCGGGGTGGCCCATGCCAGACTGCGGAGCGACTGTGCGGGACTGCGGAGCGGCCTTGCGGGACTCCGGACATAGTTCCCGGCTTACCTCATCACCTCATCACCTCATCACCTCCAATGCCGAAGGCCGGCCTCGCGGCCGGCCCTCTCGTTCCCGTCATCCACAGGCCTCCCCTGCGAAGGCTCGCCCGAAGGGATCTCAATCGCCGATCCTGCACGACCTCCGCCTGAGATCCCTCCCAAGCGTCGCTTCGAAGCGGCCCCTCGGGATGGCGCTTCGCGCCGGCGCCGGCGTTACGGCTCCGTCCTTCGCACCACCTTCACGGGCTGGGTCCACCACTCGGTGCCGTCCATGTCCGTCGCCTTCACCTTCAGGAAGACCTTCCTCTTGCCGATCTCCTTCGGGAAGGGGAAGCTCGCCGTGTAGACGTGGCTGTCACCCATGGGCGAGGTGAGCGTGCCGTTGATCGGCACGTACGGCCCCCCCACCAGCTTCGAGGCGTACACCTGGTAGAACCCCAGCCCGCCCTCCGCGTTGCTCCGCCACGTCGCCGTCACCGTCCCCATCGCCAGCTTCGCGTCGAAGCCCGCGAAGACACCCGCGGGCGTGGGGCCGACTTGGACGGACGGAGGGCCGATGAAATCAGTTTGCATTGCAAAACCGCCCGTGGGTGGCGTCCAGCCGTCGAAGAGAAGGGCCGCCGCCAAGAAACTAGCCGTACCAGACGGAATGGGACCTGGAATGGTTACAGTGAGCGAGGTTTGGGTGTCCGTCCCCGAGGTTCCCCAGCTATAGAAGCCCGTTGTGCCGTTGGTGGCGCTGGCGGCCAAGGTCCAATTGGAGGTGAGATAACCCGAAGGTGCTACGGGGCTAGAGGTGCCACTAGGGTTATGCCAGTAATATATAGCAATACCACTTACCAAATTGCTCAAGCCCGTCGCGGTGTCATAGTACCCCTTTAGATCGGTGGTCGGGCTACCCGATGCAGTTGTCGCGGTGATTTGGGGCCAGGACACAGTAATGTTATAAGACCCATCCGAGTTTGTAGCCGAGTTAGTAATAGTGAGGGCTGGGAGAGCGATTGGCGCGCAAACGTTTTGCCCGTGGCCTGAAGAAGCGCTTCCGTTGATGATATGATCATACATGAAGTTTCCGCTTGAATCTCCGTTTACGCTCATGAGTAGATACTGTGTGTTCCCGCCATTTGGCACAGAATAAAGGAAGACCGTTCGTCCACAAGGAACCAAATTTATCGTGTCCCAGGCGGAGGGTTGTGGCGCCACGAAGGTGGCGCTGCCGTAGGCTCCACTGTCCCCCCAAGCAAAGTAAGGGAAAACATTACCTGAGGCCTGTCCAGAGGCGGTAATCATATGTGATGTTGTCATGGTATGGCTATTGTCAGAAGCGCCCAACCCGGCTATCCAAAATTTGGTAAGTATGTCAGTGCCGGGGGCGCCATAGGTACAAGTTTGATACCCGTAGGCGTTCTCGATGAGCGCACTGGGTTGTTGTGCACACTGAGCGAGAACTGTGTGACCCCAGGCGGTCAAGCAGAAGAATGTAACCAGAAGGCCAGGAAAATGTTGCCGTCGCCGCATCTTAACCTCCCTCAATAGTGAGCCGGCTGCCAAGTTGAGGCGGTGCTTACATTGATAATCAAGGCTTCTCCCGGAGTGATATTGAAATTGATCCCCCTGACGCCATTCCAGGCTTGATAGCTTCCGCTAGCGTTGTCCCATCGCTTAACGGCAGCGCAATTGGGAACTTGGTTAAAAAGATCGGAGGCGGTGGCAGCCGTTATGTTGTATGGGATAGAGACAATATTAGCCCATCCGGCTGTGAGAGGTTGCTGAAACGCTGGATCATGCGAGCCAACGACTATCCAGGTTGAGTTTGTACTGACATTTATAATATAGCCTTCTCCTTCCACCACAGGAAAATCGTTCCCCCTTACTCCGTTCCAAGCTTGATATGACCCGGTAGAATTGTCCCATCGTTTAACGGCGGCGCAGTTGGGAATATCGTTAAAAAGAGAAGCGGCATTGGTATAGGAATTGAAGTAGGGAAGGGAAACATAATTCGCCCAACCGGCCGTAAGTGGTATCGCAATTTTGAACCCCATATTGCTGCCCACGGCAACGGTGCTGATGAGGATCATGCTAGCCGCGGCAAGCGCTAAGATGCCTTTTGTCTTCATACGCAACCTCCTGCAACTAATGAAGACTGTCATCCGCTTGACCTCTCCAAGTTACCACCGATCTGTTTCTTCGCCGATGTCCTCTCGTGCAGGAAACCTTTGACCTCTTCGACCACCAGTCTTCGGCCACAAGCCCCTGCGTTTTCGACAGCTTTTCAGCTTCCTCCTCAAAGGTCTTGTTGTCCCAACTCATAGCGGATAGAGGCCAACAGGGCTTGCGTCAATTCTTCAGCTTCTTGGAGGGCAAGGTCAGGGGTCGAGCCCTCAAAGTGAAGGCGGGCTGTGCTGGGGGGGGGGTGGACTACAGTCACAACCCTACGCTCTTCGCTTCTCATGGAGGCCAATAGCCTCGTCGTCAGCTCTTTAGCTTCTTGGAGGGCAAGGTCAGGGGTCGAGCCAGTGAACTCAAGGCTTGCTTTGACGGGAAGACGCCCCCTCGACTCCGAGAACAGCGGTATGACTTGCAAGGTACTTCCGTTTGCCGCCACTTCCGATCGAATGCCCCCCTGGCGGTATAATGTGAGGTATACGACCACGGTCCTATTCTCCTTGTAGGGTCTGGCAGCCCCCGCTGGGAGGCTTGGCCGCCGTAACTCCCCTTGATCCACCTTGAAAGCTCCTTCAGACTCCAATTTTCGGTTCCACTCTGTAGAAAAGGAGGGAAGCGGAACTGGCTTCGCTGTCCGTCCAGTGGTTTCCCTTCACGATGCCGGCGATATTGCACTGGTCGAAGCGCGGCGAGGTGCACCGGTAGATGACGTATTCGCGGTCGGGTGCGCCCTTCCATTGGAGCTCGATGCCCCCGTCTTTCTTCGCCAGCGAAATGTCCGGCGCGGGCCCCTCAGGTGTGGTACGCGAGGGGGAGGTTCGAGCGCTGGGCTTGGCGACTCCTATTGGATGGGGCGATAAGGAGAGGGTGCGGGAAGGCGGGGCCACCGTCTGAGTGGGGAGTGGCGCCGACGCTTTCGATGCCATCCGGTGCGGGGCCACCTGCTGGTCCAAGCGGGGGACAAGAAGGCTCCCGGCGGCGAGCAGCAGGAGAGCCGCCCCGGCCCAGGTGGTGATTTTCACGGCTCGCGCTCTGCGCAAAGCTCGGTGGCGCACGGCGCCGAGAGCGGCCTCGGCGCGCCGGGTCATCTCGTCCTCTTGGAAATCTCCAGGAAGCCACTCGTCCATGACCGCCTCCAACTCTCTATACCTCCGTGCCGCCCCCCCTGTTCAATGGGCGGGTGGGGCCTCCGTCTCAGGGCAAGAAAGAAATCATCTCAAAGCTGAGATAAACGGGGGGCGTCCGCTTTATCAGATTTGGCCGCAAGAGAGGGCCCAAAGCCTTTCCGCACGGTATGTTTAGGCGGCATGGCCGGATTCCGGGGACGCCTTGGCACGGCCTCTGCAATGAGGAGGGTGGATCTCGAAGAACCTTCGAGGCTGGGACGGATAAAGGAGGCCCTGACCATGAAACGGACAATCCAAACCCTGACGATGATCGGAATCTTCCTGGCTGCTTTTCTCATCCCCGCCTCAACGTGGGCTGGTTGCGGCACGAGCATGATCATTCTGAATTCGGCGACGGGCGGCCAGATGAACGTCGTGGGCACCCTGGACGACGGCACGGGAACTGGCACGATCATGACCAAGTTCTGGCTCCAGGGCCAGAGTGCCCAGCACAACAGCGGTGCGCTCCAGACCATCTATCAGGTGCAAGACTGGAGCGCGAACAGCTACTACGTTTGGTCAGACTGGGGCGACGCGGCCGTGGTGGGCGACTGCCCGCCCTCCAGCGGAGCGACGATCTTCCTCTACTCCATCGCCAATGGCGGCAATGCCCAGTACATTCTCCTCAGGGCCGGCTATTCCAGCGCCTATGCTGGCTGGGACTTCGACGCGATCACGAACGGTAACGGGACGCTGGGGGCGAACACCGAGTCCCCTCTGCCCATCCCCGCGCTGACGCTGGTGTCGCAGACGACGGTCGGGGGGATGACCAATCTGAACCTGACGTGGACGCCGATCGCGAACCTGAAGGGCTTCTACGACGTGGACCCGGGGACGAACCTGATCACGGGCGTGGCGGTGCGCTACTTTCAGGGCAACGCGGCGCCGACCTCTTATAAGACGGCAAACTGGCCGGTGGCGGGCGTGGTGAGCTTCGGCGCTGCCGGGAGCGACCCGGGGCACGCGGCGGTGCAGGTGCCCGAGACGCCGAGCGGCATGGTGACCTACGTGGCGCTGTCGGTCCTCTTCGACGGCGGGGCGCCGGGCGGCTTCACCGAGACGGCCTTCGTGGGCGCGCCGACGCTGGTGGGCGGTTCGGCTCCTCCGGCGTGCCAGGTGACCTGCTCGGCCACCGGGCCCTCTTCGGTCCTGCTGGGCGACGCGGCCCAGTTCTCCTCCACGGTCTCCGCGACGAACTGCGCCACCGGGACGCCCGCCTTCGCCTGGAGCTTCGGCGACGGCTCCACCTCCACCGAGCAGAACCCCTCCCACACCTACGCCCAGACGGGCTCCTACGCCTGGAGCGTGGTCGTGACTCAGGACGGCGAGAGCTGCTCCAGCTCGGGCACGACGGCGGTGACGGTGCCCCCCTGCACGGTGACCAGCTCGGCCAGCGTGCCGGCGAGCGCCGTGGCGGGGACGGCGGTTGCCTTCTCGGCCTCGGTGGCGGCGAGCTACTGCTCGGGGACGCCGAGCTACGCCTGGACCTTCGGCGACGGCGGCACGGCCTCCATCCAGAACCCCTCCCACACCTACGCCAGCGCCGGCACCTACGCCTGGAGCGTGACCGCCACGGTGGGCGGACAGTCCTCCACGAGCTCGGGCACCATCACCGTGACCGCGCCCCCTCCCCCGCCGGTCTCCATCTCCTTCGCCTCCATCACGGCCAGCGCCTATAAGAGGTCCGTGACTGTGACCTGGACCATGAGCGCCGAGGTGGGCGTCAGCTCCTACCAGGTGCAGGCGAGCAGCAGCGCCGGCGGCCCCTTCAGCGCCGTGTCCCCCGCGATCAACCCCGGCGGCGGCAGCTACAGCTACACGATCCAGAACACGAAGATGACCTATTTCAGGGTGGCCGCTCTGGGCACCGACGGCAGCACCGTCACCAGCTCCGTGGTGAGCACCCTCAAGACCGGAATACGCAAGTAAGCCAAGCAACCCATGAGGGGTTAGGGCAAGAAAACACCCTCATGCATCGGATTAGGGCCTCCATTCCTTCAGGGCCGGCGAAAGCCGGCCTTCTTTCTTTTGGGGGGAGAGGAGAAGGGGATGTCCACAGAGGCACAGAGGCACGGAGGCCAGAAGAATGGGGATTGGGGATTTGGAAAGACGCCGGGGGGCAAGGAGCGAAACTCGGTGGGTGGGCCTTCTTCCGAGGGGAAAAAGCCGTGCGATCAGGCCGGGGCGCCATGTCCTCCCGGGAGTAAGGTGCACAGACGCTCCCGCGCGCCATGTTCCCCCGGGAGTAAGGTGCACAAGTCGTCCGGCGCACCCTGTTCCCCCGGGAGTAAGGCGCACAAGTCGTCCGGCGCACCCTGTTCCCCCGGGAGTAAGGTGCACAAGTCCTCCCGCGCACCATGTTCCCGTGGGAGTAAGCCGAGCGGTCGCGATGGCGCGCCATTGTCCAGGCGGAACAGGCCGGCCGCCTCGTTGCGCCTCCCGTGTCGCGTCTGGCGTCTCGCTGCTACGGCCGTGTACCGGCGCTGGGGGTGGCGGGCGCGCTGGCAACGTGGCTGACGCCGATGCCCTCCTCGAAGACGAGGCGCCCGCCGTAGAAGGCGGTGACGGCCACGAGGACGGCCACGGCGAGGGCGAGGACGGCGATCGTCCAGAGGCTCTGGCCCTCGTACTCCTTCCTGATGAGGGCGATGCCGGAAAGGATCCCCAGGGCGATGAGGGCGGCCATGGAGTAGAGGCCGAGGTCCTCGTGGCGGTCCAGCAGGGCCGGGGCGCGCATGAACTGGGCCTGGTCCTCCATCACCGAGCGGGCCACCTCGCCCGTGATGTAGGTGGGGATGGAGAGAACGGCCGCCAGGCAGAGGACGATGAGCCCGGCGCGGACGGTGAGGGGCTGGCGGCGCAGGGTGCCCCAGCCCAGGAGGCCCGTGCCCACGAGGCTGAGGGCGACGGGGAAGTGGACGAACATGGGGTGGAGGTAGGCGAGGTTCATGAGCGTATTGAAGCACAACGGAACGGAAAGCGGAATTCGGAAGGCGAAAAGAAGATCACCACAGAGGCACAGAGGCACAGAGAAATGTGCGGTTGGGGAAGAGGCGGGAAGTAGGAGCGCTCTCCAGAGCGCGAACGGGGGATGCGGTGAGGAGGTGATGAGGTTAGGAGGTGATGAGGTGATGAGGTGATGAGGTGATGAGGGCGAGGGGAGGCCTTCGAAGGGGTAGGAGATAGAAAGCCCAAATCCCGCGATTGGACATTGGAGCGGCTCCGAAAGGCTCATGGATGGTAGTTTCCGTGGAAGGCGATCTTCACCCGCCAAGGGATTTGGGTTGCCTCCGACCCCGGACTTGATCCGAGGGAGGAAGCCCCGAGGGTGGGGTGGGGCCCCAGCGGGCTTTGCCCGTGGGGCGGGGCCCCGGAGGGCAACGCGACGATTCGTCAGGCTTGGCCTGCGAATCGGAGAGAGAAGCCCTTGGCCCTCCCCGTCCAAGAGACAATGTCTCCCCCCCGTGAACCTTAACCATAGCCGAAGCCACCCGCATTTCAATCGCGGGATTTGGGAAAGAGATAGTTGCAGGTTGCGGGTTGAAGGTTTCAGGTCGCGGGTTGAATGGAGGTTGAAGGTGAGCTGTCGTGGGAGCGGCCTGCGGGGGGCGATCTGGTCTCCGCGGCGAGACGCGGGGAGCGCTTTTCTCCCTGGTCCCCTGGTCTTCTAGTCACCCACAATCGGTCCCCGGCTCACGCCCTTCCCCACACGAGCATGGCGTCGCCGTAAGAGTAGAAGCGGTAACCGCGGGCCACGGCTTCGGCGTAGGCGGCCAGGGTGCGCTCGCGGCCGGCGAGGGCGGAGACGAGCATGATGAGGGTGGAGCCGGGGAGGTGGAAATTGGTGACGAGGCCGGTCACGGCGCGGAATTCGAAGCCGGGGCGGATGAAGAGGTCGGTCTCGAACTCGCCGGCCTCAAAGCGCGGGAAGCGGCGGAGCTGGTCCTCCAGGGTGCGCGTGACGGTGGTGCCCACGGCTACGATGCGGCGGCCGGCCGACAGGGCGCGGTTGAGGGCGGCGGCCGTCTCCGCGCCGAGGGCGTAGGGCTCGAAGTCCATGCGGTGGTCCACCACGCGCTCCGCGGTGACCGGCTTGAAGGTGCCGGGGCCCACGTCCAGGCGGATGGAGGCCAGCTCGACCCCCCGCGTCCGCAGGGCCGCGAGCACGCGCGGGGTGAAGTGCAGGCCGGCGGTGGGGGCGGCCACGGACCGGCCCTCGCGGGCGTAGACGGTCTGGTAGCGGCGCGCGTCCCGCCGGTCGTCCTCGCGGGCGATGTAGGGCGGAAGGGGCACGTGGCCGAAGCGGCGCAGGAGCTGCTCCATGGTGGCGCCCACGGCCCTGACCAGGCGGCGCCCCTCGCCCAGGCGGTCCACCAGCTCGATCCCGCGGCCCTTCTCGTCGAAGAGAATCGTGTCGCCCGGCCTGAGCCGCTTGCCGGGTTTCACCATGGCCTCCCATTCCCCCGGTTGCGAGGCCGGACGCAGGAGGAAGACCTCGGCGCGGCCGCCCCCCCTGCGATTCCCCAGGAGGCGGGCCCGCACCACGCGGCTGTGGTTCACGACGAGCAGGTCACCGGGCGCCAGAAGGTCCGGCAGTTCGCGGAAGCCGCGGTGGAGGAAGGGGCCTTCCGGAGGCAGAACGAGCAGGCGCGAGGCGTCCCGGGGCTTGGCCGGGACCTGGGCGATGCGCTCGGGGGGCAGGTCGTAGTGGAAGTCGCGCAGGTCCATAGAGGGAGAGGATAAAGGGAAACGGCGCCGACGGGAAGGGGGGGAGCTAGGGGTGGGAAGTGAGGAGTGGGAAGTGAGGAGTGAGAAGTTAAGAGTTAAGTGTAAAGGTGACGGGTGGAGGTGTCTCCCATCTCCCGTCTCCGGTCTCCCGACCCGCTACCTCTTCCCCGGCCGCTTCGCCCACTCCCGGAGGAAGGCCTCGGCGGCGGGGGCGTCGGTGATCGCGCCGTCCACCTGGCGCTCCATGAGGGCGTCGAGGGCCTGCCCCAGCTCGGGGCCTGGCCGCTGGAGGCCGAGGAGGTCCATGGCGCGCAGGCCGTCCACGAGTTTGGGCAGGCGGCGGAGCTCGGGGCCGTCGCTGGCGGCCATGGCCATGATCTGCCGCGAGAGATCGCGAAGCTGGGCGAGGTTGGATTCCATCTCGGCGCCCCTGGCGGCGGATTTGTCGGCGTAGGCGAGGGCCAGCAGGAGGGGCAGGAGGTCGCCCATGGAATGGATCAGGCGCCTCAGGGGGGTCCTGCCGGGTTCGGACTTGATGAGGGCCAGCGGCCGGAGGTGGTTGAGGCAGAGGTCGGAGACATCCTGCGCCTCGGCGTTGGAGAACCGAAGGCGGTGCAGAACGTTACGGGCGATCTCGGCGGACGGCTTGGGGTGGCCGTAGAAGTGCACGTTCCCCTCGGCGTCCACGGTGCGGGTGTCGGCCTTGCCCGCGTCGTGGAAGAGCAGGGCGATGCGCAGGAGGGAGAGCTGGCCGGTGTCCAGGGGCGGCAGGCCCAGCTCCGGGAGCCAGGCGGGAGAGCCGTCGAGCTGTTCGAGGGCCACCAGGGTGTGCTCCAGCACGTCGGCGTGGTGATAGTGGTTCTGTTGCAGTCCCTTCAGGCGCTCCAGCTCGGGCACGAGGACGAAGAGCACCTCCGAGGCCGCCATGAGGCGCACGGCCTCGCCCGCCCTGGGGGAGGCGAAGAGGTGCTCCAACTCCAGCTGGAGGCGCTCCGTGGGCACCCCGAGCAGGGCGTCGCGCTGCGCGGAGGCGGTCCGCTCCGTCTCGGGATCGAGACGGAAGGCCGGGAGCTGGGCCACCATGCGGAAGGCCTTGAGGATCCGAACCGGATCGTCGAGGAAGGCGCCGGGCGAGGCCATCCGGATGCGCCCCTCCGCCAGATCGTGGAAGCCTCCCGTGGGGTCCAGGAAGCGGCGCGCCTCCACGTCGTAGGCGATGGAGTTGATGGTGAAGTCCCGCCGGTTCAGGTCCGCCTCCAGGCTGCCGTCGTGAAGGCCCACCCAGTCCAGGCGCAGCTCGTCCAGCGGGATGCGGTAGGTGGGCGTGGCCTCCTTGCCGAGGGGCACCACGTGGCTTCCGTACCGCTTCGCGAAGAAGAGCGCCATGTCGTAGGGATGCAGGGTGGCGAAATCCAGGTCGACGGGCTGGAGGTCGAGGGCCAGGTCCCGGATCGCCCCGCCGACCAGGTAGACGGGCTCGCCCCTCTCGAGGCCGGCCTCCAGGATGGCCGGGATCAACGGGTGCTCCTGGATGCGGTCGCGGGTCCTGTCGCGCATGGTGACCTCCCTTCGCCGCCTTGCTGGTTAAGTATAGGGTCCGCCTCGCGGGGGCGCCAAGATGGACCCGTGCGAAGTGAAAAGGGTGAGTTGCGACTGAACATAGGAAGGCTTGAGGGGTCCCGTCGTGCTATATTGGGCCGAATCGGACGGGGGCTGGCGAGAGGGTGGCCTGGGTGCTCTCCGGCCGCGCCGGGCCGGAAGTCCGTGGAGGGGCTGAATGGTGGCGGAGCGTGATCCCAGGGGACGCGGTGAAAGAGGGTCTTTACCGAGAGCCGGGTCAGCCTGTGGGCGCTGGAGCGCCGATCGATCATGAGTGAGGCCGCCCCGGTTCGAGCCGATCTGCACGTGCACACCCGCTACTCGGGCTGGCGGCACCTGCGGTTCATCCATCCCCGCGACTGCTACAGCGAGCCCAAGGCCGTCTACGACGCCGCCCTCGCGAGGGGCATGCGCTTCGTGGCGATCACCGACCACGACGCGGTGGAGGGGGCGCTGCGGCTCCTCGAAGAGCCCGGCGTGGACCCCCGGCGGGTCATCGCGGGCGAGGAGGTGGAGGCCCTCTTCCCCGAGACGGGGCAGTGGGTCCACGTGAACGTCCTGGGCATCACCGAGGGGGACCACCGGCGGCTCCAGGCGCTCAAGGCCGACGTCCGGGACGTGGCGGCCTACTGCCGCGAGAGGGGCCTGCTGTACGTGCTGAACCATCCCTTCCAGTCCTACCTGGGCCAGAAGCCCCTGGAGGCCTACATCGAGGATCTGCTGGGCCTCTTCAGCCACGTGGAGGGCCTCAACGGCGGCGTCCCGGAGCTTCAGAACAGGGCCGTCACCGAGCTCTGCCGGGCCGCCGCGGCGCGGGGCCTGGAGCTGACGCAGGCGGGCGGATCGGACGCGCACCGGCTCGGCCGGGTGGGCGCGGCGTGGACCCAGGCGCGGGCCGAGACGGCACAGGAGTTCCTGCGGGAGGTGCGGGCGGGGCGCTGCACGGTCGGCGGGAGCACGGCGGGCACCCTCGGCCTCCTCCGGGACGTCTACGCCGTGGTGGCCGCCTACTACGGGCGCCTCTATTCGGGTCGCGGAGAGGCCCCCGGCGCGGCGGCCTACGCGCTGGACGCGGGGTTCGCCACCCTGAGCCTGCCCGCCGCCCTCCTCGGGCTGCCCGCCGCCATCGTCGTGGCCAGCCAGATCAGGCAGAAGGCGGTCTCCAGGCGCGTGCTCGCGCGACTTTCCGGGTTGGACTGGCCCAGGCTCCTGGCCGCGGCCGGCGCCTGAATCGGCGGCGCCTCGTGGTAGCATGGGCCGAGACCGGCGAGGATGGCGCGGAGAGGCCCTTCGGGCGCTTTCCCCGAGAGCCCGGACGGGCGGGTCCCTGAAGACGTGAAGCGAGGCGTGACGATGAAGATGCAGCTCATCTACCCGAGCTGGCCGAAGCTGGAACGACAGACGGAGTTTCACCTGCCGCCGCACGGCCCCGTGGTGTTCGCCGCCGAGGTGCCCGAGGAGGTGGAGCTGAGCTTCACCGACGAGAACCTCCAGGAGGTGGACTACTCCGAGGGAGCGGACCTGGTGGCCCTCAGCGTCATGCTCACGA
>JAJYCJ010000174.1 GCA_021778515.1 Acidobacteriota bacterium
CTCCCTCACCGACGTTATTCCGCCCGCCGAGAGCGAATTCCTCCTGGTCCTGAACTTCCGCAGGCCCTTCACACCGGACGTGGAGTCGGCCCTGGTCATGGCCAGGGAGATCGAGGCGAGGGGGCGGATGCGTCTCACGGGCCTGCTCTCCAACACGCACCTCATGGGCGAGACCACGGGAGAGGTGGTCCGGGAGGGCTATCGGCTGGCCGCCGAGACGGCCCGGCGCCTCGGCCTGCCCCTGTTGGCCGTGGCCGTCGAGGAGGGCCGGGATCTGGGGCTCTCCGCCGAGGAGTTCCCCTGCCCGATCCTACCCATCACACGAATCGTCAAGCCCCCCTTTGAGGCGGACCGCGAGCAGCGCACCGTGGGCCCCCTCTTCGTGGTGGGCTGAGAAAGGAGCCGCTGGTGCCGCAGATCGTCATCAACCGCGAACTCTGCAAGGGCTGCGAGCTGTGCGTGCACGCCTGCCCGCAGAAGATCCTGGGCATGGCCAAGGAGATCAACTCCAAGGGCTACTTCTTCGCCCAGGTGGAAGAGCAGAAGCGGTGCATAGGGTGCCGGCTCTGCTGCATCACCTGCCCCGACGTGGCCATCCAGATGAGAGTCCACGGGACCATGGTCCACTATTTTGCCTATTGACGGCGAAGGGCGAATGGAACAAGACGGCCGACGGCTAGCCGCTTCGAGATTCCGAGATGAGGAGATGAGGAGATGTCGAAAGGAACCGGCGGGAGGTGCTGCGGGTCCTTCCTGTCCCTTGTCCCCCGTCCCCTCTCGCGCTTCACGCTCCTCACTCCTCACTTCCCACTCCTCACTTTCCCAGAGGGTCCCACATGGCTAAGAAATTGATGAAGGGCAGCGAGGCCATCGGCGAGGCGGCCATCCAGGCCGGCTGCAAGCTCTTCTTCGGCTACCCCATCACGCCGCAGAACGAGATCCCCGAATATATGTCCCACCGCCTGCCGCAGATAGGCGGCACCTTCGTCCAGGCGGAGAGCGAGGTGGCGGCCTCGAACATGATCTACGGCGCCGCCGGCTCGGGGGAGCGGGTCTTCACCTCCTCCTCCTCGCCGGGCATCTCGCTCATGCAGGAGGGGATCTCCTACATCGCCGGCTCGGAGCTGCCGGTGGTTCTGGTCAACATCATGCGCGCCGGCCCCGGCCTGGGCGGAATCTTGCCCAGCCAGGCGGACTACTTCCAGGCCACCAAGGGAGGAGGCCACGGCGACTACCGCCTCCTCGTGCTGGCGCCGTGGTCCGTGCAAGAGGCGGCGGACCTCATCCAGGACGCCTTCGACCTGGCCGACTTCTATCGGAACCCCGTGATGATCCTGGGCGACGGCCTCATCGGCCAGATGATGGAGCCCGTCGAGTTTCAGCCCGACCGCAAGCCCTGCAAAGAGCTCGGGCCCAAGGGGTGGGCGGCCACCGGCTGCAAGGGGGACCGGCCCACCAACATCATCAACTCCCTCTTCCTGGACCCGGCCGCCCTCGAACAGCACAACCACAAGCTCCAGGCCAAGTACCAGGCCATGGCGCGGGACGAGATCCGATGCGCCGAGTACGGTACCGAGGAGCCCTACGACGTCCTGATCGTGGCCTACGGCACCGTGGCCAGGGTCTGCGTCACGGCCCTGGAGGACCTCCGCGAGGCGGGCATCCGCGCCGCCATGGTCCGGCCCATCACCCTCTTCCCCTTCCCCTATGCCCGGGTCCGGGCCGCCTCCGAAAAGGCCAAGGCGGTCCTGGTGGTGGAGCTCTCCTGCGGCCAGATGTTGGAGGACGTGCGCCTGGCCGTGGAGGGGACCCGCCCGGTTCACTTCTACGGGCGCCAGGGCGGCATGCTCGTGACCCCCGAGGAGGTGGTGGACGAGATCCGGCGCCTCCTCACGGGGCCGCAACAGGAGGCCGACCATGCTTGAGACCGTCTTCTGCCGGACACCGGCCCTCGCCGACGTCACCACGCACTACTGCCCCGGGTGCACCCACGGCGTCATCCACCGGCTCGTGGCCGAGGTGGTGGACGAGCTGGGGCTGAGGGAGCGCACCATCGGCATCGCCCCCGTGGGCTGCTCGGTCCTCGCCTACAACTACTTCACCACGGACTTCCAGGAGGCCTCCCACGGCCGGGCACCGGCCGTGGCCACCGGGGTCAAGCGGGCGCGTCCCGACCTCATCGTCTTCTCCTACCAGGGGGACGGCGATCTCGCCTCCATCGGCATGGGGGAGATCGTCCACTGCGCCAACCGGGGCGAGAAGATCACGGTGATCTTCGTGAACAACGCCATCTACGGCATGACGGGCGGCCAGATGGCCCCCACCACCATGCCGGGCCAGATCGCCACAACGTGCCCGCTGGGGCGCGACGTGGAGCTTGCCGGCTACCCCATCCGCGTGGCCGAGCTGCTCTCCACCCTGAGAACCCCGGCCTTCATCGCCCGCGCGTCGGTGCACACGCCCCTCTACACGGTCAATGCCAAGGAGATGCTCCGGCGCGCCTTCCGCCATCAGGCGGACAACCGCTGCTTCTCCCTCGTGGAGATCCTCTCCACCTGCCCCACGAACTGGGGCCTGCCACCGGCCGAGGCCACACAGTGGCTGGAGCAGAACATGCTCCCCTACTACCCTCTGGGGATCTTCAAGGAGCCGGGCGGCGAGGACCGCGCCCCCAGCCCCACGGGAGGGAAACGATGACTCACCACAGAGGCACAGAGACGCCGAGGAAATCATCCTCGTTTTTTTGCCGGCTGGCCTCTGAAGCCGTGCGGAACAGTGGCGGGGGTTGCGCCCCGCACCTGACCTGGATGGCCGGGACCCTTTCCCCTGTGCCTCTGCGTCTCTGTGGTTTTCCCTGTCTTGGAGAAGCGCCATGCAGAATGATGTGATCATGGCGGGGTTCGGGGGCCAG
>JAJYCJ010000082.1 GCA_021778515.1 Acidobacteriota bacterium
AGCCCCCGGGTGGATTTTCTCTCTCACCCATCATCCATCATCCCTCATCGCGCAGTCCCGAGCGCCTCAGCCCTTCCCCTTCCCGAGCTTCTCCCACAGCGCGCCCATCCTGGCTTTGACCGCCGCCTCCATGGCGATGACGTCGGGCCACTCGCGGGTGAAGCCCTCGCCGGGCCACTTTCGGGTGGCGTCGATGCCGAGCTTCCCGCCGTAGGCGAAGAACTGCGAGGCGTGCTCCAGCGCATCCGCGGGGCCGCGCGCCAGCTCCAGGTCGCGCGCCGGGTCGATGTTGGCGAGCACCCGCCACGTCACCTCGCTCGCATCCTGCACGTTGACATCCGAGTCCACCACGATGATGACCTTCGAGAACATGGCCTGCCCCAGGCCCCACATGGCGTGCATGACCTTGCGCGCGTGGCCGGGGTAGGCCTTCTCGATGGAGACCAGCACGAGGTTGTGGAAGACCCCCTCGGGCGGCATGTGCAGGTCCGTCACCTCGGGGAGCTGGCGCTTCAGGATGGGCAGCGTGACGCGCTCGATGGCGTAGCCCATGAAGGCGTCCTCCATGGGAGGCGGCCCCACGATGGTGTGGACGTAGAGCGGCTCCTTCCGCCGCGTCACGCACTCCACGTGGAAGACGGGGTAGTCGTCGGCCAGCGAGTAGTAGCCCGTGTGGTCCCCGAAGGGCCCCTCGCGCCTCAGCTCCGCCGGGTCAACCCAGCCCTCCAGCACGATCTCGGCGTTGGCCGGCACCTCCAGCCCCACCGTCTCGCAGGCCACCATCTCCACCGGCTCCTTGCGGATGAAGCCCGCCAGGATCATCTCGTCGATGTCGTCCGGCAGGGGCATGGCCGCCGAGAAGTAGGTGGCCGGGTCGGAGCCGATGGCCACCGCCACCTCGATCTTCTCGCCCGCCGCCAGCGCCTGCCGGGCGTGCTTGGCGCCGTGCTTGTGGAGCTGCCAGTGCATGCCCGTGCTGGTCTCGTCGTAGACCTGCATGCGGTACATGCCGCAGTTGCGCTTGCCCGACGCGTGGTCCTTCGTGAAGACCATGGGCAGGGTGATGAAGGGGCCGCCGTCCTGCGGCCAGCAGGTGCAGACGGGCAGTTCCAGCAGGGAGAACTGACCCTTCCTCAGGATCACCTCCTTGCACGGGCCCGACTTCACGGTCTTGGGGAGGAAGGAGGCCAGCTCCGCGAGCTGGGGCAGCATCCTCAGCTTGTCCAGGAGCCCCTGCGGCTGCTTGATGTCGAAGAAGGCCGCGATGCGCTCGTCCACCTCCTCGTAGCGCGCGATGCCCAGCGCCTTGAGCATCCGGCGGTGCGTGCCCAGGACGTTGCCGAGCACCGGGATGGAGTGGCCCTTCACCTTCTCGAAGAGCACCGCCGGCCCGCCCTCCTTCACCGCCCGGTCCAGGATCTCCGTGATCTCGAGGCGGGGGTCCACCTCCTCCCGGATCCGCAGCAGCTCCCCCTCCCGCTCCAGCGCCGCCACGAAGTCCCGCAGGTCCTTGTAGCCCATACTCAGCCTCCACCGGCCCAGGGTAGTGCAGAGGGCGTGCGAAGGGAAGGGAGGAGGAGAGGATGACGGGATCCGGGGAGGGGGCGAGAGGATGGACGCAAAGGCTCTCCTGCAACGGGGATAGGGGTCATGGACGCGAGGAGCTCTTGTGCCCGTGTCTCTTGGTGGCGGATCCCTTCTGCCCCTCTGCAGAATTCGGCCTGGCTCCCCGTTTCCATTCTTTCCCCGCCTATGCAAGACTAAAACCGACGGAGGCGTCATGGCGCGGGAGTGGACCGAGGAGACGGCTCGAAAGCTCTGCCTGGCCTCCGGCACGTACATCGTGGTCTGCGGCCTCATCGCCGCCGGGATCGTGCTGGATGCCCGCGGGCTCTGGCGCGCGCCGGCCCTCCCCCAACCGATCTCCAACGTCCTGCTGTGGGTCTTCCTGGCCGTGGGCATCCTCTTCGGGATGGACCGCGGCATCCCGCGGGAGGGCCTCTGGTCCCGCCGGCTCTTCTGGCTCAGGCGGGGCCTGCTGGTGGCCGTTCTGCTGACGCTGGTGGCCGTGGTTCGGACCGGCTGAAGCGAGGAGGAGCACGACCGTGAAAGCCGTGGTGGTGACCAGGCACGGGGACGAATCGGTGCTGGCCGTGCAGGAGCTGCCGGTCCCCTCTCCGGGGCGGGGCGAAGTTCTCATCGCCAGCCGGGCCGCCGGCGTGAACTTCGCCGATCTCCTCTCGCGCCTGGGAATCTACAAGGCCGCCCCCAAACCGCCGTTCGTTCCGGGCCTCGAAGCCGCAGGGGTGATCGAGTCGGTGGGCGAGGGGGTCAGCGGGCTCAAACCGGGTGACCGCGTGATGAGCTTCTGCCGCTTCGGCGGATACGCCGAGAAGGTGGTCATCCCGGCCTCCTTCGCCATGCGCATGCCCGATGACATGACCTTCTCCGAGGGCGCCGCCTTCCCCGTCCAGTACCTCACCGCCTATCACGGCCTCTTCCACCTGGCCCACGTGCAGAAGGGCGAGAGCGTGCTCGTGCACGCCGCCGCGGGCGGCGTGGGGATCGCCTGCCTCCAGCTCCTCAGGGACCTTGGCGTCCAGGTCTTCGCCACCGTCGGCAGCGAGTCCAAGGCCGTCGTGGTGCGCGAGGAGTGCCCCGAGGCACGCGCGATCCTCTACCGGGAGGAGGACTTCCGAAGGGTCATCCTGGAGGCCACGTCGGACAGGGGCGTGGACGTCGTGATGGACTCCGTGGGCGGCGAAACCTTCGCGCGCTCCTTCAAGACCCTGGCACCCGGCGGGCGCCACGTCCTCTTCGGGGCCGCCTCCGCCGTGAAGCCGGGCCGGATCGCCAGGCTGGGCGCCCTCTGGCGCCTCAGGAAGATGCTGCTGGTGTCTCCCCTGGGGATGATCGACAGGGACCGGACGCTCTCCGGCTTCAACCTGATCCACTTTGCGGACCGCGCGGAGCTGCTGCGCGCGGCGGCCGACGAGATGCTGGCCCTCAGGGCGAAGGGTCGCATCCGCCCCCGCGTGGGGCTCTCCCTCCCGCTGGAGAAGGCCGCCCAGGCCCACCGGCGGATGCAGGAGCGCCAGACCGTCGGGAAGGTCGTCCTGACGGTGAGCTGACCGTCAGAGCCCTGCCGGCCTCAGGTCGTCACCTGGATGAAGTTCTGCTGCCTCTCCGAGACCCCCGCCTGCCCCATCACCAGAAAGCTCACCACCGTGGCGATCATGGCCGGGATGAGCACCCACGGGTTGCCCGTGGTCTCCGCCACGAAGGCCACGGCCGCCAGCGGCGTTCTGTAGCCGGCGCCCACGAAGGCCGCCAGCCCGATGAGGGGGAAGAGGGGGCCGGGCACGCCCGGCATGAGGAAGGTGAAGATGGAACCCAGAATCACCCCCAGCACCGCCTGGGGGAAGAAGAGCCCCCCGACCCCTCCGCCGGCCACCGTGAAAGCGGTCGCCAAGAGCTTGGCCCCGAAGAGGAGGAGCAGCAGCGAGAGCGGGTCCTGCACCGTGAGCGTGTGCCGGATGAGCATGTAGCCCGGTCCGTAAATGTAGGGCTCGCCGAAAGCCATGAACACCAGCGTCCCCAGGGCACCCACGGCCAGGCCCCCGATGAGGGGGCGCGTGGCGCCGGGGAGGCGCCGAAAAGCGTGTTTGAGCAGGTGCGTGATCCAGACGAACAGGCGCGCGCCGATGCCGCAGCAGAGGCCGAGCAGGGCGGCGTAGAGGATGTCGCGAACCCCGAACCGCCCGAAGCCGCTCTGGCCGAAGAGCGGCTCGCTGCCCACGAGGGCGGCGAAGGTGACGTAGCTGGCGGAGGAGGCGATGAGCGCCGGAACGAGGGCCCTCCCCGCCAGGCTGTCCTTGTAGGGAGCCTCCATGGCGAAGACCACGCCCGTGAGGGGCGCCTTGAAGATGGCCGCCATGCCCGCCGAGGCCCCGGCCACCAGCAGCATCTTGCGGTCCTCCCGTCCGAAGTAGCGTCCGAGCCAGTTCTGGAGGGAATCTCCGAGGATGGCCCCCGTGTAGATGGCGGGACCCTCGAGCCCCATGTTGCCGCCGCTGGCGATAGTCACGAAGCTCGCGATCAGCTTCCCGGGCAGGTTCGCCAGGCGCATACGGCGGTCCTTGTCGTGGAAGACGAGGATGTAATCCTCCGTCAGCTCCCCCTCGCGGCTGGGCACCAGGGTCCGCGTGGCGAGCCAGGCGCACAGGAGGCCGGCTACGGGGAGGAGGGCATAGGCGGGCTTGGAACGGAGGCTGTACAGATACCAGATCACCTGGTCCCTGAGCAGGTAATCGAAGGCCGCCACGAGCAGGCCGGTGGCCACACCGATCACGAAGGAGGAGAGGATCCACCGGGCGATGAGGGCTTCCCTCGCCCTCAGGCTGTGCAGGGTGTTGAGGGGAGAACCGAAGAGCGAGACCAGGCGGATCTTGGTGCGTGCGAGCAAGGATCAGAACTCCCTCTTGGCCCGCCTCAAGGCGGCCACGGCTCAATCCCCGCGCTCAGGCCAGCAGGCCGTGCAGGCGCCCGCCGTCCACCGGCAGGGCCACGCCGGTGATGTAGGCCGCCCGTTCGGAACAGAGAAAGGCCACGGCCGCCGCCACCTCCTCGGGCAGGCCGAGGCGGCCGGCCGGCGTGCTCTGGGCCCAGGCCGCCATGACCGTCTCCGGCGATTGAGTCCCTGCCGAGGCGCGAGCCAGCTCCTCCAGCCGAGAGGTCCGGGTGTAGCCGGGGCAGACGCTGTTCACCGTGATCCCGTCTCCGGCCACCTCCGTGGCGAGGGTCTTCAGGAGCCCCGTCAGGCCGGCGCGGTAGGCGTTGGAGAGGGCCAGGTTGGCGATCGGTTCGTGCACGGAGACGGAGGTGAGCGCCACGATGCGACCCCACTTCCGCTCCCGCATGCCGGGCAGGAGCCCTCGGATCATCCGGACCGCCGCCAGGAAGGTCAGATCCCAGCCCTGGCGCAGCTTCTCTTCGCTGACCGAGGCCTCGAAGCCTCCGGCGGGCGGGCCGCCGGCGTTGGCGAAGAGGACATCGGCCCTGCCGAAAGCCCCCCCCTGCTCCTCCAGAATTCTGGAGCACTCCTCGCCCTTCGAGAGGTCCGCCGCTCCGAAGCGCGCCGTCACGCCGTACCTGCCGGCGAGCTCGGCCGCCAGGCCCGAGAGCGCCTCGGCCCGCCGGGCCACCAGGAAGAGGTCCGCCCCCTCGGCGGCGAGGGTCTCCGCCACGGCCCGGCCGATCCCGGCGCTCGCCCCGCACACCACCGCCACCTTGCCCCGAAGTCCAAGATCCATGATCCACCTCGAACGCGAGCCGCGGCGAAACCCGCCGGGATTACACGACCTTGTCGAATTCGGCCTCGAGCCGCTCGGCCTCGAAGCTCTCCAGCAGGGGGTCCAGGAGCATGTCCAGGTCTCCCTCAAGAATGTCGGCCAGGCGGTGGATGGTCAGGTTGATGCGGTGGTCCGTGAGGCGGTTCTGGGGGAAGTTGTAGGTCCGGATCTTCTCGGAGCGGTCCCCCGACCGCACCATGGACTTCCGCGTGGCCGAGAGCTCGGCCATGCGCTTCTCCTCCTCCAGCTGGAGGAGCCTCGAACGGAGGATCTTGAGCGCCTTGGCCTTGTTCTTGATCTGGCTCTTCTCGTCCTGGCAGGAGACCACCATTCCCGTGGGCAGGTGCGTGATCCGGATGGCGCTGTAGGTGGTGTTCACGCTCTGCCCGCCCGGACCGGAGGAGCAGAACCGGTCGATCCTGAGGTCCTTCTCCTCGATGTGGACGTCGATCTCCTCCGCCTCCGGCAGCACGGCCACCGTCACGGCCGAGGTGTGGATCCGCCCCGAGGCCTCGGTGGCGGGGACGCGCTGCACCCGGTGGACGCCCGCCTCGAACTTCAGGCGGGAGTAGACCTTCTCCCCGGAGAGGGAGGCCACCACCTCCTTGAAGCCCCCCAGCTCGGTGCGGCTCTCGTCCAGCACCTCGAGCTTCCAGCCCTTACGCTCGGCGTAGCGGGCGTACATGCGGAAGAGGTCCCCCGCGAAGAGCGCGGCCTCCTCGCCTCCCGTGCCGGCCCGAATCTCCAGGATCCCGTTCTTGGTGTCGTTGGGATCGGAGGGGAGCAGGCAGATCTTGAGCTGGTGCTCGAGTTTCTCCAGTTCCGGTTCGAGCCGGGCGGTCTCCTCCCGGGCCATCTCGGCCATCTCCTCCGAGTCCCCCTGCAAAAGCTCCTGGGCCTCCTGGTAGTCCGCCTGGAGCTTCCGGTAGCGGGTGTAGATGGCCGCCTTTTCAGAGAGGTCCGCGTAGGCCTTGGAGAGCTCCCTGAAGCGCGCCTGGTCGGCCACCACGTCGGCCCGGCTCAACTGATCGGAGAGGTCGGCGTGCTTCAAGATCAGCTTGTCCAGGCGGCTCAGAATGGCTGTATCCATGGCTCCGTCCGTATCGGTTGTCGCCGCGAAGCGGGCCTCGGCCCTCGGCGCGGGGATCTTGAGTCGGGGGCTAGGCGGCGAGGGAGGCCTCTCCCAGCTCCTGGGCCTCCTTGAGGGCCCGGATGGCCACCTCGAGCATCGTGTCGTCGGGCACCCTGGTGGTCAGGAGCTGCATGCCCAATCCCGGCCACAGCAGCGGCCTCACGAAAGGCGAGCGCGGGAACCTCGCCGTGAAGCGGATCAGCTCGTAGGAGATGCCCGCGATCACCGGCAGGAACACCACGCGGGACAGCAGCTTCACCCAGAAGGGGGCGCTCGAGGGAACCAGCGAGAAGACCAGGATCGCCACCACCATCACGAACAGCAGGAAGGAGGTGCCGCAGCGCGGGTGGAGCGTGGAGTGGCGGCGGGCGTTTTCCACCGTCAGCTCCTCCCGCGCCTCCCAGGTGTAGACCACCTTGTGCTCCGCCCCGTGGTAGCCGAAGACCCGGCGGATGTCCTTCATGAGGGAGATCCCCAGGATGTAAATGACGAACATGACGATCCGGATGGCCCCGTCGATGAGGTTGAAGCCCACGGAGTGGTTCGCCAGCGGCCAGACCCGCGTCAGGAGCTGGGTGAGCAGCAGGGGCACGTAGAAGAAGATGGCCACCCCCGCGGCCAGGGAGAGCGCCACGGTCAGGGCCATGGGCCAGGCCGAGCCTCCCTTGTCCTTCTCCCCTTCCTCCTCGCCGCTCTCCTCCATGGCCACCTCGGCCGAGAAGTTCAGCGCCGAGATCCCCAGCATCATGGCCTTGAAGAGGATCACGCTGCCGCGGACGAAGGGGAGATTGCCGAAGCGGCCTTTGGCCGTTTCCGGAACGCGCTCCCGCTTCACGCGCACCTCTCCCTTGGCGTCCCGCACGGCCACGGCGTAGGTCTCGGGCAGGCGCATGAGCACCCCCTCGATGACCGCCTGTCCGCCCACGAGAACGCTCCCCTCCGCCAGGAGAGGGAGACTGGCCCTGACCCACCGGCGAAAGGAGCCCGTTCGGCCCGGCATGATTCGGGAGCTACTCCTTGGACTTCTTGCCGTACTTGGTGTTGAACTTTTCGATGCGGCCGGCGGTGTCCAGGAATTTCTGCTTGCCCGTAAAGAAGGGGTGGCAGGCCGCGCAGATCTCGACCTTCAGCTCCTTCTTGGTGGAGTGCGTCACAAAGGTGTTTCCGCAGGCGCAGGTCACCGTCACCTCGTGATAGGCCGGATGGATGGCTTTCTTCATGAAGAACTACCTCCTTCAAAAGGTTGATTATAAACCAACATCCGCGTCCTTGCAAGGTCGGCCGGGGGCAGCGGGACCCGGAATTCGGAAAGCGGGAAAGGGGAATTCACCACCAAGGCATCAAGACACCAGGAAATGAGAAGGGCAAAGGGGACCAGCTCCTTGCGCCTCGCTTCTCGCGTTTTGCGTCTCGCGTTTTGCTCCGCCTCCGCACCGCTACCGGCCATCCTTGAGCAGGGCCCCAAAGTGCTCCCGAAACTTCTTCATCTTCGGCGAGATCACGAGGTGGCAGTAGGGCGCGTCACCGTTGAGGCGGTAGTACTCCTGGTGGTAGTTCTCGGCCTCGTAGAAGGCCCGGAAGGGCTCCACCTGGGTGACGACGGGCCGCGGGTAGAGCTTGACCGCCTCCAGCTTACGGATCGCCTCTTCGGCGGCCACCCGCTGTTCGGGACTCCGGTAGAAGATCACCGACCGGTACTGGGGCCCCACGTCCGCCCCCTGGCGGTCCGGCGTGGTCGGGTCGTGGACCGCGAAGAAGACCTCCAGGATCCGCCCGAGGGAGATCACGGCCGGGTCGAAGGTGATCTGCACCACCTCCGCGTGGCCCGTCCTCCCGGTGCAGACCTGCTCGTAACTGGGGTTCGGGACGGTCCCCCCCGAATAGCCCGACTCCACCTTCTCCACCCCCTTGAGCTCCTCGAAGACCGCCTCGATGCACCAGAAGCAGCCCCCGCCCAGCGTGATCGTCTCCGTCTTCTCGGGCATCGGTTGCCCTTCTCCTTTCGGACTCCGCGCCCGGGGCGCCGCGCCGAGGGCGCACAGCGCCGCCGCGGCCACGAGCGCCGCCGCCAGCTTCCGGCCACGGCCATTTGGCACTCTCATCTTCATGGGAACGCCGGAGCCGGCCCTTTATTCGCGGCCCGAAACGCGTGAGCGTTCACCGGGTGAACGGGCGGAGACCCGGCCGCATGCCGCCGCGGCTTCTGGTTGAGCGTTTCGTCCGAGAAGGGCGCCTGGAGCCCCGTCAGAAGGAGACGACCGCCTCTTCGACGGACTCGTAGCTCTCGAAGACCGCCGAAAGCTGGGCGATGTCCAGGATGTCCTTGATCCGGCGGGTCAGGCGCGCCAACTTCAGGGTGGCTCCGCGGTTTCGGGCCGAGGTGTAGGCCGCGACGAGCTCGCCGATGCCCGTCGAATCCATGAAGGGCACCTCGCCCAGGTCCAGGACGATCTTCTGGTGCCCGCCGGACACGAGCTCCTTGATCGTCTCCCTCACCTTCAGGTCCCCCGAACCGAGCGTGATGGGCCCCGCCAGCTCCACCACCTTGACCGCTCCCCTGTCGCCGATCTTGATCTGCATGTCTGCCATGGCCGCCTCTCCTTCTGGAACATTCCACCGCGGGAAGCCCGGCGATGGGCTTCCCCAGGTTTTCTCTCGCTATGCTGGTAATGCCAATATGGGCGGCCCCGCCCTTCTCGTCAACCCGCCCGCCGGTCGGGGGGATGCGCTTCGGCGGGCACCGCCGGAGGATCGGCATCCGTGCGAGGAGAGGTCACCCGGCCGCCTCACCGCCGCGGGAGTCAGTGCGGCCCTTCTCGCGAGGCACCCCCCTTCGTGCCAGAGTGGCAACCTCCAGTTCGATTCCGCTGATTATGTTGCATGGGACAGAAGCGCGGACTAAGCTCAAAGGTATGGAGGCAACATGACTGGATTTCGCTCCGCTGCCGCTTCGGGAAATCGGGCTCGGGCCTGGCTGGGATCCCAATGGCGAGCCCGTCGCGTGCGCCGCCTGCTCTATGGCCTTGCCGTCGCCGTGGTCCTCTTCGCCCTCCTGGGCTTCTTCGCCGTGCCGCCGATCCTGAAGGGCTACCTGGTCCGCACCCTCTCCGAGAAGCTGCACCGGCCGGTGACCGTGCGCACCGTTCGCTTCAACCCGTTCACCCTCACCGCCACCCTCGCGGGCTGTGACATCAAGGACCGCGACGGCGTCTCCCCCTTCCTCTCCTTCGACTCGCTCACCCTCGGCGCCTCGCTCCGCTCGATCCCCGACCGGGGCGCCGTCCTCGATGAGCTCGTCCTGAAGGGCCTGCGTCTGGCCATCGTGCGCCACCGCGACGGCTCCTACAACTTCTCCGACCTCCTCAAGCCCAGAACTTCCAGCCGCCCCCTGCGCTACTCGCTCAACAACATCCGGGTCCTGGGTGCCGCAATCACCTTCGACGACCGGCCTAAGGGAGCGCGCCACGAGGTGACCGACCTCGACCTCGGCATCCCCTTCCTCTCCGACCTGCCGAGCAACGTGAACATCTACACCGACCCCTCGCTCAGCGCCAAGGTGGACGGCAGGCCCGTGGAGCTGCGCGGGCGGAGCAAGCCCTTCAGCCACAACCGAGAGACGTTTCTTTCGCTGGACATGAGCGGCCTGGACCTGGCCCGCTACCTCCCCTACCTCCCCGCCGACCTGGGGTTCCGCGTCCAGTCGGGCAGCCTGAGCACGACCCTCAAGCTCACCTTCCTGAACGACGTCCGCGGCCACCGCAAGCTCATCCTCAGCGGCCGCGCCACCCTCGCCGATCTCGTCGTCAACCAGCGGGACGGCGCCCCCCTGGCCCGCCTGCCGCACGTGGGCTTCAACCTCGGCTCGGTGGACCTCCTCACCCTGAAGGGCGTCGTGACCTCCATCCGCCTTCAGTCCCCAGAGCTCTACCTGAGCCGCGATGGCCGAGGCGTGTGGAACTTCGCCAACCTGGGCCCCGCCTCGCCGGCCGCCCCGGCGCCCAAGGCACCCGCCGCCTCCAAGGCCGCCGTGAACGTGCTTCTGGGCGAGGTGGCCCTCTCCGGGGGAACGATCCACTTCGACGACGAGGCCGTCCGCCCCGCCTTCAACGCGACCCTCTCCTCCCTGGATCTGACCGTGCAGAACCTGGATACGGCCCTCCAGCGCCCCGCCGAGGTGAACCTCGCGCTCAAGACGGACCAGGGCGAGGGGCTCAAGGCCTTAGCCACCCTAGCCTTCTCGCCGCTCACGGCGAAGGGCCAGATCGAGACGAACGGGCTCCGCCTCGTCCGCTACGCACCGTACGACCGGGACCTGCTGCCCTTCGAGGTGGAGGACGGCCGCCTCAGCCTCTCCGGGAACTACGCCTTCTCCGCCGCGGGCGGCGCAGACGCCATTCAGCTCACGGAGGGCGCCGCCACCGCGACGGGCCTGCGCCTGCGCCTGCCGGGCGAGAAGGTGGACTTCCTCGACCTGCCCTCCGCCACGGCCTCGGGCCTGAGCTTCGACACCGCCGCCTCGAAGGCGGGCATCGCCTCGCTGGAGGCCGCGGGCGGAAGCCTGCGCGCCGTCCGGGCGGCGGACGGCAGCCTCGACCTGGCGCGCCTCACCTCTGGGGCCCCGGCACCCGCCCAGACCCCGGCGGCCCAACCCGCCTCCTCACCGGCCCCGGCCCCCGCGGCCAGCCCCTCCTGGACCGTCTCCCTCGGCGCCCTCGCATGGAAGGGCTTCGCCCTGCGCGCCGAGGACCGATCCCTCCGCGAGCCCGCCTCCTTCGACTTTCCCGCCGTGACCCTCACCGCCCAGGGGCTCTCCACCGCCCCGAACCAGGCCGGATCACTGACCCTCCAGGCCGCCATGAAGCCCTCCGGCAGCCTCTCTCTCTCGGGCCCCGTCACCCTCTCGCCCTTCTCGCTGGCCTGGGACGTGGGCCTCAACCACCTGGCCCTCCTCCCCTTCGAGCCCTACCTCACGGGCGAGTTGGCCATCGACCTCACGGACGGAAACGCCTCCGCCAAGGGGAAGGTCGCCGTATCCCTGCCCGCGGACAAGCCTCTGCAGGCCTCCTTCGCGGGCCGGGCCCAGGTGGACGACCTGGCCACGGTGGACCGGGTGAGCCTGGAGAAGTTCGTCAACTGGAAGTCCCTCCAGCTCGGCGGCATCAAGGCCCAGGCTGACCCGCCGAGCCTCACGATGGCCTCCGTGGCCCTCTCCGACTTCTACGCCCGCATCATCGTCAGCCCCCAGGGCAAGCTGAACCTCTTCCAGGTGCTCCACCCCGCGCCGCCTGCCGCCCAGCCGGGCGCGCCCGGCACCGTGCCGCCCGTCCAGCCAGGAGGTCCAGAGGGGAAGATGGCCTTCGTCCAGCCCGGCGGGCCGGGGGGCGGAGAGCCGAAGCAGGCCTACCCGGCGCCGGCCCAGAGCGTCGTGCCCGCGCCGACCGCGGCGACCGAGACGGCGCCCAAGGAGCTGGTGGAGATCCCCGCCATCACCCTCTCGGGCGGCACCATCGACTACACCGACCACTTCATCAAGCCCAACTACTCGGCCAAGCTCACCGAGGTGGTCGGCAGCCTCACGGGCCTCTCCTCGCGCCCCGGCACGCGCGCCGACCTGAAGCTCAGCGCCCACCTCGAACACCAGGCGCCCATCGAGGTGACGGGGCAGATCAACCCCCTCGTCAAGCCCCCCTACGCCGACATCAAGGGCAAGGTGACCGACGTGGAGCTCAGCCCGCTCTCGCCCTACTCGGGCCGCTACGCGGGCTACCTCATCGACAAGGGCAAGCTCAACATGGACGTCAGCTACCACGTGGAGAACAACCACCTCGATGCCAAGAACCACCTCTTCTTGGACCAGCTCACCTTCGGCTCCAAGGTGGACAGCCCCGAGGCCACCAAGCTCCCCGTCCGGCTGGCCGTGGCCCTCCTGAAGGACCGCCAGGGCAACATCGACCTGCACATCCCCGTGAGCGGCTCCCTCAACGACCCCAAGTTCAAGCTGGGTCCCATCATCCTGAAGATCATCCTCAACATCCTCGTGAAGGCCGCCACCGCGCCCTTCGCCCTCCTCGGCCACCTCTTCGGCCACGGCGAATCCCTCAGCTACCTCACCTTCGCCCCCGGCAGCGCGACCCTCGACCCAGCGGCCCTCCAGAAGGTTCAGCAGCTCGAGACCGCCCTCTACGACCACCCCGGCCTCAAGCTCGACATCACCGGCCGCGTCGATCCGACGGCCGACCGCGAAGGGCTCCGCCGCGCCTTCGTCGAGCGCGAGATCAAGGCGCAGAGGTTCAAGGAGCTGCTCAAGAAGGGCCAGGCGCCCGCCTCCGTGGACGCCGTGCAGCTCACGCCGAAGGAGTATTCCGAGTACCTCTTCGAGGCCTACAAGCACGTCAAGTTCCCCAAGGCGCGCACCCTCATCGGCACCGTCAAGAGGCTCCCCGACGACGAGATGAAGCGGCTCCTGCTCCTGCACACCTCGGTCACCGACGAGGAGCTCAAACAGCTCGCCATCGCCCGCGCCCAGGCCGTCAAGGACGCCCTCCTCAAATCGGGCAAGGTCCCCGCCGAGCGCGTCTTCCTCGCCGCCCAAGGCGCCGCCTCCGAGGAGGCCAAGAAGGCCGGCCTCTCCCGCGTGGATTTCACGCTGAAGTGAGCGAGAGGCGAGGAACAAAGCATCACGTGCGGGTCATCCTGAGGACTCCTTCGAAGGGCCGCTGGCTCAGGATCCCGGATCCCGTGGCAGAGAGACCACCGCCGACGCCGGAGCGGCGGGATCCTTAGCTAGTCGCGAAAAATGAGGGTCAAGGAGAAAGTAGGAGAAAGTAGGGTCAGGTCTTTAGTGTTAGCATCACTTGTGCTATCCTATGCCCATAGGGTCTCTGGGTGAGTGATGAAGGGCCCTGTGGAGGTGAATGATGGCCCGTCCTCTACGGATCGAGTTTCCAGGCGCGGTCTATCACGTAACGTCTCGGGGCAACGAGCGGGGGCTGATCTTCCGGGACGATCAGGACCGGCGGAGCTTCCTTGCGGTCCTTGACCGAACGGTGGCGCGTTGGCGATGGGTGGTCCACGCCTACTGCCTCATGGGCAACCACTACCACCTCGTGATCGAAACGCCCGAGCCGAACCTCTCGCGAGGGATGCGGCAGCTGAACGGAGAGTACACGCAGGCCTTCAACCGGCGGCACGGGCGGGTGGGGCACCTCTTCCAGGGGCGCTTCAAGGCGCTGGTGGTGGAGAAGGAGAGCCACCTGCTGGAGGTGTGCCGGTACGTGGTGCTCAACCCGGTTCGCGCGCGCGGGA
>JAJYCJ010000083.1 GCA_021778515.1 Acidobacteriota bacterium
CCAAAGGCGCGGCCCAGATCCAGCCGTGGTTCGTAGCCGGCAAGGCGCCCTATTTTCCCAAATCCCGCGATTGGATATTGGAGCGGCTCCGAAAGGCTCATGGATGGTAGTTTCCGTGGAAGGCGATTTTCACCCGCCAAGGGATTTGGGTTGCCTCCGACCCCGGACTTGATCCGGGGGAGGAAGCCCCAAGGGTGGGGTGGGGCCCCTGCGGGCTTTGCCCGTGGGGCGGGGCCCCGCGGAGGGCAACGCGACGATTCGTCAGGCTTTGCCTGCGAATCGGAGGAGGAAGCCCATGGCCCTCCCCGTCCAAGAGACAAAGCCCTTCCCCCGTACACCCGAAACCCGGCCGAAGCCTCCCGCGGTTCAATCGCGGAATCTGGGATTTTGGACAGGCGCGACTCGAGGAGGCCTATTCCCGCTCCCGTCGGACGATGAGGAGCGTCCGGTCATCGCCGAAGGGCACCCCCGCCACAAAGGCCGTGAGGTCGGCCTCCATGCGCGCCGCCGCCTCCGCCACCGGGATCCCCTGCCCGGCGCGCAGGGCCTCGGCCAGCCGCTCCTTGCCGTACTCCGCGCCCTCGGGGTTGGTGGCCTCCGTGAGGCCGTCCGTGTAGAGCATCAGCGCGTCGCCGGGCTCGAGCACCACCTCGCGCTCCCCGTAGGTCACCCCCGGCAGCAGGCCCAGCGGCGTCCCCGTGGCGCCCAGCCACTCCGCCTCGCCGGAGGCCCTCAGGAGGAGCGCCGGATTGTGGCCCGCGTTGGCGTAGGTCACCTTCCCCGTGGTCGCCTCCAAAATCGCCAGGAAGGCCGTGGCGTACTTCTCCGGGGTCGTCCGCTCGAAGAGCCGCCGGGACAGTCCGTCGAAGGTCTCCGCCGGACCCAGGCCCGTCTCCAGGGGGCCGGCCGAGAGGGCCTCCAGGGAGGCCGTGACGAGCGCCGCCGAGAGCCCTTTGCCCGAGACGTCGGCGAGGAACAGGACGCACTCCCGGCCGTCGTTCCGGTCCACCGCCTTGTAGAAATCGCCCGATGCGACCATCGAAGGGACGCTGCCGCCGTGGAGCGCGTAGCCGGGCAGTTCGGGAAGGCGATCCGGGAGGAGGGCCAACTGGATCCGGCGGGCCAGGGCGACCTCCGCCTGCAGGCGCTTCTGCTCGGCCGCGGCGGCGGCCAGTTGGATGTTGCGCAGCCGCAGGGCAGCCACCGACGCCAGCGACACGAGCAGCTCCAGGTCCTCCTCCGTGAAGGTCCGCACGTTGGCCTTGGAGCAGAGGGCGATGAGCCCGAGGGAGCCCTCGGGGCCCAGGAGCGGGGCAGCCAGCAGGCTGCGCACCCCGGCATCCAGCATGCTGGCCGCCTGGGCGAAACGCTCGTCCACGCGGACGTCCAGCGAGATGGCCGCGAGGCCCTTCTCCGCCACCTCGCGCACCAGGCTCCGGGAGAGTTCGAGCTCCGCTCCCCCGGGTGTCGAGGAGCGCGCGGCGGCCCGGCGGAATCCGCCGTCGGGTTCCTTCAGGAAGACGGCCCCCTGCTCCGGCCGGAGGTGGTGGAAGACCCCGTCGAGGATGTGGTCGAGAAGCTCCTCCATGGATTCGGAGCGGGCCAGGGACTGCTGGAGGTCGAAGACCAGCTTGAGCCGCTCCGCGTACCGGCGCAGGGACTCCTCGGCCCGGGGCTTGCCCTCGGCCGGCACCTGCCGAGTCAGGTCCAACAGCTCGGTGGCCGGGCGGAAGATGGTCCCGTCCACGATGCCGCTGCTGTGGGCCGGGCTCGGCGCCTGCTCGATCACCAGGCTGCAGCCCCCCATCTGGAGGGTCTGATCGGGCTCGATGGGGTGCTTTCCCTCCAGCCGGCGCCCGCTCAGGAAGGTCCCGTTGCGCGACTTCAGATCCTCCACGCTCCAGTGCCCGTCCTCCCGGATGATCCGCGCGTGCTCCCGCGAGAGGGCCGGATCGGGCAGGGAGATGCCCGCCCGGGAGGAGCGCCCGATGACGATCCCCTCCTCCGTCAGCTCGTGTTCGATCATCTTGCCGTCCGGGGTCACGATGCGAAGTCGCGCCAAGGGGTCTCTCCTTCTGTCCTCATAAACCGCGCTCCGGCGAGAATACTCCCGCGGAACCGGCGAGCGAGCGCTAGTGCCTGCCGGCGTGCATCCGCGCGTGGAGGTCGGAAATCCAGTGCAGCACCAGGTTCACCTGCGTGATCTCCCCCTCGGAGGCGTCCTTCTTCACGAAGAGAAAGCGCCCGTCGGGGAGGCAGGAAAGGCCCGAGGTGGGGTTGACGATCCCCGCCGCGTCGAGGTCGGGCCCCTCCTGAGGCCGAGAGGCGCCCAGGGAGGGGGAGAAGACGAGGTCGGCGGACATGAGGTGTCCCTGGAGCGAGACGAAGGAGAGCCGCTTCCCGTCGCGGGACCAGAGCGGCGCCACGCCCCCTCCCGTGGAGATTTGAACCGCCCCGCCCGAGGGCAGGCCGCTCTCCGCGGGCGTCACGTACACCTCCCAGCGCCCCGACGGATCGGCGGCGTAGGCCAGGTACCGCCCGTCGGGAGAGTAGGCCGGCGTGGCGACGCTGAAATCCCCCCGCAGGAAATCGGCGGGTTTGGAGACGGGCGACTGGTCAGGCCCCAGGGAAACCGCCAGAACGCGGTAGTGCCCCTGCTTGATCTCGTAAAGGAGGAGCGTGCGGCCGTCGGGCGACCAGGCGGCGGGGAAGCAGGTCACCCCGGAACCCTTTCGCTTGAAGACCTCAGCGGCCTCTCCCGCTCCGTCGGCCCGCTGGATGTAGATCCCGTCCTGGTCTGAGCCGGACATCCGGCCATAGGCGATGCGCCGCCCGTCAGGAGACCAGACGGGGGCGTCCACGTCCGTCTTGGGGATGGCCACCAAGGACCGCAGGAGCCCCTCGGCGAAACTCGCCGCCCAGATTTCGTCGATGCCCTCCGAATTGGTCACGCCCACCGCCACCTGCGAGCCGTCTCGGGTGAGGGCGATCTGGCCGTCGAAGGCCCGCCGGTCCTGGATCCATGGTGAGGTCTGCCCGCCGGGGGTCATCAGCTCCAGCGTCCGGTGGAGGCCAGCCGTGCCGCCCGGCACGTAGGCCAGGGTCCCGTCGCCCCCCAGGAAGAAGCGGGCGGGCGCCCACGACGAGGGGGTCCTCAGCCCCGCCTCCAGGGCCACGGGGCTTCCCTTCAGGGCCAGCCGGCGCTCGCTGAAGGGGACCGCCAGGAGGGTGTCCTGCCGCGAGAAGAGGAGGGTCCCTCCCGGGACGTAGAGGGCGTTGCCCCCGTTCTCCACCAGGATCTTGGCCTTGTGGCTCGCCAGGTCCATGACCGCGACGCCCATCTGGTAGCCGCCGGAGCCGTAGGAGATGGCGTTGAGCAGGACGGCCTTTCCGCCGGGCAGGAGGCGCGGCGATTCGAGCTGGCCGTGGAAGCCGCCGGCGTCCGCCGCGAAGGGCGGCCCCGGCGAGCCGCTGCCCATGGCGAGGTAGAGGAAGCGGCTGCCGTTGTCGGAGGAGATGAGCAGGCGGCCGTCCGGGAGCCAGGCCGCGCTGCTCCAGGCGCTGTCCCAGTCGCCCACGGCCACCGGCGGGGCGCTGCCGTCCAGCGGCACCTTCAGGAGCCGGCTGCGGGCGCTGTCCTGGCTTACGGGCGCGATGAAGGCCAGCCAGCGCTCGTCGGGCGAGACGAACATCCCCCGCGTGCCGTCGGTCCCCGGAATCGCCTTCAGATCGTAGCTGTCCAGCTTCCTCAGATAGAGACGGGGCGCGGGCCGCGCCTGCCCCTCTGAAGCGGCGGGCTGGGCCAGCAGGATCAGGGCCTTCCCGCTCGGCGTCATGAAGTAGCTGCTGACCTTCAGGTCGGCCGGGCAGGCCACGGAGAGCCTGGTCACGGCGTCCGAGCCCCCCTTCCCGGAGGGACCGAGGAGCGACCAGAGAAAGCCTCCCAGCGCGAGGAGCACGACCGCGCCGAGGCCCGCCAGCAACAGCCGGCGCCAGGGCCTCGCCCCCTTCAGCGCGGGCAGGCCCACGGCGCTGGTCGTGGAGAGGCCGCTGAGGGCCTCCAAGTTGAAGGCCACGTCCCGAGCCGACTGGAAGCGCTCCTCCGGGTTCTTCTCCAGGCAGTGCCGGACCACCCGGTCCAGCCCCGGCGGCAGCGCCCGGTTCGTCTCGGCCAGGTCCGGCGGCTCCTCCTTGAGGATCGCCGTCATGGTCTCCACCGCCGAGTCGCCCTTGAAGGCCCGCCGCCCGGAGAGCATCTCGTAGAGCACGGCGCCGAAGGAGAAGAGGTCCGAGCGGTGGTCGATGGGCTTGCCCTTCACCTGCTCGGGCGACATGTACCCCACCGTGCCCATCACGGCCCCCGGCTGGGTCGGGGGCGCCGCCGTGGGCCCCTCCGATTCGAGCTGGAAGGCCGCCTCTCCCCCGATCTTGGCCAGTCCGAAGTCCAGGATCTTGATGCGGCCGTCCCTGGTGACGAAGAGGTTGTCGGGCTTCAGGTCGCGGTGCACCACGCCCTTCTCGTGAGCCGCCGCCAGCCCCTGAGCGATCTGGATGCCGAGCTCCACCGCCTTCCGCACCGGCAGCGGCCCGCCGGCCATGCGCGCGCGCAGGTCCTCCCCCTCCAGGAGCTCGGTCACCGAGTAGGCCACCCCCTCCTGCACGCCGAAGTCGAACTGCGCCAGGATGTTCGGGTGCGAGAGCGCCGCCACCGCCTGCGCCTCCCGCTGGAACCGCCCCAGGGCCTCGGGGTTCCGCGCGAGCTGCCCGGGCAGCACCTTCAGCGCCACCTCGCGCCCCAGGCGCGTGTCCTTCGCCCGGTAAACCTCGCCCATGCCCCCCGCACCCAGCGGGGCCAGAATCTCGTAGTGGCCCAGACGGTCACCTGTCTTCAGCGCCATGCATCGCTCTCCCTCGTGGATGGTCCCATCTTAATCTTAAACGCCGGAGAGGCGGGCGAAGTTCCAGGGGCGGATGGGGGGGGTGATGGAGGCGATTGGGCGATGAGGCGATTGGGCAATTAAGGGATTAGGCGATTAAGCGATTGGGTGATTAAGCGATTGGGCAATGAGGCGATGCGGGCGCGGGGAGGCCCTCGAAGGGGGAGACGGGGGACCAGGTATTGCGAACCTGCAATGGCCATCCTCGGCCGCGGCGGCCGGCGGCGGCGGCGACGAGGGTTCCGCCCTTCCCTAGGCCCGCCTCTCCACCAGCAGTTCGTAGTGCTGGGAGCGCAGGTCGAAGCGCGACAGGACGGCCCTCGCCTTCGGGGGCACCACGCACGCCTCGTAGTCCTCGCCCGCGAACTCGCGGACGGCATCCAGCGACTCGAAGAGCATGATCGTCACGAACTCCACCTCGCCCGGGAGCTCCCGGCGCAGGAGCTGGATGTTCCTGAACCCCTCGATGCGCCGGTTCACGATCCCCTCGAAGATCTCCTCCCTCAGCATCCTCTCGTACACCTGTGCGTTCCCCGGCGTCGTCCACCCGTGCCAGATCCGGCTGATCATGGTCCACCCTCCTCTCCATGAGAGTGCCTCTTCCCCTCGGCCAAACACCCATCCTTCGGCGGCGAGGCGGATCACGAGACGGGAGACGGGAGCAGGAAGCGGGGAGACGGGAGGACAGCGTCCATTTAGCGCACTGCCATCCACTCACCTCGCACTTCCCAACTCCTTGGTCTCAACTCCTTCGCGCCGGTTCCGTTTCCCGTCCGCTATCGGGATCCCGCTCCTGGTGATGCGCCCGCCTGCCGCCCGGCCTTTTCGTGCGGCTTGAACACCGCACGAAACGCCTTCAGCGCAGCCGGATGATAGATCGTCGCGTGATTCTCCTCCGGCATCTTCTCGTAGTGCCAGTGAAGGCCCGGCGGTGCGTTCTTCGAGAGTACGTCCACGAACCGCTGCATGGTTCCGGGGATCATCTCGTCACGGCTGTTGGCCAGGTAGAGCGTCTTCGACAGCTTGGGCCGTTGGCGCAAGTCCTCCGCCGCGCCCTTTACCAGCCCCTGGTCGTTCCACCACAGGCTCGGATCGAACGCGATGTAGGTGTCGAACAGATCGGGCTCCTTTAGCAGCGTCTCGACGACGAACAGCCCCGCGAGCGACTCGCCCACGATGGCCGTCTCGTCCGTCGTGCGGTATCGGGCCTTCACCTGCGGCATCAGCTCGCGGCGAATGAACGCGCGGAACGCCGCCGAGCCGCCGACGCGCGGCGCGATCTTCTTGTCCTCCTCGTTCTCAGTGGGTCCGGTCAGGTCGCGGCGGCGCTCGGTGTTCTCGATGCCGACGAGGATGAACGGGCGCATCGTCCCGTTTCCGACCAACACCTGCACGAGCCCCGCCACGTGCAGGAAGTCTTCGCCGATGCCTCCATCGGGCATGTAGAGAACGGGCAGGCGCAGCGACCGTGAGTCGACGTAGCAGGGCGGCAAGTAGACGTTGATGCGCCGCGTCTCGCCCAGGATCTTGGAATCGATGGTGAACGTCTCGCCGATGACCAACGGAGCCGCCTTCTGTTGGGCTCCCTCGGCCAGATTGCGCGTCGATATGACCAACAGCGCCACGAGTGAACAAAAGAGGATGCGAGAGTGGGTCATGCACGGGACTCCTCGATCAAGCAGGCCGCGCAACCCCGGCGATGACGAACCGTGTCTCTTGCCTGCAATCCTGCCATCTGCCGCTTCACCAAGATCAACACCCTGCATTCTGATTCACCACGGAGGACACGGAGAGCACGGAGAAAGGAGGGAGGTAAGGCACGAATTGTGTCATTGCAAGATCTGACCCTGTCCATGACCCTGTCCACTCCTTTAAGCATGGGCATCCCTTCGTACAAGTGTTGCTAGAGCCACATAACGCTAGCGTTCAGCGGGCCTGGCAATCGCGCCCGTGTGGCACAGCGCTTGACGGACCGGGTCCGCCAGGACACGGTCCGCTGCAACGCGTTGTTAGACGATCTACCCTTAACCCGGAGGCCATTGCATTTGCCTTCCAGCAAGAAGATGGATATGAAGCTGAAAGACGTGTTGCCCGCCCATCGAGTTAGTGTTCACCACTAGCCGAAAACCGTCTTCTGCTATACCTTCTCGCATTGCCACTGTTTTTGCTAACTCTAACATTTCGCCTAGAAGTTCAGGCGGTGCGTCAAGAAGCGTAGGAACCTGCTTCTTAGGAATGATTAGAAAGTGAACTGGGGCAACAGGATTCTTGTCTCTTATCACGTACGCATTCTTAGATTCCGCAACCCATTGCTGCTTTGGGACTCTCTCAAACACGTTCTGTGGAAGGCCAGTATTCACTTGAAGGTCTTCTTTGGGTTGCGAGATACACGCTAAGCTTAGGACAAGTAGGACGACCCCAATTGCGGCCGAGACGAGCTTGATCATTTCTCCTCCAGATCGTCTAACGCGTGTTATGCGTCTCGCGACGGCAAGTACGACAGGGTGCTGTCGTATAACACCTCTTCATGGAAACCCCCGCTGTCCACAAAATCCTTGTAGCACCAACCCACGGGCGCGTCCAGCGGCTGGAGTGCGGTTGGTGATGCGACATGCCCTTGTCGCATAGCACGGCCCTCTCTGGTTGAGGCATCGCGCTCTGGAGAGCGCTCCTACACGGGCACGGGGGTGAAGGGGCGAAGAGGGGAGCCGTTCAACGTGCCGCCTTCGAAGGCATCCCCGCGCCCTCATTCCCTCATCGCCTCATCGCCTCATCACCTCATCACCTTCTCACCCTTTCCTTCTCCGTGCTTCATGTTCTCCGCGGTGAATCCTCGCGCCTCCCGTCTTTGCGTCTCGCTTCTCGTGCAGCGTCGTCAGCCTCCAGTGACGCACCGCCCTGGGCAAGACGGGCTGCCTCAGGAAGTTGCCGAGGTTGTAGGCCGGGGCGAACAATTGCAGCCACATCTGGTTGTCCACGAAGTCGTGGCAGGATCACCGACCGCGTTCTTCCCCTCCTCGCCCCACTGCTCCGCGGTGCCGCTCAGTTCGTAGAACCGAACGACCCCCTTGGCCCGCAGGCGCAGGCTCGTCATGATGAAGCCGACGCGGGGCAAGAGTTCCCCCTCGTTCCGGCGGCAAGCGTCATGTCAGTCTTTGAGCGCGGCGGGCCAGTTCAGGATGAGGACCATGGGGGTGGCGCGCTCTTTGCCGACCGGGGCCAGGATGAGGAACTTCTTGCCGTCGGAGGTGACGAGGAAGGAGTTGCGGCGCTGCCCCGGCAGGATGGGCGCGGGGAAGAGGGCCTGCGGGACGCCGGCGGAAAAGGTCGCGCCGTCCTCCACGGGGGCGGCCATGATCTTCGAGTCGAGGCTCTGGAAATAGATCGTCTTGCCGTCCGCGCTCCATGCGGGCTGGAGACCTCCGTCGGCCGAGACCTGCCACTTGCCCCCCGGCCCCGGGAACTGCTGGACGTAGATCTCGAAGCGCCCCGTCTCGTTGGACATGTAGGCGACGTAACGGCCGTCGGGCGAGAAGACGGGCAGGATCTCGATGAACGGCCCCGCGACGTACGGGAAGGGTTTGCCCCGCCCGTCCATGGGAAGCATCCAAATGTCCCACGACTCCTTCTTCGTGAGGCGGTCGACGGCGAGGAACCTCCCGTCGCGCGACCAGTCGTTGGGGATGAGCGCGTCGCCGCACGACCAGAGCGCCTTGGTCGGCCCCGTCCCAGAGGCGTCCTTCACGTAGAGGCTCTGGGCACCCTGCCGGTCCGAGTCGAAAACGATCTGGGTCCCGTCGGGCGACCAGATGGGGTTGGAGTCGTTTCCGGCGTCGAAGGTCAGGCGCGAGGTCACGCCCCGCGCGAGATCCCGCACCCAGATGTTGCTCTTGTCGGTCCGCGGGTCCTCTATGGCCACGGCCAGGCGCTTGCCGTCGGGCGAGAGCGCCGTCGTGCTGTACTGCGAGGGAGCGCCGATGTCCGACAGCTCCTTGCCGGTGCGGTCCATCCAGAGAAGGCGGTCGTTCGTCGAGGCTCCGGCGCGATAGACGAGGACGCCGTCGTTGGAGACCGAGAAGTCCGCGAGGCCGCTGGCCTCCGCGCCCATGTTCTCCGCGACGGGAACCGGCTCGCCGGTGACCTTGAGGGACGACGCGTTGAAGGGCTGAGCCACGAGCGTGCCCTCCTTGACGTAGAGCAGGCTCCCGGGCGGGGCGTACTCGGCCAGAGAGTCGGCGTCGAGAAGCTTGACCGGTTTCTGTTTCGGGTCGAGGCTGCCGATCATGACGTGTCCCCCGGCCTTTCCTCCTCCGAACTCGAAGTAGAGGAAGTGGCGCCCGTCGGGGAGGAAGTAGGGCCATCCGACGCTCGCGCCCTCCTCCAGCTTGACGGCCTCCTCCGGGACCCCGCCCGATGCGGGCACGCGCCGGATGGGGTCGCTGGACTGGCCGTCGAAGAGGATGACGCCGTCCTTGCCCCAGGAGCCGTCGGCGCCCGTGGGCGCGTCGCAGATCGTCTGCGGGGGCGCGCCGGAGATGTCCACCCTTTTGAGCTTGCCCCCGGCCATAAAGCCGATGTGGCGGCTGTCGGGCGCCCAGAAGGGGCGGAAGGTGGCGCCCTCGGTGCCGGGGACGGGCCGAGGCTCGAGCGCGTCGAGGGCGCGGATCCAGATTCGCGATTGTCCGTCCGCGCCGGTGGCGGAGAAGGCCAGATACTTCCCGTCCGGCGAGATCCGCGGTGCCTGGACCACGGACATCCCCGCCGGCAGGACGAACTCGAAGCGGACGGGGCTCCCGGGCCTGGGCGCGCGCAGGACGAAGCCGACGGCGAAGGCCGCGGCGGCGAGCAGGAACACGCCCGCGAGCGCCCAGGCGACCTTCTCGCGTCCCTTGCGGCGGCGCACGACGAGGGCCGGTGCCCCGGCCTTCGAGCCGGCCTCGTTGATCCACTCCAGGTGGAGCTTGACGTCCCGCGCCGACTGGAGCCGCTCCTCGGGGTCCTTCTTCAGGCACGTCGCCACCAGACGCTCCAGGCCCGGCGGCGTCATGGGCTGAAGCTCGCTCATGGACGGCGGATCCTTCTCCAGGATCGATGCCATCACGCTGATCTGGCGCTTCCCCTCGAAGGCCCGCCTCCCCGTCGCCATCTCGTACAGCACCGACCCCAGGGCGAAGATGTCCGACCGCGCGTCGGCCTCCCTCCCCTCGATCTGCTCCGGCGACATGTACTGGAACGTGCCGACCAGCGTCCCCTCCGCCGTCAGCGGCGTGCTCTGCGTCGGCATGGCCGTCAGCGACGAGCCGCCCTGCGGGGCCGCCCCCGGCTTCGCCAGGCCGAAGTCCATCAGCTTCGCCCCGGAGGGCGTCAGCATGATGTTCCCGGGCTTCAGGTCCCGGTGCACCAGGCCGTGCCGGTGCGCGCTGTCCAGCGCCTCCGCGATCTGGATCCCGAACCGCTGGACCTGCTCCGTCGGCAGCGGCCCTCGCTTCAGCCGCTCCGCCAGCGTCTCCCCCTCCAAAAGCTCCATCACCAGGTAGTCCAACCCGTCCTGGTGCCCCACGTCGTACAGCGCGCAGATGGCCGCGTGGTTCAGGCTCGAGATGGTCTTCGCCTCCCGCTCGAAGCGCTGCCTGAAATCCGCGTTCGAGGCCAGCGCCGCCGGCAGCACCTTCACCGCCACCTCGCGATCCAGCCGCGTGTCCTTCGCCCGGTACACCTCCCCCATCCCGCCCGCGCCCAGCGGCAAGAGAATCTCGTAGGGGCCCAGCCTCGTTCCCGTCGTCAGCGGCATCTCAGCGTCCTTCGGGAGAAGGTGAGGCGTTGGGAGCAGCGTGAGGAGGAAGGAGAGGAAGGCCAAGGCGCCCCTCGTCCGTCCCGACGCGTCTCCGCAGAGGCATTCCGATGCCGCTCCAAGAAGACCGCTTCATTCTCGCTCCTTCTTTCCCCGGCTCTCTGGTTTCGTCACCGCGTGATCCCCGCGCTCCAATGCGTGACGAAGACGAGGGGGACGGACTCGGTCCGCTGGGGCCGCATGACGATGAAGCCGTTCCCCCCGGGCAAGGGATCGAAGTCCCACGCGTTGCCGGGAAGCTCACCGAGCTGGATCTTGGCCACCTGGTGCGGCGTCCCCACCTCGACGGCGCTCCCGTTGGAGGTCACGGAGGCCTCCATGAGCTTCCCGTCGGGGGTCCTGTAATAGAGTCCCTTTCCGCCGGGCTCCCAGCGCGGGCTGACCCCGCCGCCCTGCGAGACCTGCCACTTCCCGCCGGCCTGCGGGTAGGAGGTGATGTAGATCTCGGATTTGCCCGACTCGTTGGACTGATAGGCGATCCAGTGCCCGTCCGGCGCGAAGGCCCCCATGCCCTCCAGGAACTGGGTCTGCACGAGGGGAATGGGTTTCTTGTCCCCGAAGAGCGGCAGGAGGAAGAGGTCGGCCAGTGTCTTACCCTTCGAGTCGACCTGCGTGAAGGTGAGGTACCGGCCATCTCGGGACCAGTCCGTGACGTACTTCTCGCTGTCGGAGACGAGGAGCGGCTCGGCGTCCCCCGCGCCCGTGGCGCTCTTCACGTAGATGTCGGAGTGGCCCTTCCGGTTCGACGAAAAGGCCACCTTGCTCCCGTCCGGCGACCAGACGGGGAAGGTGTCGAAGGCGGGATTGAAGGTGAAGCGGGTCCTCACGTTGCGCGCCAGGTCCACCAGCCAGATGTCGACGTTCTTCGTCTGGGTGTCCTGGACCTCCTCGGCGAGGCGCTTCCCGTCGGGCGAGAGATCGATGTCGATGACGTTGGCCGGCTCCCCCACGCTGCCGGCGTCGCCGCCGCTGGCGTTCAGCAGGACCACCTGCACCCCAGCACTATCGCCGGTCTGATAGACGAGGCGCCCATCCAGGGAAGCCGAAAAGTGGCCCAGGCGGTAGCTCTCCGGGTTGGCCACCTCCTCCGCCACCGGGAAGGCCTCGCCCGCGGTCTTGAGGCCGCCCGCATCGAAGGGCTGGGCCATGAGCGTGCGGTCTCGAAGAAAGAGGATGAAGCCGGGGGGAACGTAGAGGCCCTGGCTGTCGGACTGGAAGAGGAACCGTTTGTCCTTGCCGTCCAGCGAACCGAGGTAGAGGCCGTTGGTCGCCTGGGAGGTGGACGTGGGGTTGCCGCCCCAGTAGAGGAAGTGCTTTCCGTCGGGGAGGAACTCGGGCCACCTCAGGCTCGTCTCCTGGCGCGCCTTGTCGAGAGGCACCAGGTCGGCCGGAGCGCCCCCGGCCGACGGGACGCTCTGGAGGCCGCCGTAGGCATCGGGTGAGAAGACGATGACGCCCTTGGGACTCCAGGCCCCGCCTCTGCCGCCGGGCACGTCGCAGAGCGTTTCCGGCGGGCCGCCGAAGGTGTCGATCTTCTTGAGCTTCCCCGACACGAAGAAGCCCACCGACCGGCTGTCCGGCGACCAGAAGGGGAAGGTCGCCTCCTCGGTCCCCTCGAGCGGCTGCGCCGTGAGCGAGTCGAGGGGCCGAATCCACAGGAGCCGCTTGCCGGTCGCGTCGTCCGCCTCGAAGACCAGCCGCGTGCCGTCGGGCGAGAGGACCGGTCCGCCGGTGCTCGCCTCGAAGGAGAAGGAGGTCTTATCCGGCGGCAGGATGTAGGAGCGGACGGTCCGCGGGTGGACGGAGGCTTCGCGGAAGTAGGCCGCGGCGAAACCCGACGCGAGCACGAAGAGCACCGCCGCCGCGCCCCACGCCAGCCGCTGGCGCGTCTTGCGCCGGGAGAGCACGGGCGCGGGGACGCCGGCGCGGGAGCCGGCCTCGTTGATCCACTCCAGGTGGAGCTTGACGTCCCGCGCCGACTGGAGCCGCTCCTCGGGGTCCTTCTTCAGGCACGTCGCCACCAGACGCTCCAGGCCCGGCGGCGTCATGGGCTGAAGCTCGCTCATGGACGGCGGATCCTTCTCCAGGATCGATGCCATCACGCTGATCTGGCGCTTCCCCTCGAAGGCCCGCCTCCCCGTCGCCATCTCGTACAGCACCGACCCCAGGGCGAAGATGTCCGACCGCGCGTCGGCCTCCCTCCCCTCGATCTGCTCCGGCGACATGTACTGGAACGTGCCGACCAGCGTCCCCTCCGCCGTCAGCGGCGTGCTCTGCGTCGGCATGGCCGTCAGCGACGAGCCGCCCTGCGGGGCCGCCCCCGGCTTCGCCAGGCCGAAGTCCATCAGCTTCGCCCCGGAGGGCGTCAGCATGATGTTCCCGGGCTTCAGGTCCCGGTGCACCAGGCCGTGCCGGTGCGCGCTGTCCAGCGCCTCCGCGATCTGGATCCCGAACCGCTGGACCTGCTCCGTCGGCAGCGGCCCTCGCTTCAGCCGCTCCGCCAGCGTCTCCCCCTCCAAAAGCTCCATCACCAGGTAGTCCAACCCGTCCTGGTGCCCCACGTCGTACAGCGCGCAGATGGCCGCGTGGTTCAGGCTCGAGATGGTCTTCGCCTCCCGCTCGAAGCGCTGCCTGAAATCCGCGTTCGAGGCCAGCGCCGCCGGCAGCACCTTCACCGCCACCTCGCGATCCAGCCGCGTGTCCTTCGCCCGGTACACCTCCCCCATCCCGCCCGCGCCCAGCGGCGAGAGAATCTCGTAGGGGCCCAGCCGGGTGCCGCTCGTCAGGGGCATGTCCGCGCCTCCAGAAAGATTCAGAAGATCGCATCTCGGGATGCTGCTTTGGGAACGCGCTTCTCGCCGGAATAATTTCAGCGGCTTCGAACCGATGGGC
>JAJYCJ010000084.1 GCA_021778515.1 Acidobacteriota bacterium
TTCACGGGGGGGAGACATTGTCTCTTGGACGGGGAGGGCCATTCCCTCCCCGCCCCACGGGCAAAGCCCGCTGGGGCCCCACCCCACCCTCGGGGCTTCCTCCCCCGGATCAAGTCCGGGGTCGGAGACAACCCAAATCCCTTGGCGGGTGAAGACCGTCTTCCACGGAAACTACCCTCCATCTGCCTTTCGGTGCCACTCCCATGTCCAATCGCGGGATTTGGGTTCAGAGGGTTGTTGACTCAGGATCTCAAGTCATGGCTGTCAAAAACCAAGCCCGTCCAGAATAATTTCAGCCTCCTCTCGATCAGTCTGCCTTTCGGAGCGAAGCGGAGGAAGGCGCGGCCCAGACCCAGCCGTGGTTCGAAGCCGGTGGGGAGGGCTATTTTGGACGGACAGGAGCTCCAGCCCCCTGATCCCGGCCTTATCACCCCTTCACGCCGCAGAGGGTCTGCGCCCCATTCCTCGCCACGCGCAGGTGGACCCCCTCCTCGCGGAACTGGGGCAGGAAGCGGATTTCCACCCCTTCCTCCCGGGCCACCCTGTTCAGGTGGAAGTGACCCAGCACGGCCGCATTCACCCCCTCGGACTTGAGGCGGCGGGCCCAGACCGAGAGCTCCCGCATCGGGAAATAGGTCTTGTAGGCCGCGTTGGTGCCCGCCAGCCGGCCTTCCAGGTGGCGCGCCAGCCGGAGCTGCCGTTCGGCCGGCAGGAGCTGGAAGAGCCTCCTCACCGATGGCGCCCTGGAGAACTCCCTCCATCGGAGGTAGTTGGCGTCCGAGGTGTTGATCAGGTCGCCGTGTTCGAAGCGGATGCGGGCGGCCCCTTCCGTCACCAGGTCCCAGTGGTCGCACACCCGGATGGGGCTCCACCGGGCCAGCTCCTCCATGAAGTAGTCGCGGTTCCCCGCCAGGTAGATGACCTTGCGCCCGTTTCTGGCGAGGCGCGAGAGGGCCGCGAGGACGGCTTCCTGTTCGGGGGTTTGGGCTCCGGGGAGGCCGATCCAGACCTGGAAGAGATCGCCGAGAAGGATCAGGTTGGGAGCGCCGGCCCTCTCGAAATCTTGAAGCCAGGTCAGGAATACGGAAAGGGCGGGGTCGCCGATCGAAAGGTGGGGGTCCGCCGCGCACCAAGCCAGGTCGTCCACGCCGCTCCTCCGCCTCACGACGCACGGGCCGCGCCGCCGGCCCCGCGTGGGGAGCCTATCACGCGGGCGGGGGCCGCACAAGGTTGCTTGCGGCCCGCCGGGCGCTCATATTATTCATCAGGCGATGGTTGCGCTGACAGGGTCACGGCGCCGAACGGTGCGACCGGGGTTGGGGCAATAAGGGAGCGATCATGTCCGGGGAGTTGGAGGGGCGGCCCCCCTTGAGTCTCACGATGGGTGGCGCCGAATAGGTCATGGTCATCAAGGAGGAAGAAAAATGGATTTGACCCTTGCCAGCCAGGAGCGTTGCGAGGTGATGGATATCACCGCCAACGTCCAGCGGGCCTGCCGTCAGTGGGGCGGAAGCGGGGCGGTGCTGGTCTACTGCCCCCACACGACTGGCGGCGTGACCCTCAACGAGAAATTCGATCCGACGGTCCGCCAGGACATCCTGCATTGGATGGAGCGGCTGGTCCCCGCGGGAGGGGTCTACGCCCACGCGGAGGGGAACGCCGACGCGCACATCAAGGCGAGCCTCACCGGAAACCAGGTCCTGATCCCCGTGCGCCAGGGGAATCTTCTCCTGGGCCGCTGGCAGGGGCTCTTCTTCCTGGAGTTCGACGGGCCGAGGCACCGCACGCTCTGGCTCAGCTTCCTCGCGGCGGCACCGCCGGAGACGGGAAGCGGGAAGTAGGAGCCGGGAGCTGGACGGGATAGGGAATTAGGTCGGCGTGGCCTTCTCTTGCCGCTCGCCGCTTTTGCAGGAGGCCTCTCCGGAGGCCGATGGGGCTTCTCCCTCACCGCCATCGCACCCTGGAGAGCCCTGCTGCAAGAGGGCAATGAAGGCGGAACGAGCACGGAGAGGGCCTTCCTCCGTTTCGCCGTGTGCATTTCATGGTCCATCCACCATCCACTCAATCGTTGACGGTGACGAAGCCCGTGACGCCGTCGGTCTGGATTCGGCGCTGGAGGGCCTCGGCGGCCTCCTCGGTGGGCAGGTGGCCCACGCGGACCCGGTAGAAGTCCCGGAACCGGATCACGTACGCATCGCCGTAGCGGTTGGCCATCAGGTCCCTGAAGCGGAGCGCGTTCTGCTCGTTCTGGAAGGCTCCAACCTGCACGGTGAACGAGGCGTCGAGCAGGGAGGCGCTGGTGCCCGGACCGCCCACGAGGGTCTCACCGGGCGTGGGGGCGGACTTGGGCCGCTCGGTGGCGCGGTCCAGCACCTGGATGCGAACGTGAGCCAGCCCCTCGTTGGCAAATCCCAGGGCCTTGGCCGCGCCGTAGGAGCAGTCCAGCCCCCGGCCCTTCACGAAAGGGCCTCTGTCGTTGATCGTGAGCACGGCCTGGCGGCCGTTGTCCAGATTGGTGACCCTCACGACGGTCCCCAGCGGCAGGGTGCGATGCGCGGCGGTGAGGCCGTACATGTCGAAGATCTGGCCGCTGGCCGTGGGCTTGCCGTTGAAGTCCTTCCCGTACCAGGAGGAGACCACCTCCTGCTCCCGCTCCCGGCTCGGGATGTGCGGCGCGCCGGCCCGGCGCCGGTGGTGCACGCACCCGCCCTGGAGCAGTAGCGCCGCGAGGGCCAGGCCGATCAGCAGCCCGCTCCGGCGCCTCGGGCCGCCCCGCCAGGCCGGCCGGGACGCGGCGTTCAACCGGCAGCCGCCGGGGGGCGATTCGCGGCCGAGGGACCGCAGCTCGGTGTCATCTCTCATCGGGAAAGGCCCTCCGCAGGATCGAGCCGCGCCGGATGAACCAGAGGAACACCAGAAAAGCCGCGACTCCGAGCAGGCCTCCCAGGGCGATGATCAGCAGCGCCCTGATCGCCGATTCGCGCTGCCCCTCAGCCCCGCCGAACCAGGACCTCAGGGCCTCCAGGGCCGGAAAGCCCTCGAAGAGCATGTAGAGGGAGGATAGGAGGGCCTTGAGAATCCGGACCAGCCAGTCGAGCACCCCGTCCTCCCGCCCGGCACCGCGAGACCCCTCCCCCGTCGGCCGGGGGCGGATTCTCCGCCGGGGCTCAGGGTTTGAAAGGGTCCTGCAGGTCCATGAGCTGCCGCTGCACCTTCACGCCCGGAGGGATGTTCACCTTGAAGGCATCGGGGGGCAGCGTCGGGTTCATCTCCCAGTCCGAAAAATCGAACCGGATGCGGTCTCCCTCCGTCTCCACCACGTCGAATCCCTCCAGGAGCCCCGTGCGGTCGTCCACGTCGAAGTGCAGGACGGCGATCTTCCGCTTCAGGCGGAACTTGCGGGGGAGGAGGGTCAGGTGGACGACGTGGCCCTCCTCTCCGGACCAGATCACCGTGAACGACTGCTTCAGCTCATCCAGGGGCTGCCCCACGCCCAGGTAGCGGATGATCTTGTTCTGGTGCCTCCGGATGTCCTGGACGATGACCTTCTTCTGGCCGGGCTCGTAGACCAGCAGGTCGCCGTCCTTGATGAGGAAATAGAGCGGCGACGGGGAGGTGTACCGGTAGAGCGCCGTGTCGGGCTTCTTCAGGGTCAGCTCGCCCTTGAGCACCTGCGGCTTGGCGAGCATCTGGAAGTTGTTGGTCTGCACGAACCTCACGCGCAGGGTCTGGATGCCCTTCTGCAGGTCGTTCATCTTCTGAAGGAGGGCCACCAGGCGAGGGTCGTCCGGCTTCGGAGGCTCCTTGGCCCGCGCGGAAATGGGCGCGAGCGCCATCAGCAGGAGGACGACGAAGAGCGGAAGGAGGAGGGCCCTCCCACCCGGCCGGCCGGCGAAGGGGTTGGTGCGCCGTTCCCTAGCCATGCCGGAAGTGCCTCGTGCCCGTGAAGATCATGGCCAGCTTGAGCCGGTCGGCGGCCTCGATGACCTCCGGATCCCGGATGCTTCCGCCCGGCTGGATCACGGCCGTGACGCCGGCTTCGGCCAGTTCCTCGACGCCATCCGGGAAGGGGAAGAAGGCGTCGGAGGCGGCCGCGCAGCCCTTCGTGTCCCGGTAGGCCTTCATCCGGGCGATCTTCACCGAATCCACCCGGCTCATCTGGCCGGCGCCCACGCCCACGGTCCCCTCCGCGTCTCCGATGACGATGGCGTTGCTCTTGACGTGCTTGCAGACCTTCCAGGCCAGCTCAAGGGCGGTGGTTTCGGATTCCGTGGGAGCCCGTTTGGTGACCACCTTGCGCTCCTCGGGCAGGCCGGGCAGGTCCTGGGTCTGCACGAGCAGCCCGCCGGCTACGCGCTTGAGGTCCCAGCCCGGGAAGGGGTCCTGGTCCTTGAGCTCGATGATCCTGAGGTTCTTCTTCCGGGAGAGCACCTCCAGGGCCTTGGACTCGAAGGCGGGGGCCACCACGATCTCCAGGAAGATCTCCGACAGGGCGAGGGCCGCCTCCCCGTCGCAGGGGACGTTGAAGGCGACGATGCCCCCGTAGGCCGAGAGCGAATCGGTCTGGAGGGCCCGGCGGAAGGCCGCCAGGGGGGTGGCCCCGAGGGCGGCCCCGCAGGGGTTGGTGTGCTTGATGATGGCGCAGGAGGGTCGCGGCAGCTCGCAGGCCAGGGCCCACGCCCCGTGCAGGTCCAGGAGATTGTTGAAGGAGAGCTCCTTGCCCTGGTGCTGCCTCAGGGCCCCGAGGAAGCGGTCCCCCTCGCGGTAGAAGGCGGCCTCCTGCTGCGGGTTCTCGCCGTAGCGCAGGCTCTGGGCCTTGTGGACGAAGAGGGGCAGGAAGTCCGGGAAGGCCCCGCCGTTGCGGACCAGCTCGCCGGCCTCCATCCGGACGGTGGAGAGGTGCCGGGCGATGGCGCCGTCGTACTGCGCCGTCCGCTGGAAGGCCTTGGCGGAGAGCCTCAGCCTCGTCTCGGCGGTGACGCCTCCCTCGCGCTCCATCTCTTCCATGAGGGGGCCGTAGTCCGACGGGTCCACGACGACGGCCACGGATTCGAAGTTCTTCGCCGCCGAGCGAACCATGGAAGGCCCGCCGATGTCGATGTTCTCGATGGCCTCGGCGATGCTCGCCCCGGGAGAGGCAACCACCCTCTCGAAAGGATAGAGATTGACGACCACGAGGTCGATGGGCGCCCCGCCCAGCCGCTCCAGGTCCTTCAGGTGCTCCTGTGTCCGCCTCGCCAGGATGCCGCCGTGAACGCGGGGATGCAGGGTCTTGACCCGCCCTTCCATGACCTCCGGGGAGCCCGTATAGGAGGCCACGTCCGTCACGGGCAGACCGGCCTCCCTCAGGAGCTTGGCCGTCCCGCCTGTGGAGAGCACCTCCACCCCGCGCCCGGTGAGGAAGCGGACGAACCCTTCCAGGTTCTCCTTGCGCGAAACCGAAATCAGAGCCCTCTGGATGGTCACCGTCTTCATCGTTCTTCTCCGCTCTCATGGGCCGGGGACGGGCGCCGCCGGCGTTCCCGGCATGGTGAAAGCCGCTCCTCAGGAGGCGTGCTTCTCCCCGGGATGATAGAAGGGGGTCGCCGCCACGTCGCCCCCCATGGACTTCCACATATAAAACCAGCTCTTGGCCGCGTCGGAAACGGCGTGCGAGAGGACCACTTCGGCCACGCCGAAGGCGTTGGAACGGTCATCGAAGGTATCCGAGGAGACCCGCTTCCCGTGCGGGAAATAGCAGAAGAGCACCGCCTGCTCGTAGCGCGGCATGCCGTCCAGTCTTTGGATGAGGTAGGAGCGCAGGTCCCCGGTCAGGGGCGGGCTGTCGTACCCGTCGAAGGCGACCACCATGAGGGGCAGCTTGCGCTCCATGTAGGCAAGGTAGTCCGCCCGCACCTGCGCGGCCCTCGGGTCCTGGCCCGCTCTGAGAGGGTCGTTGAGCAGGTAGATGAGCCCGGCGGTCATCCCCATGTGGTAGGCGACCTGCTGGAACGGCTCCGTCGTCTGAAGAAGGGTGGGGACGAGGTCGAATTCCCGCACCGCCGCATCGAGGATGTCCGCCGTGGGCCTGGCGGCATAGCCAGTCAGGGCGTCGGACACGCCGCGATCCAGGTCGATCCGATAGGCCAGCAGGGCGTTTCGGAGCGCCACCGGCGCCAGCCGCAGGGTCAGGTCCGTCATCCGCTTCGTGGTGGCGGGGCCGTAGGTGGCGGGGCCGTAGGTGGCGGCGGGCAGGCAAGGCGCCGGCACCGACAGGAGCAGAAGGAGCCCCGCCAGAAAGAGAACCAGGCGGGAAGCCGGCGGGGCGGGGAGGCCGAAAGATGGGGAATCTGGCTTGTGCATGCTCTGTCCTCAGCCCTCCGGCTCCGCCCTTTTCCCGCCGCCCGCGCCTATCTTCTCATCTGCGCGATGATGGCGTCCCCGAACTCGGAGCACTTGAGCTCCTTCACGTCCTTGTGGCCCTCCGCCTTCATGAGGCGGGCGAAGTCGTAGGTCACGGTGTGGGCGGCGATGGCGGATTCGATCCCCTTCACGAGCAGGTCGGCCGCCTCGGTCCACCCCAGGTGCCGGAACATCATCTCGCCCGAGAGGATGACGGAGCCCGGGTTGACCTTGTCCAGGTTGGCGTACTTGGGCGCCGTTCCGTGGGTGGCCTCGAAGATGGCGTGGCCCGACACGTAGTTGATGTTCCCGCCGGGGGCGATCCCGATCCCGCCCACCTGCGCCGCCAGGGCGTCGGAGAGGTAGTCGCCGTTCAGGTTCAGGGTCGCGATGACGTCGAACTCGTCGGCCCGGGTGAGGGTCTGCTGAAGGGTGATGTCGGCGATGGTGTCCTTAAGCATGAGCTTCTGCTTCCACTTGCCGTCGCCGTGGGTGGGCCAGAGCTTGAGGGTGTCGGCCACCTCCCGGATGATCTCGGCCTTCTTGTCCGGCGCGAACATGTCCAGGCCGGGCTCGATCATCCGGGCGTTCTCCTCGTCGCTCAGGGCCGGGTTGGCCTCCTTGTTGCCGAGGATCCAGCTCTCCCGGATCGTCACGGTCTCGCTTCGGAACTCCTTCGCCCCCACCTCGTAACCCCAGTCCTTGAAGGCGCCCTCGGTGAACTTCATGATGTTGCCCTTGTGGGTGAAGTTCACGCTCCTGCGGCGGTTCTTGAGGGCATACTGGATGGCGGCGCGGCAGAGGCGCTTGGAGCCGTCTTCGGAGACGGGCTTGATGCCGATGCCCGAGGACTCGGGGAACCGGATCTTCTTGACGCCCATCTCCTTGATGAGGAAGTCGAGGACCTTCTTCACCTCGGGGCTGTACGCCTTCCACTCGATGCCCGCGTAGATGTCCTCGGTGTTTTCCCGGAAGATCACCATGTCCACCTTCTCGGGGTGCTTCACGGGGCTGGGCACGCCCTTGAAGTATTTGACGGGGCGCAGGCAGACGTAGAGATCGAGGAGCTGACGGAGGGCCACGTTCAGCGAGCGGATGCCGCCGCCGATGGGAGTCGTGAGGGGGCCCTTGATGCCCACGAGGTAGGTCTTGAAGGCCTCCACCGTGTCGTCCGGAAGCCACTCCCCGAACTTGTGGAAGGACTTCTCGCCGGCGTACACCTCCATCCAGGCGATCTTCTTCTTGCCCCCGTATGCCTTCTCGACCGCCGCGTCCAGCACGCGCTGGGAGGCGCGCCAAATGTCGGGGCCCGTGCCGTCGCCTTCGATGAAGGGAATGATGGGGTGGTCAGGGACCTGAAGCTCCCCGCTTTTCATCTGAATGGGGGCGCCTTCCTTGGGTGGGGTGAGGGTCTTGAAAGTAGCCACGGTCTTACCTCCTCTGGTGACGGCGGGCGAAGCGCTGGTCCTGTCCGGAGCTACCCCCTGGGATCCCCATAATAAGGGGGTTTGGCCTTTGCCCGGCAAGGCTTGCATGGGTTCCGCACCCGCGTCAGCCCGATAGTATAGCCGTGCGCCGGGAGGGGGGTCAACTCGGATGAGGGTGAGAGGCGATTGGGCGATTGGGCGATTAGGCGATTGGGCGATTGAGCGATTGAGCGATTGAGCGATTGGGCGATTGGGCAATGGGGCCGCTCAGATCCCCATCTCAAGTCGGTCCGCGGTTCTTTTCCATTCGCCGCGCTTCGTGTCTTGGAGTTTCCTCTTCCGGATCCAGTCCGGGGTCGGAGGCCACCCCAATCCCTTGGCGGGAAAGACCGTCTTTCACGAAAACCGCCTTCTATCTGCCTTTCGGCGCCACGACCACGTCCAGTCGCGGGATTCGGGCTTGAGGGCACGCACCGTTTTTTCACGGAAACTACCTCCCATCTGCCTTTCGGAGGCGCTCCCACGTCCGATCGCGGGATTTGGGTCCCCCTGCCTCTCTTGCCACGGCTTCCCCACCTATCCTATGATGAGTCTAAATTGGAGGCAGGGTTGGCCGAGTATCTGATCCAGTGCTGGAATTGTTTGGGTGAATACGACGCCCTCTCCGCGGTGTGGTGCTCCTGCAACCCCAACCGCCCGACGAAGGTCTGCCCCTTCTGCCTCCAGTGCTTCTGCGCGGCCCCGGAAGCCTACCACGACAAGTTCTGGGCTGGGGCCCCCGAGGCCATGATCAAGGACCGCGAGATGCTGGCCAAGGCGCGCGGGCCTCTCGGCGAAGCGCTCGTGCGATCCAAGGTCATCACGAACGAGCAGCTCCTCCAGGCCCTCAAGCACCAGAAGATGACCGGAGGAAAGCTGGGAGAGATCCTGGTGGAACTCGGCTACCTCACCTCCGAGACGCTCGTGGGCTTCCTCTCCCGCCAGCGGAGCTTTCAGCACGTCTCCCTGCGGGACACCCCCCTCGATCCCATGTTGGTGGCCTCCATCGGCGCGGACGCCTGCCTCCAGAGGCTGGTCGTGCCGGTCAGCCGCGAGACCATGGCGGGCAAAGACCTGATGGCCCTGGCCATGGTGGACCCGGCGGACGGAGGGGCCATCGAGTTCATTCAGAACATGACCGGATGCCAGATCCTGCCCATGCACACCACCCGCGAGGAGCTGGAAGAGGCCCTGCTGCCGTTCCTTCCGGTCCCCCCTCCGCCCGCGGAAGACCCGGCCCCGCCGGACAAGACCGTCACCCCGTCCGGCGTGGAGATGGCCACCGATGTCCTGCGCAAGGCCCTCGCGCGCGGGGCCGCGGACCTGTACCTGGAGCCCAAGGAGGAGGAGGTGGCCGTGAGCCTCCGCATCGACGGCACGCTCTACCGGGCCAAGCCGGTCGCGCGCCACCTCCAGGAGTCGCTCACGTTGGAGATGAAGAAGCTGCTGAGGCTGGACACGGCGATCCGCGACAGGCCCCAGGAGGGCCGGGTGGTGATGCGCTCGGGGGAACACCGATTCGACGTCATCGCCCATTGCCTGCCGACCCGGTTCGGCGAGAGCCTGTCCCTCAAGATCATCAACCGAGACACCTTCCTCAAGAGCTACGAGCAGCTCGGACTACCCTCCGAAGATCAGTTGGCCCTGAGGGCCTCGCTGAGCGCACAGCGGGGGCTGATCCTCGTTTCGGCCCCCCTCTTCCACGGCTGTACTACGACCCTGTATGCCATCCTGAACGACCTGGGGCTGGACGGCCACCGCAAGATCATGAGCATCGAGGCCCAGAGCGTCTGCCCGGTGCCGAACGTGTCCCAGGTCTCCCTTGGCCCCGGCCGGGACGAGGAGGCGGCGCTCACTACCCTCAAGGCCCTGGGGAACATCCAGCCCGACGTCTGCGTCCTGGCCGACCTCCTTCTGAATTCGCCCGTGATGGCGACCCAGATGCTCAAGCTGGTCTCCAAGATGCTCGTGGTGGCCACGGTCGAGGCGGCCAGTTCGGTGCAGGCCCTCCTGAAGGTCCGCGATTCCGGCATCCCCTCCCCGGATCTGGCGGAGCACCTGCTCCTCGCGCTGAACCAGAGGCTGGTGCGCCGGATCTGTCCCCACTGTCGCCAGGCCACGGGGCTCTCCGACCGCGCCCTGCGCCTCATGGGCCTCTCGGAAGCCGAGATCGCCGGGCTGACCAGCATTTCCCAGGGCCAGGGCTGCCAGGAGTGCTCCGGAATCGGCTACAAGGGCCGCATCTCCCTCTTCGAGACCCTCAGCCCCTCGCCCGGCTTCCGACGGGCCCTGGCACGGGAGGCCACCGAGAAGGGCCTCCAACGCGAGGCGGCGAAGGCCGGCATGGTGTCCATGCGCCAGAGGGCCCTACAGGCCATTCGGGAGGGGCTCACCACCCTCGAAGAGTTTCAGAAGGAACACTTCTGAGAGGGTAGGCGGAAGGAAGAGATTCACCACCAAGACACCAAGGCGCGAAGGAATTTAGGGATTGGGGGCATCTCAGAATCCGCGTCTCCTGCCCCTCACTGGCCCGCGATGGGGGAGATGCCGCGATGAGCGTTCTCCAGAGCGCGGTTCTTCCAAGGCTTGTCCCCGCTTCTTGCTTCTCTCTTTTAACTTTTTACTTTTGACTTTTTACTTTTAACTTTTTACTTCCCTGTCCCCTCTCCCCCGTCCCCTGCTACAATGCGCCCGGGGAGGTCCCTCTCGATGGCCTTGCTCCTCTTCGACATCGACGGCACGCTGTTGAGACCCTTGGGCATCGGCCGAAGGGCCTTCGAGCGGGCCCTTCGGCGCCTCCACGGGTCCGTGCCCTCCGAGCGCTTCGGCTACGACGGCCTGCTCGATCCGGAGATCGCCCGCCAAACGTTGGCTCAGCTCGGCATTCCGCCGGAGTGGGAGGCCGTGGACTCCCTGCTCAAGGCCTACATCGAGGAACTGGCGCGCGAACCGGCCCCGCCCCGGCAGGAAGCTCTCTGCCCCGGCATCCCGGAGGTTCTCGAAGAGGCGCGGCAGCGGGGGCACCATCTCGGCCTCCTGACGGGGAACGTCCGGGACGGGGCCGGGATCAAGATCGGGCTCCTGGGTCTTCTCGACTTCTTCAGGACGGCGCCGGAGCTCCCCCTCCTGGGTGCCTTCGGAGAGGACGCCCCGGAGCGGGCCTCGCTCGTTCCCGTCGCCCTGGCGCGGTGCGGAGCGGCCTTCGGGTTCGACTTCGAGCCGGCCCACGCCTGGATCGTGGGCGACTCCCGCCGGGACGTGGCCGCCGCCAAGGCCGCGGGAATTCGTTGCGCGGCCGTGGCCACGGGCTTCACCTCCCTCGGCGAACTGAGCATGCTCGGCCCCGAATTGGCCCTTCCGGATCTCTCCGATCCGGCGCCGCTCCTGGACGGCGTGGAGGGGAGGGCCGCCGCATGAGCGCCCATCCCCCGCGCATGGACGTGCTCCTGGACTCGGGCGAGGCCAGGAGGCTGGAAGCCGAATTCGGCAGGGCCAGCCTCAAGGCCGCCCTCCGCGATGCCATGGCCGAGAACATCCGCCGCTGGCGCCAGGGGGGCGAGGCGCCCGCCCAGGCGGAGCTCCTGATTTCGGCGGAGCGCCTGCTGCGCGCACGCTTCGATCCCCCCTTGCGCCGGGTCATCAACGCCACGGGGGTAGTGCTTCATACCAACCTGGGAAGGGCACCCCTCCCGAGCCGAGCCCTGCGGCGGGCCTCGGAGCTGCTGTCCGGTTACGTGGACCTGGAGACGGACCTCTCGGCCCACGGCCGGGGCCACCGCGACTCCCGGCTGGAATCGGCCCTTCAAGACCTGCTTCAGACCGACAGGGGGGTGGTGGCGGTGAACAACAACGCGGCCGCCGTCCTCCTCATGCTCAATACCCTGTCCGCAGGGCGGGAGACGCTCGTCAGCCGGGGGGAGCTCGTGGAGATCGGCGGAGGCTTCCGCATCCCCGAGGTCATGGCGGCCTCGGGAGCACGGCTGCGGGAAGTGGGGACCACCAACCGCACGCGCATCGCCGATTTTCGCTCGGCCATCTCTCCGGCCTCGGCCCTGCTCCTGAACGTCCACCCCTCCAATTTCCGCATCCTGGGTTTCACCGAGCGAGCCTCTCTCGAAGAGCTGGTGAGCCTGGGGCGGGAGGTGCACCTTCCCGTGGGCTGCGACCTCGGTTCGGGGCTTTTGGCCCCCGCCGGGGAGCTGGGCCTGAGGGACGAGCCCACGGTGCAGGAGGCCCTGGCCAGCGGGGCGGACGCCATCTGTTTCAGCACCGACAAGCTTTTCGGGGCCTGCCAGGGAGGGCTCCTGCTCGTGGAACCCTCGCGCCTCCAGGCCTTCCGCACGAACCCCCTGCTGCGGGCACTCCGCGTGGACAAGGTCACCTACCTGCTCATGGGAGCGGCGGTGGAGGCCTACCGAAAGGGCCGCTGGCAGGAGCTGCCGGCTCTGGGGCTCCTGGCCACCCCCAGGGGCGTCCTCCTCAGACGGGCCGGCCGGCTCAAGGCCGCCCTCGACCGGCTCGCCCCGGATCGATTCGAATCGTTCGTCGTGGAGGCCGAGGGCAGGGCGGGCGGCGGGACCGCCCCGCTCGACCCGCTCCCCTCCCCGGCGCTCGCCCTGAAACCCTCGCGAGGCAAGGCCCACGACCTCGAGGCCTACCTGCGCGCCGGTGGAGAGCCGCCGGTCGTGGGCGTGCTCGCGGAGGGCACCCTTCTGTTGCACGTGCGGACCCTGCTGCCGGGGGACATCCCCGCGCTGCTGGACCGCCTCGCCCGCTTTCAGGGGTCCGCTCGGGAAAGCGACCCCGCATCCCAGACACCCACGTCGGCGAACCAACTCATGCCGACATAGCCGGGGGGATCGATCATGGAGAGAATCCTTCGTCCGCTCGCCGCGCTTCTCCCGCTCCTGCTCCTGCTCGCCGCCTGCGCCGAGAGCGGCGCCCGGGGTCCGGGAGCCGCGGAGACCGCGGCCGGTCCGTCCGCCGAAGCCCCCATGGTGCAGACCGGCGGCGGGCTCTACCCCACGGGGGAGCGCCTGGCCCGCTACCTCCGCTACAAGTACCCGGCCTACGAGAACGGCCGCTGGGCCGTAGGCTGGAATTCCAGGATTCCCTGGATGGACATGATGGGCAGGGGCGTGGAGGAACATTGGCCCTTCTCCGTCACCCTGGCGGGTCTGGGCGCCGAGGCCGCCACCAGCGGGCAGGCTTACGACCAGCTCGATCCGAGCAGTTTCGCGGGGCTCATCTGGCTGGAGCCGATGGTCACCCCCAAGGGACTCCTGGAAGCCGTGAAGGTGACCTTCCGCCCCATCGGGGCCCTCCCTTACGTTCAGACCATCATCGCCTGCGAACCGGGCCTGTCGATCATCCCCCAGGCCGCTTCCGAAGGGCGGTAAGGAGTCCCCGCCAAGGCACTGAGACACGACGTGGGGACGGAGGGAAGTCAGAGGGCGGCGGGCAGGGAAAGCTCGGCGATCTCTGCATGTCGCGTTTCGCACCTCGCCTCTCGCGCCCTGCGTCTTGCTATTCCCTTCTGACCTCGCCACCTCGCTCCCTGCTCCCGTCTGGGGCAAATGGCCCTTCGGGGACAGAGCCCGGTTCAGTGCGGGCCTTTCCTCTGCCACTGGCCGGTGGGCGCCCTTGGTCCGCCTCTCCCAAAGAGGGCGGCGGAAAGCGGGTGGGGCATTTAGCACCCTCCAGCCCCTCGCAGGCTGGCCATGGGGTTCCACCCGCGGGGGCGGCGTTATATTAG
>JAJYCJ010000085.1 GCA_021778515.1 Acidobacteriota bacterium
TGAATAAGGTGCTCGCCTCGGAGCGCTACAGCGCCTTCGAACGCCCCGACCTGGAGATGATCCTCGACGAGGCGCTCAAGCTGGCCCAGGGCGAACTCGCCCCGACCAACGAGGAGGGCGACCGGATCGGCGCCCGCTTCGTGGACGGCAAGGTCATCATGCCCGAGTGCTTCCGCAAGGCCTATCAAACCGTGGCCGCGGGCGGCTACATCGGCGCCTCGGCGGATCCGGAGCTCGGTGGCATGGGGCTCCCCGACAGCGTGGGGACAGCCGTCAACGAGTTCATCATGGGGGCCAACGTGGCGCTCGGCCTCACCCTCATCCTGGGCCGGGGCACGGGGCACCTCATCGAGACCTTCGGCACCGATGAGATGAAGGCGCTCTTTTGCGAGAAGCTGTACAGCGGCCAGTGGGGCGGCACCATGTGCCTCACCGAGCCCGGCGCCGGCAGCGACGTGGGCGCCAGCAAGACTAAGGCGGTCAAGATCGGCGAGGGCAGGTACAAGATCACCGGTGAGAAGATCTTCATCACGGCCGGCGACCACGACCTGGCTCCCAACATCATCCACGCCGTCCTGGCGCGCACCCCCGACGCCCCTCCCGGAACCAAGGGGCTGAGCCTCTTCATCGTGCCCAAGATCCGGATCAAGCCGGACGGCTCCCTCGGCGAGCCCAATGACGTGGCGGTGGGCAACATCGAGCACAAGCTGGGCATCCACGGCTCACCCACCTGCGCCATGGTCTTCGGGGCCAACGACGGCTGCGAGGGCGTCATCCTCGGCGAAGAGGGCCAGGGCATGACGGAGATGTTCCAGATGATGAACGCGGCCCGTTACGAAGTGGGGCTGCAGAACATGGCCGTGGCCTCCACCGCCTACCAGCACGCCCTGGCCTACGCCAGGGAGCGCCTCCAGGGCAAGCACTTCAAGGACCGTTCTCCGGACGGCCCGCAGGTGCCCATCGTGGAGCATCCCGACGTGCGCCGCATGCTGCTCACCCAGATGTCTTACGTCCAGGCCATGAGGGCGCTCCTCTACTTCACGGCCTGGAGCATAGACATGGCGCGCATCACGGAGGGCGAGGAGCGCAACCTGCATCAGGGCTACCTCGAAGTCCTCACGCCCATCTGCAAGGCCTGGTGCACGGACTGGGGAGTCAAGGTGGCGGATCTGGCGGTGCAGTGTTTCGGCGGCTACGGTTACACCATGGAGTACCCCGCGGAGCAGTACCTGCGGGATGCCCGCATCGCTCCCATCTACGAGGGGACCAACGGCATCCAGGCCCTGGACCTCTGCTTCCGCAAGCTCAGGATGCAGGACGGCAAGCCCATCAAGACCCTGCTCCAGCGCGTGGCGGAGGCGGTGCAGGAGAACGTCACCGACACCGAATTGGGCGCGTCGGCCATGCACCTCGGCGCGGCCCTGAAGGAGCTCACCTCGGTCATGAACATGCTCCAGAGCCGGATGGACGCTCCCCTGATCATGCTCTCCAACGCCGTCTCCCTGCTGGACATGATCGGCCACGTCTTCGCCGGAAGCCTCCTGCTGGAGCAGGCGGTCATGGCGCGCAAGCGGCTCGCCGCCATCTGCCGCGAGAAGGATGTGGACACCACCGACAAGAAGGCCTACCATGCCTTCCTGAAGGAGAACGGCGAGGCGCAGTTCTACCACAACAAGGTGCAGGCGGCGGTCCACTTCATGCACCGCGGCGTGCCCCTCGTCCTGGCCGAGGCGGTGGCCATCAAGACCGCCGAGCCGTCGGTCTACGACGTCTCCTTCTGACGGGAGGCGCATGCAAACGAAAGAGCATCGGCCCAAGGCCGGCTCTGCGAATCGGGGCGCCCGGGGGATCTCCCGGGCGCTCCTGCGTTGGGCCGCCGCTCTGCTCGTGCTGGGCGCCACTGCGGTCCCGCGCGCGGCCGCGGCCGAAGGCGAGGTCCCTGCCGGCAACCTGGCCGAAGCGGCTCACTTGAGACGGGCCGGCCAGTGGCCGGCGGCGGAGGCCCTCTGCAGACAGCTCTGGATCGGGGAGCCCAAGGGCGAGCGCCTGCGGACCGAGGCGTTGGCCTACGGCCGCATGGCCCTCCTGTGCGACCACGCCGCCGACGCGGAGGCGCCCCTGCGGGAGGTGGCCGACGCGCCCGGCCCGCTGGCCCCCTACGGGCGTCTGCTCCTCGGGGAGTGCCTGCTGAAGCTGGCCAAGCCATCGGAGGCCGCCTCCGAGGTGCGGCGGCTCCTGGGAGCACCCCATCCGGACGATCTGGATCGCCGCGCTCTCGGACTGCTCGCCAAGGCCGAGAGCGACGCGGGGAGACCCACGGCCGCGGCGCAGGTCTACCGCAGGCTGCTCGCCCTCCATCTTCCCAAGGACGAGCGGGACGAAGCGAACTTCGAGCTCGCTTCGCTCCTCGACCGGGCGGGCCGCCGCCGGGAGGCCTTCGCCCTCTACCGCGCCCTCTACGAGAGGCCCGCCTGTCCGTTCGGCCGCGCCGCCGGCGAGCGCATGCGGCAACTGGCGGCGGAGGGCGTCTCCAAGCCGCCCCTTCGGTCGCCCACGCAGGCCCTCGAATTCGCTGGCAGGCTGCTGGCGGCGGGCCGCCGGGAGGATGCCCTTCAGGTGCTGTCCTCGATCGGCGGCCCCGCCCTCAAGGGCGAAGCGGCGGAGCGGGAAGCCCTGCTGAGGGTGTCCATCCTGTATGCGCTCAGGGAGAACGCGGCCACGGTGGAGGCCGCCGACCGCATGCTGGCGCGCTTCGGACCGAACAGGGAGAGCCTTGCGGCCTCGCTCAAGGCCGCCTGGGCCCTCCTCCGGACGGGTGACCACGAGGCCGTGGTGGCGCGATGCCGGGCCTTGCTGGAGGAGGCGGGCGACGACCAGGCCCTCAAGCTTGAGGCCCTTCACTGCATGGGAACCTCCGCCTACGTTCACGGACTTTTCGAGGAGGCCGCCCTGGATTTCGGTGGCACCGAGGGGATGGCCGGATCGGCTTCCACCTCCACATCAGCCTCCTACAAGCGGGCCTGGTGCCTCTTCAGGCTCGGGGACTACGCCGGTGCCGGGCGGCTCTTTCTCGGAGCCGCCTCGGGCCGCGGTGACGCCGGCTACGAGGGGCCTTCGGCCTATTGGGCGGCGCAGTCGGCCCTCCGTTCGGGCGACCGTCCGGCCGCCATCGGCGGCTTGGTCCGGCTGGCCGAGTCCCCGGCGGGCTACTGGGCCTGGCAGGCCCGCCTCGCGCTCCAGGGGATGGGGATTCCGCTGCCGGCCACCCCCGTGCCGGCTCTGCCCTCGCCGTGGGAGCCCTCCCTCGCTTCGGACCAGACGGCCCTGGCCCGAAGCCTCGATCTGGCGGGCATGGAGGCGGACGCCGCGCGGGCCTTCGAATCTTACTATCGGAAGCATCGCAAGGATCCCGACGCGGCCCTCACCATGGCCACCCTCCTGGCCAGGGCCGGCCGTCAGGCCTCGGCCCAGGCCATCCTCCGGAGCTCCTTCCCCGGAGTCTCCGACCGGCTGGCCATCCCCCCGCAGGCCCTGGCGGTGGAGTATCCGGCGGAGGAGCTGGGGCGAATCCGACCCCTGGCCTCCCGGGAGGGCCTCGCGCCGGCCCTGGTGCTGGCCGTCATCCGCCAGGAGAGCGGCTTCGACGAGCGCGCCCTCTCCCCAGCGGGGGCCGAGGGCCTCATGCAGCTCATGCCCGACACCGCGGAGCGCCTCGCCGTGCCATCGCGAGGAGACCCCTCCTCGCCGGACTTAATGAATCCCGAGGTGAACCTGGATCTGGGCATCCGCTACCTGGGTACCCTGGCGAAGCGCTTTCCCGCAGCCCCCGCCGTGGCCAGCTACAACGCCGGCGAAAAGATCGTGGCGCGGTGGCTCAGCGCCTTCGGTGCTCAGGATGAACCGGAGTTCGTGGCCATGATCCCCTACCGCGAAACGCGGATCTACACGGCGCACGTGCTTTGGAACCTGCACCGGTACGAGGAGGCCGTGGGGCGCTAGATGCGGGGGCAGCGGGGAGCGAGCCCTCGCCCGCCACGGGTCACCGGACGCTACCCCTTCTGGTCCAGGAGCTTCCGGACCTCCTTGACCAGCTCCGGCGCCGTGGGCTCCACCTTGGAGTCGTAGCGCGCCACCACCTTGCCCGAGCGGTCCACGAGGAACTTGTTGAAGTTCCAGGTGATGTCGCCGTCGAAGCCGCTCTGGGAGGTGAGGTAGCGGTAGAGCGGGTTGATGCCGCTCCCCTTGACGCTGGTCTTGGCGAAGAGGGGGAAGCTGACGTGGTACTTGAGGGTGCAGAACTTCCGGATCTCCGGGTCGCTCCCGGGCTCCTGGCTTCCGAAGTTGTTGGCCGGGAAGGCGAGAACTTCCAACCCCTGGTCCCTGTACTTCTGGAAGAGCTCCTCCAACCCCTTGTACTGGGGCGTGAAACCGCACTCGGAGGCGGTGTTCACGATCAGGAGCACCTTGCCCTCGTACGCGGACAGCGGCTTCTCGCTGCCGTCGTTGAGCTTCATCGTGAAGGAATAGACGCCCTTGTCCATGGCCGGAGTACCTCCGTGTGGTGATTTGGCCGGTGCGGCCGCCCAGAGGAGCAGGGTCCCCAGGCCCGCCAGCGCCGTTCCGGTGATCCGTTGAAGTCCCCTTCGCATGGTCCGCTCCTTCGAAAGGACCGCCATCCCCTCGGGGACGGACGGGAACCGTCTGGTCACGTTGGGACCTTACAACGGCTCGATGGGCGGGGCTATTCCGGGATCGGGCGCGCCGAGCTTCCGGCGAGCGATGCCGTCATGCTAGAGTGGCCGGCTTGGGGCCTTTCCGGCGGGCGCCGGAGAGAGGGTGCCCCATGGAGGAGGTGGGCATCGTGAGCGAGGAAGCGAAGACCCCAGCAGCCGCCGAAGATCCCCAGCTTTCACCGTTTCGCGAGGTGGTCCAGCCCTTCATCGACCTCGTCCACGCCTCTCGGGCCCTCTGGGCCGTGAACGTCTCCTACTTCCTCGAGGGGCTCATCTACTTCGGCTGGCTGTCGCTCCTGGCCCTCTTCTGCAACCGGTTCGTGGGGATGAACGACCTCCACGCGGACTGGATGGTCAGCTTCCTCACGGCCGGCATCACTCTCTCCATGCTCTTTTTCGGCGGGGTGGCCGACAAGATAGGGGTGCGCAAGGCCCTGATCCTGTCGGTCTTTTTCATGCTCGTGGGCCGGCTGATCATGGTGTCCGCCGTCGGCCTCTTCCCCGGCGCCCAGGGGACGCTCTTCTGGACGACGGTGCTGGGCATCATGGGGGTGGTGCTCGGATACGGCCTCTACCAGCCCGCCGCCTACACGGCCGTGCGCGAGTACTGCGACGAGCGGACGGCGGCCATGGGCTACGCCATGCTCTACGCCCTGATGAACCTCGGCGGCGCGCTGCCCGGCTTCATCTCCCCGCCCATCCGCATGAAGTGGGACATCCCCGGCGTCTTCTGGACCTACGTGGGGCTCACGGGACTGGGGCTCGTGCTCCTCTTCATCATTCTGACCAAGCGGGTGGAGCGCGAGACGCTGGCCGCCGTGGCCGGCTACCGGAAGGTCCACGAAAAGGAGAGCGCCGACAAGGACCAGAAGGAGCTGGACGAAGCGGCTGCCGAGAAGGCCGCACTGGCGGGCAAGCCATGGACCGAAAGGGCCTGGTACTGGATCAGGAACCACCCGCTGGCGGACCCCAAGTTCGCCTTCTTCATCTTCTGCCTGATCCCCGTGCAGACGCTCTTCGCCCACAACTGGCTCACCCTGCCGCAGTACGTCTACAGGGCCATGGGCAGCGTGGGCCACCACTACATGGAGTTCTTCGTCAACTTCATCAACCCCACGCTCATCTTCATCCTCACCCCGTCCATCGCCGCCCTGACGCGCAAGCGGAACGTCTACAACATGATGATCGCCGGCACCTTCGTGATGGCCATCCCCACCTTCCTGCTCTCCATCCACGCGACCCCGAACGGCCGGATCTGGCTGCTGCTCGGCTACCTCGTCGTGACCTCCGTGGGCGAGGCCATGTGGCAGCCCCGCTTCCTGCAGTACGCGGCGGAGATCGCCCCCAAGGGGCGGACCGGCGCCTACATGGGCGTGGCGCAGTTCCCGTGGTTCCTCACCAAGGTCATCACGGGCCTCTACGCCGGCTGGTTCCTCATGCGCTACTGCCCCGCACCCGGAGAGGGCACCATGCATCCCGAGACCATGTGGTTCATCTACGCCTGCATCGCCATGGCCTCCACCGTCATGCTCATCCTCGCCAAGGGCTGGCTCGGCAAGGATTTCAAGACGAAGAAGGAGTGAGGAGGGGCGGCCTCGGCAAACCTCCCCACCTTCCCGTGCGTACAACGGGGTGAGGAGGTGACACCATGGCCATCCAATGGGTTCGTCGCGGTTTCGTCGCCGTGCTGGTCGTTGCGCTTCTGTCCGCCGCCCTGCCGCTTCTGGCCCAGAGCGGATCCGACGAAGTGGTCCAGTTCCGCATCCGGGGAGAGCGGGACAGCGCCGTCATCGAGATGCCCCTGAAGGTCCTCGAATTCCTCGACCAGCACAAGGTGGGAAAGGGCTTGCAGGGATGCCGCGTGGAGGGCCAGCAGGTCACGTTGGACCTCGGCAAGGTGCTCGATGCGCTCAAAAAGGAGAACAAGGGCGGAGAGAGCCAGCTCTTCACGGTGGAGGAGCACGGCCGCAAGAGTTCGGTCACGGTCGGATTCGCCCCTCCAGCCCAGCCGAGGCCCGGCAAGGCCCCCACGAACTTCGTCTTGCAGGCCCGGGACAAGGGCGAGGGCGGGGAGGGGACCCGAATCTCCGTGCCCCTTTCCACCGTTCAGTCCCTTCTATCGGGGCTCAAGGTCGAGGGCAAGGGGCCGGTGGATGCCGAGGCCCTCTTCACCCAGATCGTCCCCTTCGCCAGGCAGCTCGGCACCGGCCTGCTCGCCCGCGTCGTGAGCAACGACGGCGAGGTCACCCTCAGCCTGGAGTAGGATTTTTTCCCTAGATCGCGCCAAGAACGAGGGGCGGTGCCTCGCAGGCGCCGCCCCTTTCCCCTCAGCCTGCCGGCGATCTGTGGCGGTCGGGAGGTGAGCCCTCGGGCCGAAGGCTTGGACCGGCCTCAGGCCGCGAGCATGCGCCTGCCCCAGTGGGCGAGGACCACGAGGTTCCAGAGGAGCAGGCCCCGGTCCTTACCGTCGAGGTGCTCCTGCAGGACCCGGCGCACCTCGGCGGTGTGGAAGTAGTCGGCCATCCAGTCGGCGCCGTCCAGGGTCTCCTCCAGAAACCCCTTCAAGGGGCCGCGGACCCAAGTGTTCCACGGCACGGGGAAGCCCAGCTTCCTGCGGAAGGCCACGCCGTGGGGGATCCCCGCCTTCACGGCATACCGCTTGAGCAGGTATTTGGTGATCCCGCGGTTGATCTTGAGGCGCTGAGGCAGGTGGAAGCAGAAGGTGAGCAAATCCACGTCGAGGAAGGGGACGCGCATCTCCAGTCCGTGGGCCATGGACATGCGGTCGGAGTGGTTGAGCAGGTTGTCCGGCAGCCAACCCTTGCAGAGGGTCGAGAGGATGGCGTCCAGGGGGCCTCTGTGGCTGGGCACCTCGGTGTAGAAGGCGTCGAGCGTCCGGTCGTAGGGGGGCGGCATGCAGTCCTTCAGGAGCCGGTTCATGGTGGCCGGAGGCAGGGGCATGGTGAGATCGTAGCGGATCTTGCCGGGCAGCTGGCCGGGCACGGCGCACCGGATCTCCTCCCAGCGGGCCAGTTGCGCCCTCTTGTGATCCCGCCTCGCGATGGCCGCGGCCGCCGCCCGCGCCCCGGGGAGCCCCCTGAGCAGGACGATGGAGCGGATCTGCCGGAGCACGCGGTCCAGGTGATAGCCCCCCAGGACCTCGTCGGCCCCCTGCCCCGAAAGGAGCACCTTCACGCTGGATGAGGCCAGGCCGCACACGTGGTAGAGCGGGATCACGGCCACGTCGGCCACGGGGTCGTCCAGGTGGGAGAGCACGGTGCCCAGGGAGTCCGCGAAGCGGCCCGGCGTGATCGTGACCTCGTGGTGGTCCGTTTCGAGCTGCTCGGCCACGGCCTTGGCCCAGCTCCTCTCGTCGTGGCCCTGCTCCTCGAAGGCCACGGTGAAGGTGGCCATGCGCTCCTGGCCGCAGTGGCGCAGGGCCGCCGCCAGGGCCGAGGAGTCCACGCCTCCCGATAGCAGGAGTCCCACGGGCACGTCGGAGATGAGGCGCCGCCGCACCGAGGCCTCGAAGAGATCGCGGAACCGCTCCAGCGCCTCCGCCTCCCCCATCTTGTGGATCCGGTCGCCGATGGGCAGCCGCCAGTAGGGGGAGATGCGGATCCCCTCCGCCGAGGCCGTGAGGAGGTGCCCGGGCGGGAGCTTCTGCACCGATCTCAGCAGGGTGCGGGGGGCCAGGACGTAGCGGCAGGCCACCTGCTCGGCCAGAGCCCGGGGGTTCAGTTCCCGGCTGACCTCGGGGTGCTGAAGGAGGGGCGGGATCTCGGAGGCGAAGACCAGCCCGTCTCTGACCCTCGACCAGTAGAGGGGCTTGATGCCGAGGCGGTCGCGGCAGAGCAGGAGCTTGTGCTCCGAGCGGTCCCACAGGGCGAAGGCCCACATGCCGTTGAACCGGTTCAGCGCGTCCCTTCCCCAGACCATGAGGGCCCTGAGGAGGACCTCCGTGTCGGACCGGGTGGAGAAGGTCTCCCCGAGGCGCTCCAGCTCGGCGCGCAGCTCCGGATGGTTGTAGAGCTCGCCGTTGTAGACGATGACGTAGCGGCCGTCGGGGCTGACCATGGGCTGGGCGGCGGCGGGTGAGAGGTCGATGATGGAGAGCCTGCGGTGCCCCAGCGACACCCCCGCCTCGTGCAGGAAGCCTTCGCCGTCAGGGCCGCGGTGGGCGATCCGCTCCGCCATCCTCTCCGTGGTACCGGGGCGCACGAGGGAAGGCTCGCCGAACCCCACCTCCCCGCAGATACCGCACATGGGCTCCTCCCCGAGCATTGTAGAGGTGCGGGGGTGGGCTGTCCAGGAGGAGGGGAAGCGAGGATGAGGATTCGGAAGGCGCCGAGAAAAGCTCGCCCCCTGCCCGCCCGCGATTCCCGTAGGAGCGCTCTCCAGAGCGCGACGGGTGCAGAGGGGACGGCGCTTCGGCCTCTGGAGAGGGCTCCTGAAGGTCATGACTGTCCAAAATCATTTCGGCCCTTTCTTGGGAAGCCTGCCTTCCGGAGCGAAGCGGAGGAGGGCGCGGCTCAGACCCAGCCGTAGGCCGAAGCCAGAGAGGCAGTCCGTTTGGGACAGGCGTGCCTGCAGGTCTTTTCTATCCAGGCATCTCCCGCCTCCAAGCCTCTGGCGCGCCCCGCGCCCTTGCCGCAGCCGGGTCGCAAGCTGTACGCTACTGGGCCGGAGGAGCCATGGCGCGGCGAGATTGGAAATCCTCACTGAAGGCCGTTTCGTACGTCGGTGCGAAGGCCATCTTCTGGCCGATCTTCAGGCTCTACTTCCGAGTCAGGGTGAAGGGAGGGGAGCGGGTCCCGCCGCGGGGCGCCTTCCTCCTGGCGGCGAACCACTTCTCCTTCGCGGACCCGCTCATCCTGGGGTGCTTCCTTCGCAGGCGCCTCTGGTTCGTCATGGCCGAGGACCAGTTCGAGAAGCCCATCGTCAAGACCTTCTCGCGCCTCATGGACGTGGTCCCGGTGAAGGCCGGCGCGGCCTTCCAGCTCTCGGCGGTGCGGAGGATCCTGGGCCTTCTCAAGCACGGCCGGGCCGTGGCCATCTTCCCGGAGGGCCGGCGGTCGGACACCGGCGGCCTCCTCGATCCCCAGCCCGGTCTCGGCGTCTTCGCCTCCAGGGCCGAGGTGAGGGTGGTGCCGGTGGCCATCGTGGGCACCCGGGAAGCCTATCCGCCGCGGCGGCGTTATCCTAGGCCTGGCCGGGTGACGCTGCACGTGGGCGAACCCCTCGCCTTCCCCGGGGACACGCTCCCGGAAGCCATCGCCCGGCGCTCCATGGAGGCCATCGCGGAGATCCTGAGGGAGGCGGGACATAGCGATTACCTCGGCGTCTTCGCCGCATCCCAGAGCGGCTGCGCCGTGCAGGAAGGAGGCGGCGGTCGTGGCTAGGGCTGCCCTGCTGCTCGTCGGATCGGAACTGACCGATCCCGCCCGTCGAGACGCCAACGGGCCGGCGGCGCGGGCGCGCCTGACGGAAATGGGAATTCCCGTCGTCCTGCTCGCGCGGGTCGAGGATCGCGTCGAAGCCATCGAGGCGGCCATGCGGGCCGCGCTGGCCTCTTGCGATGTCGTCATCACCTCGGGAGGTCTCGGCCCCACGGGCGACGACCTGACGCGCGAAGGTGCCGCGCGCCTTCTGGGGCTCGGGATCCACGAGGACCCCGGATGGATCGAGGAGATCCGGCGCCGCCTGGAGTCCAGAGGCTACCAGCTCACCGACGTGAACCGGAGACAGGCTCTCGTGGTGGACGGCGCCGAACCGGTGCCGAACGGGAAAGGGCTGGCCTGCGGTTCCTGGCTCAAGGCGGGAGGGGGCGACCTGGTTCTGCTGCCCGGCGTGCCCACCGAATTCGAGGAGATGCTGGAGAGCCGCGTCATCCCCAAACTGAAGGCCCTTTACCCTCGGCGTCCGGAAGTCGTGGTGGTGAGGGCGACCGTGGCCGGACTCGCGGAGTCCATGGCGGAGCCGGTCCTCAAACCCTGGTACGCCCTGCCCGGCGTGGCCGTCTCCATCCTGCCCTCCCTGGGCGTCCTCGCCATCACCTTCACTCTCACTTCTCCGCCGGCCGAGGCGCTGCCCGAGCTGGAAGCGCGGGTTCGGCAAGCCCTCCGGGAGGGCTACGGCCACCACCTCGTGAGCCTGGAGGGCAGGAGCCTGGCCGAGTCCCTGGGAGAGCGTCTGCTGGCCAAGGGCTGGAGCCTGGCCTGCGCCGAGTCCCTCACGGGGGGCGTGGCGAGCCGGAAGATCGTGGCCGTGCCGGGGGCCTCGCGCTACTACCAGGGGGGCGTGGTGGCCTACGCGAACGAGGCCAAGACCTCCCTGCTGGGGGTTCCTCCGGCGATCCTCGATCTGCATGGCGCCGTGAGCGAGGAGACGGCGCGGGCCATGGTGCGGGGGGCCAGGGCCCGCTTCAACGCCTCTTGCGCCGTGGCCACCACCGGAGTGGCCGGTCCCACGGGGGGCTCGCCCGAAAAGCCGGAGGGCACCGTCTGGGTGGCCGCCGGCTCTCCCGAAGGGGAGTGGGCGCGCAAGCTCTTCTTCCCGCTGGATAGGGCCTCGGTCATGGAGCTGAGCGCGAACTACGCCCTCTACCTCCTCTGGTCGCGCGTCGGAGAGGTGGCGCCGTGAAGGTTTCCGCCGTGGGCTTCCTGAACGCCGCCCCGCTCTACTGGGGGCTCCAGGCCGGCCTCCATCCGCCGGACTGGGAGGTCTCCTTCGACCTTCCGTCCCGGTGCGCCGAACGGGTCCTTAAGGGGGAGGCGGACCTGGGGCTCATCCCCTCCATCGAGTTCGCCCGCTCGCGCGAGCTCGTGCTCGCGGCGCCCCTGTGCGTGGGCGCCCGCCGGGAGGTCACCTCCGTGCTCCTTCTCTGCGGGGGCGAGGCGGCGGGGGTTCGAACGGTCTACCTCCACGCCGCCAGCAGGACCTCCCAGATGCTCACGCGCATCCTCCTGGCGGATCTCGCGGCCCAGGAGCCCGTTTACCGAGAGGTCGCCGAACCGCCCACCGCCCTCGGCCCCGAGGAGGCGGCCCTGGTGATCGGCGACCCGGCCCTCACCCTGCCCCGAACCCTGAAGGGGCTGCGCCGCTACGACCTGGCCGAGCTCTGGAACCGGAAGACGGGCCTCCCCTTCGTCTTCGCCGTCTGGGCGGGCCGCAGGGGCGCCTGCACTCCCGAGACCCGAGCCGTGCTGGCGAGGTCCCACGCCTACGGGATGGAGCACCTGGAGGAGATCGTGGCCGAGTTCGCGCGGACCTTGGACCTCCCACCCGATACCCTCCGGCGCTACCTCACCGAACACCTCAGCTACCCGCTCGGCGGAGCCGAGGTGGTGGGGCTCCGCCGGTTCGTCGCCCTGGCCCTGAAGGAGGAGATACCCGATGAACGCCTCGGCTGCGCCGCACCCGACGGACGTGACGGCGGTTCTCGATAAGGTTTTCGACGAGGGTCGCCTGACCCCCGAGGAGGGGCTGCTCCTCCTGGAGCAGGCGCCCCTCCTGGAGCTCGCCCAGGCGGCCGACGCCGTCCGGGCGCGCAAGCACCCCGACAACGTGGCCACCTACATCGTGGACCGCAACATCAACTACACCAACGTCTGCGTGGCGAACTGCGCCTTCTGCGCCTTCTACCGGCGGCCCGGCGACGCGGAGGGCTACGTCCACACCATGGAGACGCTCCTTGCGAAGATCCAGGAGACGGTGGACCTCGGAGGCACGGGCATCCTTCTGCAGGGCGGCCACAACCCCGAGCTGCCCTTCGGCTTCTACGAGGAGATGCTGGGCGCCATGAAGGCCCGCTTCCCGAAGATTCACATCCACGGCTTCTCGGCCCCGGAGATCACCTTCTTCTCCAAGCTCTACAAGATGCCCGTGGCCGAGGTCATCGCGCGCCTGAGGGCGGTGGGGCTCGGGAGCATCCCCGGCGGCGGCGCGGAGATCCTTTCCGACGGGGTCCGCAGGCGGATGGCCAGGGGCAAGGCCACGGTCAAGGAGTGGATCGCCGTGCACCGGGAGGCCCACCGGCAGAAGCTCAGGACCACCGCGACCATGATGTTCGGCTCCATCGAATCCTCCCAGGACATCCTGATCCACCTCCAGCACGTGAGGGAGCTCCAGGACGAGACGGGCGGCTTCACGGCCTTCATCCCCTGGACCTTCCAGCCGGGGGCGACGACCCCCCTGCAGGATGCTCCCGCCACCGGCGTGGACTACCTGCGCGTGCTGGCCCTGTCGAGGATCTACCTGGACAACGTGGACAACATCCAGGCGAGCTGGGTCACCCAGGGGCTCAAGTTGGGGCAGGTCTCCCTCCACTTCGGCGCCAACGACATGGGCTCCATCATGATCGAGGAGAACGTGGTGGCCAGCGCCGGATGCCGAAACAGCACCAACGAGGAGGAGCTGCGCCGCCTCATCGCCGATGCGGGCTTCACGCCGAAGAAGCGCCGCACCCTCTACGAGCCCGCGGAGGAATGAGGGGGAACGCGAGAAGCTAGAGGCGAAAAGCAAGGAAGCATTTGCCACGGAGAGCGCGGAGAAGGCTGAGGCAGGAGCGCCTTCCTAGGCGCGACAGGGCGGGGAAGCAAGAAGGGCGAGGGGAGACCTTCGAATCCAGCCCCGCATCCTAATTCCCAAATCCCGCGATTGGATATTGGAGCGGCTCCGAAAGGCTCATGGATGGTAGTTTCCGTGGAAGGCGATCTTCACCCGCCAAGGGATTTGGGTTGCCTCCGACCCCGGACTTGATCCGGGGG
>JAJYCJ010000086.1 GCA_021778515.1 Acidobacteriota bacterium
GCCCCCCGCCTCCGCCAGCACGAAGCTCGGGTGCTGGAGCCCGGGTCCCATGGTGACGGAGCTGACCGTTCCGCTCACCGTGCGCACCGTGGAGAGGTCGACCTTGCCGCCTCCGCCCGGACCCGCGCCCAGAACCAGCCCCGCCGTCATCACCAGAATCGCCCCCATTACCGCCATGTTCCGTTTCATGATGCCCTCCTGCACGAGTACCCTAACCACATGCCCCGGGATGGCCCCGCCGGCCGTCCCACACCCCGTTCTTGTCGCGAGGAGAACAAAGGTCACATCCGCCGCTGCGGGCTGCCACCTCGCCTTCCTCCCGCCAACCGACGTACGTATACTGACTCGGCAGGCTGGCGAAGGGTCCGCCCGCGCGGTAGAGGAGGAACCCTGGCTCGTCTTTCCTGGTCAAGTTTGCGGTAGACTCGCAAGCAAGAGCCGCAAGGGAGGGTCCCATGCCCAGAAAGGCCAAAGGTCCGCCGCCCCAGGCGGAGATCACGGGGAAGAGCACCAAGGCGGAGATCCTGGCGGCCTATCAGCGGCTGGCCCAAGCCGCCGACGAAAATCAGGGTGGTGAGGCAGTGCGGGACGATGCCTCCGCCAGGGACGCGTCGCTGTTTGCCGAGGAGAGACCGGCCATGAAAGCGGAAACGAGAAAAGAGGTGGAAGCACTCAGCCTGGACGCCATCGTTATGGAGCTCTCGTCGCTCAAGCTGGCCATCGGCAAACACCTGACCGACGTGGAAGAGCGCCTATCGGCCGAGGCGGCTCGGCTGGCGGCCTTGAAGGAAGCGGCGGCCGAGCAGGAGACCCGGCTTCGGGAGCTGCACGAGATCGAAGCCGCCGCCGGCAAGCTGGAAGAGCTGCGCCAGACCATCGCCTCGGAGAAGGAAACCTTCGAGGCCGTCATGGCGGAGACGCGCGCCCAGTGGGACAAGGAGAAGAAGGAGCACGAGGCGGCCCTCAAGGAGCGCGACGCCCTCGACAAGAAGGAGCGCCAGCGGGAGGAGGAGGACTACCAGTACCAGCTCAAGCAGCGCCGCCAGCGCGAGAAGGACGCCTTCGATGCGGAGCGCGAGGAGCGCCGCCGGAAGCTGGAGGAGGAACTCGCCGCCCGCGAGGCGGACGTCAAGGCCCGCGAGGAGGCCCTGGCGGCCCAAGAGAAGGAACTCGCCGAGCTGCGCCAGCGCGCGCAGGAGTTCCCCGCCCAGCTCGACCAGGCGGTGCGCGCCGCCTCCGAGTCCGCCGCCAAAGCCACCGAGGAGCGGCTCAAGCTTGAAAAGCTCCTGCTCGAAAAGGATATGGAGCGCGAGCGCGAGGTCATGCGCCTCACCGTCGCCTCCCTCCAGGAGAGGGTCAAGGAGCAGGAGGGGCGCATCAAGGCCCTCGATGCCGACCTCAAGGAGAGCATCGTCCGCTCCCAGTCCGTGGCCTCACGCGCCATCGAGGGCATCGCCGGCCTGCGCCACGCGGCGGCCCTCCAGACCGAGACCGCCAAGGAGTCGGGATCGGAGCCCAGGCGCTGACGAATTTCCGGTTGGGAACCGGCATCCGGGACCGTTTGCGGCAAACCGAGCGGGGTTCTTCTTCGCGCCTGCAGCCGGGTCAGGAGTCTTCGTCGTCACAAGGGGTCAGGTCTTCAGTGTTAGTCACCCAACATGCTAACAGTAAAGACCTGACCCCCGATTTTTCTCAGCCTGGACGCCATCGTTATGGAGCTCTCGTCGCTCAAGCTGGCCATCGGCAAACACCTGACCGATGTGGAAGAGCGCCTATCGGCCGAGGCGGCTCGGCTGGCGGCCTTGAAGGAAGCGGCGGCCGAGCAGGAGACCCGGCTTCGGGAGCTGCACGAGATCGAAGCCGCCGCCGGCAAGCTGGAAGAGCTGCGCCAGACCATCGCCTCGGAGAAGGAAACCTTCGAGGCCGTCATGGCGGAGACGCGCGCCCAGTGGGACAAGGAGAAGAAGGAGCACGAGGCGGCCCTCAAGGAGCGCGACGCCCTCGACAAGAAGGAGCGCCAGCGGGAGGAGGAGGACTACCAGTACCAGCTCAAGCAGCGCCGCCAGCGCGAGAAGGACGCCTTCGATGCGGAGCGCGAGGAGCGCCGCCGGAAGCTGGAGGAGGAACTCGCCGCCCGCGAGGCGGACGTCAAGGCCCGCGAGGAGGCCCTGGCGGCCCAAGAGAAGGAACTCGCCGAGCTGCGCCAGCGCGCGCAGGAGTTCCCCGCCCAGCTCGACCAGGCGGTGCGCGCCGCCTCCGAGTCCGCCGCCAAAGCCACCGAGGAGCGGCTCAAGCTTGAAAAGCTCCTGCTCGAAAAGGATATGGAGCGCGAGCGCGAGGTCATGCGCCTCACCGTCGCCTCCCTCCAGGAGAGGGTCAAGGAGCAGGAGGGGCGCATCAAGGCCCTCGATGCCGACCTCAAGGAGAGCATCGTCCGCTCCCAGTCCGTGGCCTCACGCGCCATCGAGGGCATCGCCGGCCTGCGCCACGCGGCGGCCCTCCAGACCGAGACCGCCAAGGAGTCGGGATCGGAGCCCAGGCGCTGACGAATTTCCGGTTGGGAACCGGCATCCGGAACCGTTTGCGGCAAACCGAGCGGGGCTCTTCTTCGCGCCTGCAGCCGGGCCAGGAGTCTTCGTCGTCACAAGGGGTCAGGTCTTCAGTGTTAGTCACCCAACATGCTAACAGTAAAGACCTGACCCCCGATTTTTGACCCAAGATTTTCGCCCGCCACCTCCTTGATCCTGATGGGTGACTGGTGCGCGTCCTTCGAGACGCGACACCCAAAGCCCGACGACGCAGGCCCGCAACCACCGGAGCCCCAACGGCCTGGCCCTGTGCAAAGGGCAAGAGGAGTGCGGCTAAGAGCAAAGGCCGCCAAGATGGAAGTCCGCCTGTTGACAGGGGCCGACTAATAGGTGATCCCATCCTTCCTCCCCACGTCCGCCGAGGCCTCGCTCAACGCCGCGTCGTGGAGGGTGAGGGCCGCCCCCGCGGAGAGTCAGGCGGAACGGGCTTGCTTGGAGGAGCCCCTGGGCGCATGGCTGAGGCATCGTGATTCGGAGTGGGGGCCGAAGGCTTCGCGGGGATTGTCGAAACATCACCTTGCTGCTTTGCGCACGGCGGCAGCCCTTGCACGCCCATGCACTCGCAGTGAAGGTTCTGGAAGAAATCGAGATCCAGAAGGTCGGTCGGAATCCGATAATCCTTCCAGCGCGCCTGCTTGGCCCTGATATCGCCGCAGAAGAGTTGACGCGTTCGATCGAGAAGATCCTCGCGCTGGGCCGCTGTCATGTCGTCCTTCACGCCGGGAGCCTGTACGAAGGGTCGATGTAACCCTTCATACTCAGCAGGCAGTTGTATCTCAGAAAACCATAGTACGATCCCTTAAACTCCGGACCATCCCCCCCGTAACCGCACCCCAAGGCAGCCGAGGATGCCGGCCAGCGTTCCAAAATGCTCCGGTACGTGGCCAGGAAGAAGCGACCCTCCTCGTAGCTTGGGTTCAGCGTGCCGGATGGAATGTTGCACTGCTTCGTGAACATGGCCTCGAGGACCCGGTCCTTCTCCGGAAGCGCGGCGAACTTGGGGAAGGTCTTTTCAGTAAAATAAGCCAGCAGGTGATCGTAGTTGTTCTTGAGGATTTCAGCGTTGTATCGCGGGGGATTCACCACGTAAAGGGTTTGTCCCCCTGCTGGATCGAACCGAATCTCGTAGCTGTCCATCCGGACGTTGGAGACTTCCGGAATGGTGATCCAGCCGTCGTCGGCGTGGAGAAAGTCCCGCCAGCCGCAGGAGCGCTCTGACTTGAACTGCTCGCTCCTCCAATCGCTGAAGTCTTGGTACGGAATCTGCTTTCCTTGGGCGATCAACGCGTCATATTCTCTCTTCTCTCTCTCAAACAGTTCCTTTCGCTCAGCCCTCGTCAGATCTGTTCGTAGACACGTCACATCAATCACGACCCATTCGACGGGCTGTCCGGTGTCTTTGTACACGATCCTGACGCGCGTGGCGGGAATCGTTACCTGTGGACCAGAGGCAAGGGCCGCGACCGATAGAGCGCAAAAGCAAAGGAAGCAAAGCCGTCTCGTCATTTCTCACTCCCTCACGGCGCCTTGCGCTCTTTAGGGACCCACTTGTCTGCGTTGATGTATCACAAGGGGTCAGGTCTTCAGTGTTAGTCACCCAACATGCTAATTGTAAAGACCTGACCCCAGATTTTCTCATGACCCCAGATTTTCTAGGGCCCCCCGAGAGCGGAGGTTATTCGCCGTGGCCCCTCGGCGGCCGCGCGGCACCTTCTCAGCGGTAGTTCCCATGGAATTCCGTGGGGATGGTCTGGAGGAGGGCAACCCAGCGGATGGTCGCCTTGGTGTCCTTAAGCAACTCGGGCAGGGAGCCCTTGATGGCGAGCTTGCGCATGGTCATGGCCTTGATGGGCCCCATCTCGCCCCTCATGATCTGGTGCCAGACCTTGTAGGGTCCGGAGATCACGAAGTCGGTGGGGCGGTCCGCGTCCCAGTACTCCACGATCTTGCCCCCGTCGATCTTGTAGCCCATGAGGATGTCGTCCGGGATGCCGTTCTCGGGCTCCGACTGGACGCGGAATGTGTACGTCTTGTGGATGTTCTTGGCCGCCTCGAAATAGTCGGCGTCGCCGTTCACGACCTCCTTCGCCTTCTCCCACCACTCCTTCGATCCCAGCAGCATGGCCTTCTCCTCTGAATGCAGCCCTCTCTTCGCATCGTGCGTCTCGCGCTTCGCGTCTCGCCCCTTCACAGCACCTCATCCAGCCAGATGGCGTCGAGGGTCTCCAGGTCCGGCACCTTCAGGTTCACCGCCGGGTCCACCAGGACATCGAGGACGGCCGGCAGACCCGAGGCCTCGGCCCGCGCCAGGGCCGGGCCGATCTCCTCGGGCCGCTCCACGCGCTCGCCGAAGCAGCCGAAGCCCCGCGCGATGGCCGCGTAGTCCGCGTCGTGGAAGTCCACGCCGATGTACCGCTCTCCCGGCTGGTCGGCCTTGATCATCCCCCAAGCCCGGTCGTTCAGGATGCCGATGACCACCGCCGCGCCCAGCCGCCGCGCCGTCTCCAGCTCCTGGATGTTGAGACCGAAGGCCCCGTCCCCCGTGAGGAGGAACACGGGCCGCTCGGGGAAGAGGAGCTTGGCCGCGATGGCCTTGGGCAGGCCGCCGCCGAGCATGCCGCTGTCCGACTGGGCCAGGAAGCTGAAGGGCCGCTCGATCCGCGTCAGGTAGGTGGCCCAGACCTGCGCGTTCCCGCCGTCCAGCACCACCACCGCCTCCTGCGGGAAGCGCGACCGGAACTCGGCCACCGGCCGCAGGGGATGGATGGGCACGGCCTCCGAGGTACCGGCGGCGGCGAAGTCAGCCATCCAGGCCTCCTGTGCGGCGCGGTACTGCGCGTGGTTGGGGTGGGGCCGCTCGCGCCGGACCCCCTCCCTCTCCAGCTCGGCGAGCAGGGCCTTCAGGAACTCCTTCACGTCGGCCTGCACGGCGAGGTCCACCTTGCGCGTGAGGGCCATGGATTCGGGATTGATGTCCACCTGGACGAAGCGCTGGGCCTCGGGCACGCCCCACCCAGGCACCTTGCCCCACATGTCCATGGCGCACAGGCGCGCCCCCAGGTCGATCACCAGGTCCGCCTCGGCCTGGGCCGAGATGGCCCCGTATCCCATGGGCAGGAAGTGGAGCGGATGGCTCTCGGGAAAGACGCCCCGGGCGTAGACGGTGCACGTGACGGCCGCCTGGAGCCGCTCCGCCAGCTCGCGCAGCTCCCCGAAGGCCTCGGCTCGCTGTACCGCGCCGCCCGCGTGGATGAGCGGGTTCTCGGAGGCCTTGATCATCTCCACCGCCTGCCTCAGCGCCTGCGGCGCGGGTGCCGGCCGGTCGAGGATGCGGTACTCGGAGGGAGAGAGAAACTGGAGGTCGTCCTCCTCCCCCTCGGCGTAGAGCACGTCCACGGGGAAGTCCAGGTGCACCGGGCCCGGCGTGCCCGAGAGGGCCGAGCGGAAGGCCCGCTGGACCAGCTCGGGGATGCGCCGCCAGTGCGAGACCACGGCGTTGAACTTGGTGATGGGCTCGAAGAGCCTCTTCTGGTCGCAGAACTGCGTGGAGCCGTTGTCGGGGTAGGCCTTCCAGCTCTGCACCTGGGCCGTGAGCGCGAGGACGGCGCTGCTCTCCGAGTAGGCCTCGAAGACTCCGGGCACCAGGTCCACGGCGCCCGGCCCCACGGTCCCCAGGCAGACCCCCACGCGGTTGGTGAGGCGCGAGGCGGCGTCGGCCATGTGGGCCGCGGCCTGCTCGTGGCGGGTCATGACGAAGTCGAGCCCCTGGGGGCGCCCGATGCGGTGGATGGCGTCCAGGAAGGGGATCCACTGGCCGCCGGGGATGCCGAAGACGAAGCGCACGTCCTCGGCGAGCAGCGCCCTCACGAGGGCTTCCGCGCCGGAGATCTTGCCCATGAGAACCTCCTATGGTGGTCAGTCCGGATGGACCAGGACCTTGATTTCGTCGTGACGGCCCGAAAGCCTGCCGAAGCCCTCCCCGGCGATGGCCGAGAGGGGGATCTCGGAGGTAGCCAGCGGCAGCGGGTCGAGGGCCCCGCCCTTCAGCAGGGCCAGGGCCTCGTCGAACTCCGAGGTGCAGGAGTAGACCGCCTGGAAGCTCTTCTCGTTGTACATGGCGTCCAGGAAGTCCATCTCCACGGGCTCCGTGGCCACGCCCAGGACCACCACGCGCCCGCCCTTGGCCACCGTCTGCGCGGCCTCGCGGATCGTGGCGGGAATGCCCACGCACTCGAAGACGACGGTGGGGGCGCCTCCCAGGGCGCGCTCGCAGAATCGGCCCGCCTCCTCCCGCGTCGGGTCGAAGGCGGCCGACCCGCGCCTCTCGGCCACGCCGCGCCTGAAGGCGTTCGGCTCCGCGAGCGCCACTCGGGAGAGGCCCGCCAGCCGAAGGACGTCGGCCATGAGCAGGCCGATGGTGCCCCCGCCCACGACCAGCACGCCATCCGAGGGCGCCACCCCCGAGGCGCGGCGGGCGTGCAGGACCACCGAGAGCGGCTCGGTGAAGGCCGCCCGGCGGAAGTCCAGCTCGCCGATGGGCCGGAAGTTGGCCGCGGGCAGGGCGATCCATTCGGCGAAGGCGCCGGCGTGGGTGATGCCCACCGTGCCCATGGCGTCACAGAGGTTGACGCGCCCCTCGGCGCAGTAGGCGCAGGCGCCGCAGGGCAGGATTGGATGGGCCGTCACGCGATCCCCAAGCTTCAGGCCCGCCACGCCAGGCCCCACCGAGCTCACCACCCCCGCGAACTCGTGGCCCATGATGAGCCCCGGCTCGTACATCCCCGAGGCGTACCCGTGCAGGTCCGAGCCGCAGATGCCCGCCACGGTCACCTTCACCACGGCCTCGCCGGGCCCGGCCTCGGGCGCTGGCACCTCGCGCACGGCGATGATCCCCACATCCTCCAGAACCGCGGCCTTCATGGCTTCCACTCCTTCGCGGCGTCCAGTCCCGTGGCCTCCTCGAAGGCCGTCAGGTAGCCCTTGGGACCCGAGAGGAGCGTGCCGCCCTCCGCGTAGAGCGTCTGACCGGTGACGAAGGCCGCCAGATCGGAGGCCAGGAAGAGGACGACCTTGGCGATATCCTCCGGCGTGGCGAGCCGGCCGAAGAGGGTCTTGGCCGCGTGGTCCTGAAGGATCCCAGGCAGGACGGAGAGATCCGCCGTGAGGCCAGTCTCCACGAAGCTCGGCCCCACCGCGTTCACGCGGATTCCCAGCGGGCCCAGCTCCAGCGCGGCGGCTTTCGTGAAGGCCACCACGCCGCCCTTGGAGGCGCAGTAGTGGGCGATGCCGTCGAAGGGCAGGACGGCGTTGATGGAGGCCACGTTCACGATGGCGCCGCGAATGGCGTGCTTGGCCATGGCCCGCGCGGCGTGCTTGGTGCAGAGGAAGGGGCCCTTCAGATTCACGGCCATGACCCGGTCCCACTCCTCCTCCTCCAGGTCCAGGAGGGAGGAGAGGGTCCCCGTCCCCGCGTTGTTCACGAGGATGTCCACGGGACCCGTTTCCTGGAAGGCCCGCGCGACCTGGGCCTCGTCGGCGACGTCCACGCGGAGGAAGGCCGCCTCGGAGCCGACGGCCGAGCGCTTCTCCTCGCCCACCTCGAAGACCGTCACCGCCGCCCCGGCCTCCCGAAGGCGCCTCACCACGGCCAGCCCGATCCCCGAGCCGCCCCCCGTCACCACCGCGCGCTTCGAGGCGAGTCCCAGCATCTCGGATCCCCCACGCGAAAGGGTTCTTTCCCCCGCTGTGCCAGACGATGGATTCTCCGCGCTGACCGGTGCTGACTCCGACTCTAGGCGCGGCGGGGGGGGGAGTCAAGGGGCTGGAGGGGATGGGGCGACTGGGCCGGGAGAAGGGGGCTGGCTATGACGAGGCAGGCGTTCCGGCTGCCGTCGATCGAGTCGCTCACGGCACAGACCTGCCTCCGGTTTCTCGCGCCGCCGTTGCCGCCCCTACGGAGCTGGCGGCGGGAATGCTCTAAAACAAGATCTGGCCCACATTCCGGGCGATCAGGGCCCGCGTGTTCCCTCAGACTGCCTCCTGGAGGGCAACCGGCTCGGGGACCGTCTTCAGGGCGTGCAGGACGGGGGTGGTCGCCAGGGTCGTGACGATGGCCATGATGACGAGCATGGCGAACAGCGTGGGCGACAGGACGCCGAGGTCCAGCCCGACGTTCAGGACGATGAGCTCCATGAGGCCCCGCGTGTTCATCAGGATCCCCAGGGAGGCGGACTGCCGCCAGTCGAGCCCCGTCAGGCGCGCCGCGACGGAGCCGCCGCCGAACTTTCCCAGCGACGCCACCCCGATGATGAGGAGGCACACCAGCCAGTCCCTCAGGCCGTGCACCAGCCCGATCTGCGTGCGCAGGCCCGTGAAGGCGAAGAACGCGGGCAGGAAGAGGACCACCACGAGGTCCTCGAACTTCTGCTTGATGTCCCGCGCGAGCAGGGAATCGTGGGGGATGACGGCGCCCACCAGAAAGGCGCCGAAGAGAGCGTGGATGCCGATCTGCTGGGTCGTCAGCGCGGCGAGCAGCAGCGCTGCGCAGGCGATGACGATGGAGCCCTGGCCCGTCTGCCGCCGAGCGGCGTGCTGGCGCGCGAACCAGGCCGCGGCCGGCCGCACGAAGACGAACACCGCGAAAATGAAGCCGGCCGTCAGGCTGAAGGTGAGAAGGACGCGGCCCGCGTGCGCCCTCGCCACGCTGACCACCAGCGCGAACAGGCACCAGGCGGTCACGTCGTCCACGGCCGCGCACGCCAGCGAGATGGTGCCCAGCTGGCTCTTCTGCATCCGGCGGTCGGTGATGATGCGCGCCAGGACGGGGAAGGCCGTCACCGACATGGAGATGCCCATGAAGAGCGCGAACACGCCGAAGGGCACGTCGCTCGTCGAGAAGAGGGGGTACAGCCAGAGCGCCAGGGCGCTGCCGAGGAGAAAGGGGGCGACGATGCTCGCGTGGGAGATCGCGACCGAGGAGTGCGTGCGCTCGCGCAGGAGGTCCGTGTTCAGCTCCACGCCGACCAGGAACATGTACAGGATGATTCCCACGTTGGCGATCACCGAGAGAAACGGCGAAACCAAGTTCGGAAGGAGGTACGCGGACACGCCCGGAAGCACGCGGCCCAGGAGGGAGGGGCCGAGCAGGATCCCCGCGATGATCTCGCCGATGACCGGCGGCTGGTTGAACCGCCTGAAGACCCACCCGAGGGCCCGGGCGCAGAGGATGATCACCACCAGGGCCAGGAGCACGTGCGTCAGGACCGCGCCGGACTCCTGCCCCCCGTGCCGGCCGAAGCCTCCCTGCCCCGCCGGCGCCACCAGCGTCCCGCCCGCGGATCGAATCCAGAGGAACGCGGCGATGGCGGCGGCGATCATCGCGGCGTAGAGGAGAGCGGGTTTAGCCTTGGTCATCATGCCACCGCCGCCTTTCCACGGGGGCCGCATTGCGCGCCGCCCCCCCCGGCCTTCAGCGACACACTAGCTCAGGGGCCTCAGCCTGGTCCAGCTTTTTCCGGGCCTCAGAAGCACCCAAGAACTCCTTAACCGCCGTTCCTTCGCGACCATTCCGGCCCATTCAGACGTGCGGGAGCCCGGGAGCCGCCGCCCTGGAACGACAAAGCCCGGCGGTGGTGTGCCCTCTTCGCGAACCGACCGTCTCGATGGGGGGGGGGAAGAACGCACAGACCTTCGTTGGCCGCGGCCGGCCCATGGGGCCGGGCGCTTTCGGCTTCGGGAAGAGGGTTCCCGGCCGCGGCCCTTCGCGCAGGGTCTCATTCGGAAGGGTATTCCGTCGACGTGGAGGTCTCTTGAAGGAGGGGAATCAGAGCAATGGGGGAGAGCAAGGGGGTCAGGTCTTCAGTGTTAGTCACCCGACAGGCTAACAGTAAAGACCTGACCCTGGATCTCTCAACTGCTGATCGATCAGCACACCAAGTCACCTTGGCCCTGGGCTATTCCGGGTTCTAAGAGGAAGGTCCCCAGAAAAAGAATATGCTTGCTCCAACAACCAGGAGGAACCCCAGAATCGGTACGATCGCCCCCATATGCAAGATTAGTCCAAGATATACAAGAATACCCAGGGCCAAGGGCGCCAACACGAATGCGGCGATTTGCAGCCGTGTTTTTTTCCGTACCTTCAGAGGACCTCGCACCAGCACCGCAAGAACTGGTATCAAAGCGAAAACCCACGTAAGACCCATGATCGTTCCTGCAACCACAATGGGCAGGTGAAGAACCCGCAGCATGAGATACACAAACGAAGCGCTGACACCGAAGACAGTCATGAGTATAACTGCCAACGCTACTACTCTCCTCTGCATGAACTGTTGCCTCCGTTCATTCACAATCGCAGGGCGGCGGTATGAGGCCGACATCGGGCCATCCAAAGAAAGGAGCGGCTGTGTCGTACATGCCTAGCATACCAAGCCCTGTCATACTGAGGCCGATGCCCGCAGAAAATCCACCGGCAGCCATCCCAACTACTCCAACACCCATCTCGCTTGTTGCCCCACCCCCCAGGGCCAGCAACACGCCTGCAGCCGTCAAGGCTCCTCCAAGTTCAGTCGTTTCGGAACAATGGGGTCACATCTTGCAATGCCACATTAGTTCCGTTCTGCGCCCTGCGCGGTGTAGGCCCTCTTGCCCAGCCTCCGTCCCTTCTCCGTGCTCTCCGTGTCCTCCGTGGTGAATCCTGCCTCGGCCCTTTTGCTCCCGCTCACAGGCTGGCCCCGCTCGTCCCGCGCGACCCCTCTTCGGCCTCCGCGCCCGCGGTGAAAAACTGACTAATGGGCGAGAGCCCCCCTCCGCGCCGCGGCGGCTACGGGCCGTCGGCCTGGCCGACGCCGGCCCCCTCCTTTGGCCCTTCCGGGCCCCCTTTGGGGGGGCGCGCCCGCATCAGGAGGGAGATCCCCAGCAGGGCCATGGCCGCCGCCCCCAGGAGGGAGCTGAAGAGTTCTCGCCCCCCGGAAACCTCCAGAATCCTGACGATATTCGCTCCCAGCATGAGGGCGGAGACATAGAGGAGCGTGATTCGAAGGGTGGAGAAGCTCCACTCGCGTCCGCGTTCGCCGATACTCATGACCGCTCCTTTCGCCGGGTGTCCAGACCGGATCCTGCAACGCTACAGGCGTTCCGTTCCGCCACCCGCGCGCTGTCGGCCTCTTGTCCAGCCTCCGTCCTCTCTCCGTGCTCTCCGTGTCCTCCGTGGTGAATCCTGCCTCGGCCCTTTTGCTCCCGCTCCCAGCCTGGCCTCGCTCGTTCCGCGCGACCCCTCCGCTCCTCCGCCCCTCCTCCTGCCCCGCTACTGCTTGACGAGCTCCACGCGGCGGTTTTTGGCGCGTCCCTCTTCGGTGTCGTTGGAGGCCACGGGGGAGAGGGGGCCAACGCCGCAGCCCTTGAGCCGCGCCGGGCTGATGCCGTAGCCCTCGGCGAGGGCCTTGGCGACGGCCTGGGCCCGCGCCTCGGAGAGCCTGAGGTTGGCCTCCAGCGTCCCCACGGCGTCGGTGTGGCCGACCACGTAGACCTTGAGGGAGGGCTCGGCCTTGAGCATCCGCGCGACCTGGTCGAGGGCCGGCTTGGACTCGGGCTTGACGACGGCCTTGTTGAAGTCGAAGAAGATGCCCGGCACCTCCACGTGGCCCTGGGCGGCCAGCCCGCCCTGGAGGGCCTGGGCGTCGGCCAGGATGTCCTGCTTCATGGCCTGGCGTTTGACGATCACGAGCTGCATCTGCGGGCCGCCCGGCTCCACGGAGACCCAGATGTCCTTGTCCCCCTTGGCGATGCGGAGCGTGGCGATCTCGTCGTTCTCGTAGAGGACCCGGCCCCCGATGCTCTTGGCGGCGTTCTCGTAGTTGCGGATGATCTGGAGGGTGCTGGGCCTGGGCCCCATCTCCTCGTCCCAGCGGTAGAGGTAGGTGAACATGTGGCCCTCGACGCGCTCCTGCTTGCTGTCTGACACCTGGAACGAGTAGGCATCGAAGGGGGCCTCCTTGACCCAGTCGCCGTAGGCCGTGGGCATCCGCGTGAAGAGCCCGGGGTCCTTGAATCCGGGGCCGTCCGGCTGGCGGGCCGCGGCGGCGGTGATGACGAGACCGGCGAGAACGGCGATGACGATGGCGGACTTCAGACGCATGACGGTAACCCTCCTCTCTGTTCGATCCTGGGTTGGACGGATCTTCCCCTTGCCTGCCAGCATAGCGCCGGCCGCCGGGGCGGGCAAGGGGAGGCTGCCCTGGCGGGGGCTCACGGGCGGCCGAGTGTGCTGGCGGAGGCCGGCGGGTGTCGGAGCTTTTGCCGGCTCCGGAGGCGGAATCGCGCCGGGAGAAAGAATTCGAGGATGGCTGGGATCACGGCGCCACGGGGCTATCCACGCCATTCTCGACGCCAGTGTGGCATTCCAAGACCCGACCCCGTGGCCACAAGAAGCGAGGAGCGGAGGGTTTCCCCTCCGCTCCTCTTGCCTATCCCCGTTTCGCTGCTTCTCTGTTTCGCCCTCGCTATCTCTCCGGCACCGCCTTGTAGCCGTAGGCGATGACGCCGGACTCGCCGGCCTCCTGGATCTTGCGGAACTCCAGGCTGACGGGGAGGCCGACCTTCAGGCGCTCGGGCTCGCAGTCGGCGATCTGGCAGAGGATGCGCGTGCCGTCCTTCAGCTCCACGATGCCCATGCAGTAGGGGGCCTCGTCGCCGAAGCCGCGCGGGGCCGTGCGGATGACGGTGTGGCTGAGGACCTTGCCCTCGGAGGGGAGGGTGTAGGCCTTGAACTTGCGCGAGCCGCAGGTGCAGACGAGGCGCGCGGGGAAGAAGACCTTCCCGCAGC
>JAJYCJ010000175.1 GCA_021778515.1 Acidobacteriota bacterium
GTCTTGACGGGCGCGGCACGGGCGCCGGAGGGCCCGACCTGGAATTCCACGGCCCCTAGCTCCTTGCCGGAGGCGTCCAGCACGGCCACCTTCCAGCGGCCGGTCTTTGCCGCGAGGATCCTCTTCTCGCTCCAGGTGCGCCAGCGCGCACCGGATACCTTGAGCGGGATGCGGGCGACGACCTTCCCGTTCAAGGTCCAGAGGTGGGTCAGGTCCATCGCCGCGCCGGCGTGACGGATCTCGCAGAAACACCAGAGGTGCCCGACGTCGGCCGGGAAGGTGGATGCCGCGCCCGTGGGCTCGCGGCCGACCACGCCGGTGCAGGCGACCACCCGGAGGGCGGCGGGTTCAGCGGCCGCTGGGGACCGGGCGGCGGCCAGGGGAAGAAGCAGGAGAATCGCCATCAAGAGGGGGGTCCGCATCCGCATGATCAGGCCTCCTGAATAGGGGAGCAGCGGGTTTGGGGGCGCCCGCCGCTCATCGGCGAAGAGGCGGCGTTGAGACGGCCGCTCGCACGGGGTAGACTGGCGGCACCTTGTTCGGTGCATTGGAGGGGGGTGCGGCCATGTTCGAGACGGCGGAAGTGGGCCACGTCGTATCCAAGGAGGAATACCGGGAGGCGGTGCCCAAACTCCGCGAGCGGCTGCTCGCGGCCCAGAAGGCCCTGGCGGACTCCAACCTGGCGCTCGTCGTGCTGATGGGGGGGGTGGAGGGCGCGGGCAAGAGCCATGCCGTGAACCGCCTGCTGGAATGGATGGATGCCCGGGGCATCGAGACCCACGCCCTGTCCGAAACCACCGACGAGGAGCGGGAGCGCCCGCCCATGTGGCGCTTCTGGAGGCTCCTTCCCGCACGGGGTCGCATGGCCATTTTCCTCGGCTCCTGGTACACCGTCCCCATCATCCAGCGCGCCTTCGGCCGCATTCGCGCGGCCGAACTGGACCAGTCGCTGGAGCAGGTCTGCCGGTTCGAGACCATGTTGACCAAGGAGGGGGTGGTTCTCGTCAAACTCTGGCTGCACCTGACCGAGAAGGAGATGGGCCGGCGCCTGAAGGCGCTCTCGGAGGACCCGATGGAGAGATGGCGGGTCACCCGCCGTGACTGGAAGTTCTTCGCCCGCTACAAGAAGTTCAGGGTCGTCTCCGAGAGGAGCCTTGCCCACACGGACACGGGCGACGCCCGCTGGCACGTGATCGAGGCCACGGACTGGCGCTACCGCGACCTGGAGGTGGGGCGGATCATCCTGTCGGGCCTTGATGGGAGGCTGAATCGGCTGAAGGGCGAGAGCGCGCCCAGGCGGGTGCCGGACCGGCCCAGGCCGCCCAAGGTCAACGTCCTGCGCAACCTGGACCTGAGCCTGAAGATGGACGAGAAGGAATACGCCAGGCGGATCAAAAAGGCCGAGGCCGAGATCGGACTCCTCACCAGGAGGCTCTACGAGCAGAAGCAATCCATGATCCTGGTCTTCGAGGGGCCCGACGCCGCCGGCAAGGGGGGGGCCATCCGCCGGCTCACGTCGGCCATGGATGCGAGGAATTACCAGCACATCGCCGTTTCGGCCCCCACTCAGGAGGAGCTCGCCCACCCCTACCTCTGGCGCTTCTGGCGCGCCCTGCCCCGGCAGGGCCGGGTCACGATCTTCGACCGCTCCTGGTACGGGAGGGTGCTGGTGGAGCGGATCGAGGGCTTCTGCAGCCGTGAGGAGTGGGAGAGGGCCTTCAACGAGATCAACGCCTTCGAGGCGGACCTCACGGCCTTCGGGATCGTCCTCGTGAAATTCTGGGTGGCCGTCAGCCGCGAGGAGCAGTTGAGGCGGTTCAAGGAACGAGAGGGGACCCCCTACAAGCAGTACAAGATCACACCCGAGGACTGGCGCAACAGGGCCAAGTGGAACGCTTACGAGGCCGCGGCGGTGGAGATGTTCGAGCGGACCAGCACCCAGAAGGCCCCCTGGGTCCTGGTGGAGGGGGAGGACAAGAATTTCGGACGGGTCAAGATCCTGCAGACCGTCGTTCGCCATCTCAAGCTGGGCCTGCGCAAGGGCTGAGGAGCGCCGCGCGCGGATCATCCCACCTCGACCTCGAAATCCTCTCCTTCCCACCTCGCCGCCTCGGGCCAGTAGAAGGTGAACCGCACCCAGGCCCCCTGAGGCAGCCCGGCCGCCGGTAGATCGGCTACGTGGATCCCCAGCCCGGTGGACCGGGTCTCCGTATCCCGCGCAGAGGCCCAGTCGTCCGTGCTCCAGTGGACCACGGCCCGCTGGAGGGTCTCGATGCGCAGGTCCAATTCGCGGCCCTCCAAACGGCGGCACTTGTGGCCGAAGCGCCACACCCTGAAGCGGGGAGCCGGTGGGTCACGCAGATAGCGCTGAGCGGTCTGCGGCGGCAGGTCGAAGATCCGCCCCTCCTTGAGGGAGCGCAGCAGCTTCAGGTACTCGGCGTGGGCCCAGGCGAGCGGCATGGCCGAGCCCGAGGGGCGGCCGAGGAAGAGCTCGCGGGCGGGGATGTCGGCCCCGTCCCAGACCTGCTCAGGCAGCATCCCCCCCGTTCCCGCCAGGGCCTCCATGGTGTGAAGCAGGCGCCTCGCCTCCTCCCTCCGGCCGGCGGCCAGCTCGTAGTGGGCCCGCTCCCCCGTGAGAAGGGGCCAGGGCCGGCCCACGCCCGTTCCGTCGAAGGGGCTCCCGTCCTCGTGCTCTCCGTAGCCGTCGCCGCTGTAACGCTTCCAGCAGGGGCCGGCGGGCGTCACGACCCTCAGC
>JAJYCJ010000087.1 GCA_021778515.1 Acidobacteriota bacterium
GGTGGAGGGCATCCTCGGCATGCAGAGGGCGGACCTGCTCCGACACGGCGCCCACAGCGCGGCGGTGGCGGTGATGGACAACCGCACGGGCGAGTGGCTGGCCTGGGAGGGCTCGGGGGATTACGCCGACACGGCCCACGGCGGGGCCATCGACGGGGTCCTGACGCCGCGCCAGCCGGGCTCGGCGCTGAAGCCCTTCACCTACGCGCTGGCCTTCGAGAAGGGATTCACCCCCGCGAGCATCCTGCCCGACGTCCCCGCCCACTTCCCCACGGCCGAGCCGGGGGTGCTCTACAGCCCCCGGAACTACGACGGGGTCTTCCGCGGCCCCATGCGGGCCCGCCTCGCGCTCGCGGGCTCGGAGAACGTGCCCGCCGTCTGGCTGCTCTCCCGGATCGGCGCGCCGGACCTGCTGCGCCTGCTGCGCCGTGCGGGGTTCTCCACCCTCCACCGGAACGCGGACTACTACGGCTTCGGCCTGACCCTCGGGGACGCCGAGGTGACCCTGGCGGACCTGGTGGCGGGCTACGCGGCGCTGTCGAGGGGCGGCGTGGCGGTGCACCCGCTGGGCGTCACGGGGGCGCGGTGGGAGGACGGCCTGAGCCGCTCGTGGAGCCCCGCCTCGGGCGATCGTCTGGTTTCGGAGAGGGCCGCCTTCTGGGTGACCGACATCCTCTCCGACCCCAACGCCAGGGCCTACATCTTCGGCCGCGGCGGGAGCCTCGACTTCCCCTTCCCGGTGGCCGTGAAGACCGGCACCTCCCAGGCCTACCGCGACAACTGGACGGTGGGCTATACCCGGGCGGTGACCGTGGGGGTCTGGGTGGGGAACTTCGACCGGAGCGAACTCGTCGGCTCGTCGGGCGTCACGGGAGCGGGGCCCATCTTTCACGCCGTCCTGCTGGCGGCGGAGAAGCGCGCGGAGGGGCGGCTTCCCGGCCCCGCCGACCCGCCCCTGGCGGAGCCCCCGCCCGGCCTTGCGCGGCTTCCCATATGCGCCCTCTCGGGCATGGCCGCCACGCCGGCCTGCCCGCAGGTGGAGGAGGAGTGGCTACCTGCCGACCACCCTCCCGCGCCCTGCACGTGGCACCGCGGGAGGGGCCGCGACGCGGCCACCGCGTGGCCCGTCGCCTACCGCACCTGGGCCAGGGAGAGGGGGCTGGTGCGGGAGGCATCGCCCGGCCCTCCGGCGGAACGGGGCCATGACGGGGCGGGACCGGCCCGGCCCCTGCGCATCCTGAACCCGCCCGACGGGGCCATCTATCTCATCGATCCGACGCTCCGCCCCTCCTTCCAGACGCTGCCTCTCAGGGCGGCGGTGGAGGGAACTCCGGGACCTCTCTTCTGGTCGGTGGACGGGAAAGCGGCGGGGGAGAGCCGCTCGGACGGGACCCTGGAGTGGCCGCTGGAGCCGGGCAGGCACGTGATCTCGGCGAGTGACGGCCGCGGGCATGGGGACCGGGTGGCGGTCGTCGTGCGCTAAGGCCCTCCGGTACTTCGTTTCATGGAGACCATGCCAATCTGACCTCAACCGAAAGGTTGAGAGCGCTCTCATACTCCAGACTGATTACAAATGGCCGGGCGTGCCCCATATTATCCTCGACAGTGGTGAAACCTTCGTGCGGCGAAGAGTTCGTGCGTGGGATCAGCGGCGAAGGTTGTGCGGCGGCAAAGCAGGAAGGTGCGCCGCTCGGAATGTGCCCTTACCTTATTCCTCAATCACGGCCTCCGGACTCGCTGCTCCGGAGGCCACCTTTTTTGGCTGGGGGAAAGACGGTCCGCCGCGTGGCCTCTTCCGGCCGCGGCGGGCCTCCCGAAGTCCTAGCCCGTCGCCGCACCAGCACCTTGGCCCCCATACCCTCATCTCTCCATCCCTGCCACCACCGCCCCCGTTCCGCGAAAAGGGCGGGCGCCGCGGCGCCCGCCCTCGTGACCACGCTGGCCGCTTGCGCGGCTACTCTTTCTTGGGCTCGGGCGGTCTCTTGAAGAGATCCTCGGAGAAGCTGGCGTTCAGGGTGACCTTGCTGAGCTTGGAGGAGGTCTTGACCTCGCCCTTCACCTTCTGGGAGGAGATCATGGGGACTTTCAGTCCGGATGTCACCTGCCATCCATCGAACACCTCGGTGACCTCCTGCGGCCCCTCCTGGGTCTTGGCGCGCTGTTTCAGCCCGAGGATCGTCAGGCCATCCGGAGTCAGGTAGAGAGTGACGGGCTGGCCCTCCAGCCGGACCACTACGGCCTGGGAATCCTTCCCCTCGAAGGAGGCCTTGCCGAGCGCCTGGCCCTGCAGCTTGCCCTCCAGGACCTGCTTGAGCAGCAGGGCGCAGCCCGCCTCGGCGTAGAGGGCGCGGCGCATCTCGCCGACGGCCGATTCGGGCAGGTCCTTGACCGCGGGGCCCATCTGGAACCAGCCCCTCTCTCCGTCCACCACCTGGGTCACGGTCCCCATGGGCGTGCTGGCGTCTGCGTGGAGGCGGTTCGGGAGCACGAGGACGCTCGTGCCCTTGATCTCCATCTCACCCATGGGGGTCTTGACCGTGGTGGCGCCCTCGATGGTCATCTCCTTGAGGCCCTTCAGGGCCTGCTCGCCGGCGGCGCGGGCGGTCTTCAGGAGGAGATCCGTGCCCGCCTTCAGGGTCTCGGGCGTCGGATCGGGAATGACCTCCTTGGGCTTCGGCTCGGGGATGGTGATGTCGATGGTGGTCACCTTGCCGAAGGTGGAGAGGGGCTGGTCGAACTCGGAGCCCTTCCCGATGGCCAGCATGGTGAGGGCGGAGGGGTCGAGCCGCTTCTGGGCCACCCGCAGGATGTCGGCCTTGGTGACCTTCTCCACGGCGTCGCGCAGCTTGGTGTTGAAATCGGGCGGGTAGCCGTAGAAATCGTAGGTCATGAGGCGGTTGATGATCTTTCCGGTGGAGTCGAAGTCGAAGGCGTAGCCGTTGAGGTAGCCCTCCTTGGCCTTCTTCAGCTCCCGGTCTGAGACGGGCGCCTCCCGGATGGCCTTGATCTCCTCCAGCATGGCCGCCATGGCCTCGTGGGTGGTGGAGGGCTTGGTGGAGGTGAAGAAGAAGAAGGCACCTGGGTGGTCGTAGCCCGGATTCATCCACCCGCCCGCCCCGTAAGCCAGCCCCTTCTGCGTGCGGATCTTGACGAAGAGGCGGGAGGAGAAGCCGCCGCCGAGGATGTCGCTGAGCATGGCCACGGCGGGATAGTCGGGATCATCGAGGCGGAGTCCCAGCTCGCCCATCACCACGAAGGTCTGCTCGACGTCCTTCTTCTCGATGTAGTTGACCGAGGGTTCCTGGGGGAAGATGAAGGGCTGCTGGATCTGGGGCTTGGGGCCCTCGGCCTTCCATCCCGCGAAGGCTTCGGCGAGCTTCTTCTGCATGTCGGCCGACTGGAAGTCGCCCCACGCGGCCAGGATCACCTCGTCGGGGCGGTAGAACTCCCTGTGGAAGGCCACCATGTCCTCGCGCCCGATGGCCTCCACGTCGTCGTACTCCACCTGGCGGGCGTAGGGGCTGCCGGCGCCGTAGACGAGCTTCAGGCTCTCGCGGCGGGCGATGCCCATCACGTCGTCGTTGCGGCGCGAGATGGCGCTCATGGACTGGGTCTTGGCCAGGTCCAGCTTGTCCTGGGCGAAGGCGGGATGGGTCATGAACTCGGCGTAGAGCGGGAGCACCTGGTCCAGGTTGGAGGTCAGCATCTTCGCGGAGAGCGTGGTGTAGGCTTCGGAGGAGTCCGATTCGATCTCCGCCCCGATGCGCTCCAGGAACACGTCCACGTCGTCGCCCTTCATGGAGGCGGTGCCGCCCGAGCGCAGGACCTCCGCGAAGAGGCTCACCAGGCCGTTGCGGTTCTGCGGCTCGGCCACGCGTCCGCCGCGGATCATGGCCTTGAGCTGGATGACGGGGAGCTCGTGGTCCTCCACCAGCAGGAGCTTCATGCCGTTCGGGAGGGTCGCCCGCACGACCGCCGGAACCTTGATGTCGTGGAGCGGAGGGTAGGTGAGCTTGTCGATGGCCAGGGGCGGGCGCTTGTCGCCGCCACCTCCGGCCGGGGTAGTCTGGGGCTCTGCGCCCCATGCGAAGGTCACGGCAAGAAGCAGTGCCGCCGCCGTGGCCGCCAGGCGTCTTGGCATGGGATTACTCCTCATGGTCATCCTCGTCTTCATCGTCCCGTCCCCTCACGTTCCGGGCGCGGGCCCGTCACTGGGCCGTTCCCTTGCCGGACTCGGTCTCGATGAGGCCGACGGTCCGGTTGGAGCGGAGGAAGGTCTTCTTGGCCACCCGCATCACGTCCTCGGCAGTGACGGCGTCGATGCGGTCCAGGTTGGAGAACATGGCCCGCCAGTCCCCCTGGAGGTTCTGCGCGAAGGCGAGCTGCATGCCGATGCCCATGTTGCTGTCGATGGAGTTGAGGAAGGTCATCTTCTGGCGCGCCTTGACGCCGTCGAGCTCCTCCTTGGAGACGGGCTCCCTTTCGAGGCGGTCCAGCTCCTCGTAAACGGCCGCCTCGTTTTCGGCGTTGGTCTTGCCCTTGTTGGCCACCGCGTAGGCGACGAAGAGGCCGGGGTACTTCTGGCCGCCGAGGCTGGACATGGCGCCGGCCGCCAGGGCGATCTGTTTCTCCTTCACCAGCTTGGTGTAGAGCCGGGAGGAGCGCCCCCCGCCCAGGAGGTCGGCGAGGACGTCGTAGACGGGATCGTCGGGGTCGTTCACGTCGGGGCGGTGGTAGGCGATGATCACCACCGGCTGGGAGGGGTCCCGCATGATGATCCGCTTCTCTTCGCGCTGGGGCGGCTCCACGGTGATGGGGCCCTCCGGCTTGGTGCCCGCCGGGATCTGCCCCAGGTACTTCTCGAGGACGGGCATGGCGGTCTTGGGGTCCACGTCGCCCACGATGGCCACGGTGAGGTTCCGGGCGCGGTAGTACTTGTCGAACCAGGCCTGGGCCTGGGTCCGGGTGAGGGCCTGCAGGTCGCTCATGTGACCGATGACGAAGGATCGGTACATGGAGGCCTTGTAGGCCACGGGGACGAAGTCGTCGAAGAGGCGGCGCATGGGGTTGCTCTCGCCCATTCGCTTCTCCTCCATGATGACGTCCTTCTCCTTGTAGAACTCGCGCAGGACGGGGTGCGTGAAGCGGTCGGACTCGAGGGCCGCCCACAGCGCGAGCTTGTTGGAGGGAAGCGAGTAGTGGTAGACGGTCTGGTCGAAGGAGGTGAAGGCGTTGAGGCCCTGCGCCCCCTCCCGGTCGAGGATCTCGCCGAACTCGTTGGGAATCACGTACTGCTGGGCGTCGGCCTGGGCCTTCTTGAAGGCCTCCTCCAGCGGCTTGAGCTTGGCCTCGTCGGGCCTGGGGCGGCGGAGCCGTTCGGCGCGCAGGGCGATGAAGGCCTCGTCCTCCTTGGCCATGGCCGCCTTCTCCTTGGCGTAGTCCCTGGTGCCGATGGTGGTGGTGCCCTTGAAGGCCATGTGTTCGAAGACGTGCGCCAGCCCCGTGGCGTTCTGGTCCTCGTTCACCCCGCCCACGTCGGCGTAGGTGACGAAAGAGATGACCGGTGCCTCGGGCCGGGGAAGGATCAGCACCTTGAGCCCGTTGGGCAGGGTCTTCTCCACGACCTTGTTCTCCAGGTCCTTGAAGCCCTGGGCGGTGGCCGGCAGCGCGAGCGCCGCGGCCAGCAGGGCCGCAAGGACGAGGACAGTCCCGCGTCGATGGGTCGTCATCCCATCCCTCCTTTCATGGTTCCGTTCAGTTCCCCCGCGCACCCGAGAGACGGGTGCGGCGTGACAGACATTCCCCTTCCACTGAGGAGGGCCAGACTATCACCCCGCGCCCCGGCGGGCAAGGGAGCAGGTGGGATGCGGGAGGAGAGACCTCTCGCAGCGGTGGCCTTGATCGATTGTCCCGGGAAACACAAAAGCCGAGGCCCCCGTTTCTCAGCGGGGGCCTCGGTGTTTGGACTTGGTCAGCTCAAGTGCAGAGAACCGGCCGGCCTCAATCCGTGACCCAGGCGGCCCCCTGTCCGACGTTGCAGACGCCGTACTGGATCCACATGAATCCGCCGATGCCCCAGTTCGGTCCCCAGGAGTTCTTCAGCAGCCACGCACCCTTGCTGTCGTCCCACCCCACGAGCACGATGGCGTGATTAGTGGAGTGGTACTTCTTCTTGCTGGTGAAGACGCCGCCCGTGTAGGCCTGGAAGAAGCGGTCCGCATAGACGTACGCGGAGACGCTGCCGTAGGTGTAGATGGCGGTCTTGATGGCGGTGACGGTGGGTGTGGTGGTGCCGCTGGTCAGGAAAGCCCAGTTCGTGACGGCCGTGTAGGTGGGAGAGGGGCAATAGGAGCACGTGGCGTTGGCGGCCACGTAGGGGAAGCATGTCTCGGTCATGGCTCCAGGAAAGTAGCCGGTGGAGCCGACGTTCGACGGCATGAGCATGTCGTAGGCGATGTTGCCCCCGTTGCAGCCCCAGCCCCACGGATTGCACGAGACCACCTGCTGTTCCGAGAGGTCGGGAACGCTCCCGCTCACCGAGATCGCCCCGTTGGGGGTCATGTAAGCCTCTGGAGCGCCGTTCTTTTTGAGGACGGCTCCTTCCAGGTTGCCGATGGTGGAGAAGGCCCAGCAGCTACCGCAGCTTCCCTGATCCTTGATGGTGCTGCACCAGCCCACATAGGCGGCGGGGAGCGTGACCATGGGTTTGATTTCGGGATATCCCGGCTGCCCGGCGTTGTGATAGCGGAAGGAGCTGGGCTCCAGCTCCGGCCGGAACCCGGTCAGTTGGCCGAGATCGTACTGCATGGCGGCGTTGGGGCCCACCGTAAAGTTCCAGCCGTTGGCCTTGATCTGGGCCTGCATCTCCTCGATCTGCTGGCGCACGCGGGCACCGAGATCGTTCCCCGGGCTCCACGGCGGCTGGGCCCAAACCACCAGCAGGCAGGCCATGGCGAGCAGAGCAACTAAGAACACCAACTTTTTCATTGCCGCACCTCCTCCTGAATACCCCGACTTCAAAGTCCAGGAACCCCCACTTCGGCATCGCGCTGGCCATCACTGGTTGTGCTTAAATCATATCCCCAGCCGAGGGGAGAGCGCAACCAGGGTGGGGCGCCTGCGCCCTGTTCCCCGTGGAGCAGGCGGGGGGCTAGGACGAACCGCGGCCCCGGAGCAGGGGGGCCGACTTCTCGTCAAGGGAACACGGGGAGGAAAGGGCGGTTATTCCGTCGGATCGCGCCCGGAATCCCGCCAGTCGGTGCGGTTGCTGTAATACTTGCCCCCGGATTGGGCGGCGAGTTCGGAGACGGTGACGGGGGTCAGGCCGCGGGCGCGTATGCCGGCCAGGATAAAGGGCAAGGCGGCCACGGTCTCGCTGCGGTCTCCCCCGTGGATGGTGTTGTCCCCGTCGTGCAGCAGGATGATGTCGCCGGGCTTGAGGTGCTTGAGGGTGCGGCTCACGATGCGGTCCACTCCCGGCTTCGTCCAATCCCTGGACATCTTGGACCACTCGGCGACGCGCAGGTCCTCACGGCGGGTCTTGGGGAAGAGCCTCGGATCGCGGGTGCCGTAAGGCGGCCTGAACCACCGGGGGGCGATTCCGGTGATCTGTTCGAGGACGTCCTGCGTGTGATCCACCTGCCAGGCCATCTTGGAGCCCCCCTCCTCGATGAGGCGGGGATGGGTGAAGCTGTGATTCCCGATCTCGTTGCCGTCCCGCAGAATCTCCCGCACGGTGCCCGGATAGGTGAGGGCGTTCTCACCGATGAGGAAGAAGGTGGCGTGAGCATGGTCCGTCTTCAGGATGCGGAGGATCTCGCTGGTGTACGGCTCGTTGGGCCCGTCGTCGAAGGTGACCGCTACAAAGTCGCAGTGACGGCTGGCGTGGGAGAAGACGGGGCCCCACATGCGGGAGCGGGGCGCGAAGGTGGAGTGCGCGATGAGAGCCAGGACGAGCAGTGTAATGCCGAAATCGAAGAAATGGAGAGCACGCTTCATTCGCTTCCTCTGCGCCTCCGCGGGGGCGGCGCAAAATCCTGAATATTATGGGCCACTGCGCCTTAAAACGCAAGCGCTCACCCAGACCCTAACGACCGGAGGACGAAAAAATGCCCGCCGACGGCTTCCCCCCATGCCTTCGCGCGGGGCGCGGGGCGCGTGAGGCAGGAGGCGAGGTTACTAATCCGAGAGGGAAGGGGTTGGCCCCTTCCCTCTCCCCCGCCTTCGCGGGGGCAGGCTCCGCTCGGCTGGGCAAAGCCCACCGCGGTGGGCTGGTTTCGCAAGCAGGCCCCCCCGCCTTCGCGGGGGCAGGCTCAGGCTTCGGCCTCGCTGCTCTCCCATCCCCACTTCGAAGCTGCCCTTAGCAAAGAGTCAACCCTACTGGTGTCCCATTAGTATGCGGGGGGTGAAGAGGCTGAGGCGGACGTTCTCCAATCCCCAATCCGCTTCCCCTTCCCTCCTTGGAGGGCCGGGAGCGTGCGTGCTATCCTCGGCGCATGAAGGAGGTTCCATGCGCGACGGCGCGAAGATCGAGCGGGAGGTTCTGCCCAACGGCCTGACCCTGGTGGTGGAGCGGATGGCCCACTTCCCCTCCGTCACCGCCGGCGTGTGGGTCAAGAGGGGATCCCGCCAGGAGCCGGCCTCGGCCAACGGGGTGAACCACTTCATCGAACACCTCGTGTTCAAGGGAACCCCCACGCGCTCCTACCAGGAGATCTACAAGACCTTCGACCGCATGGGCGGGGTGCTGGACGCCTTCACCTCCCGCGAGATCATGGGCTTCTACTTCCGGGTCCAGAAGGCCCACTTCCCCGAGGCCTTCGAGGTCCTCTCCGACATGCTGGCTCATCCGACCTTTCCCGAGGGCGAACTGGAGCGGGAGAGGGGCGTCATCCTCGAAGAGATCAAGATGGTGAACGACAGCCCCTCGGATCTGGTGGCCGACCTCTACCTCGAGCGCGCCTACCCGAACCACTCCCTGGGCCGGCCCATCCAGGGGACCGCCGAGTCGGTGGGGGCCATGAGCCGCCGGCAGGTGCTCTCCCACTACCACGCCATCATGAGGCCCGAACACCTGGTGGTCACCGCCACGGGGGACACCACCCTCGCCGAGCTTCGGCGGCACGTGGCGCCGGTGCTGGCCAAGCTCAAGCCGGGCCCCGCCAGGGGGGAGAAGCCGCCCCCGTTCAAGCCGGGCGTCACCGTCTTCCAGCGCAACCACCTGGAGCAGGCCCAGATCGTGATCGGCTTCGAGGGGGAGCTGGCCTCGGGCAGGAACCGGTTCGCCCTGATGGTGCTCGCCAACCTCCTGGGAGGCACCATGTCCTCCCGGCTCTTCACGGAGATCCGCGAAAGGCGAGGGCTGGTCTACTCCATTTCCGCCGAGCACATGTCCTTCATGGACGCGGGGATCTTCGTGGTCCAGGCCGCCACCAGCCACGACAAGGCAGCCCGGACCCTGCGCGAGACCCTGACGGTGCTGGCCGATCTCGCGAAGGACGGGGTCGGCGATGAGGAGCTGACGGTGGCCAAGGAGAACCTCCTGGGCGGCCTCATCCTCTCGCTGGAGTCGCCCTCCTCGCGCATGGGCCGGCTGGCCAGGAACGAGCTCTACTTCTCCCGCCAGCGGCCCGTCACCGAGATGATCCGCGGGGTCGAGCGGACGGACGGACGGATCCTCCACAAGCTGGCCCGGCGGATCTTCCGGCCGGAGCGGGCCCTGATCGGCGTGCTCGGGCGGGAGAGCGCGGTGAAGGGAGCCCCCCTCTCGATCCTGGACGGAAAACCATGACCACCGTCCTGATCAGGCGCCTGCCCCACGGCGAGGGGCTGCCCCTGCCGGCCAGGGCCACGCCCGGAGCGGCGGGTCTGGACCTCTGCGCTGCGGTGGCCCGACCCCTTTCCCTTGCGCCCGGAGAGCGTGCCCTCGTTCCCACCGGCTTCGTCTGGGAGATCCCGGAGGGCTATGAGGGGCAGGTGAGGCCGCGCTCGGGCCTGGCCCTGAAGCACGGGCTCACCCTGCTGAACGCTCCCGGAACGGTGGATTCGGACTACCGCGGGGAGGTGTGCGTGATCCTGTGCAACCTGGGGAGCGAGCCCTTCGCGGTGGAGCGCGGTGCGCGGATCGCCCAGATGGTGGTAGCGCCTGTGGCGGCGGCCGAGCCCGTGGAGACGGCGGCCCTGTCTGAAACGGACAGGGGAGCGGGCGGCTTCGGCCACACGGGCCGCTAGAGGGACGCAGTTCATGCACCACAAAGAAAAATCCCACCACCACTCATGCCCGTCCAAAACAGACCGCCTTGCCGGCTCCGAACCCCGGCCGGGCCTTGGCCGCGCCGTTGGCGCGGCGCTTGGGGCCTTCGCCGGGCGCGTCCACGCGAGCGTGGACGCGCTCCGTCCGCAGGCCCTGAGCCGCCCTTCGGGCGCCAGGCCCAGCCGGGGTTGTTGTGCACCGTCCCCCCACCCTCCACGGGTGCGCCGGCGGCGACGGGCCTCCTGCTTCGTCAGCCTTCGGCATCCGCATCCTCAGCGTACGGGGAGTACGCTTGCGGTGCGGCCGCCTCACCTTCCTCGCATGAGGCCCATCGGCGCCGGAACGCGCCTTCCTCCGCTTCGCTCCGGAAGGCAAACTGCTCTTAGGAGTGCTGAAATCGTTTTGGACAGCCATGACCACCACTCTTCAATCCCTCACTCCTCACTCCTCACTTCCCACTTTTTCGGCGGGCCTCGCCCATGAGCCTGCGCGTGCACGTCCTCGCCTCAGGCTCTTCGGGGAACGCCACCCTCTACAGCGCGGGGGGGACCCACGTGCTGGTCGACTGCGGCCTCTCGGCGCGGGTGGTCACGGCGCTGCTCCGGCTGGCGGGAGTGGAGCCCGAGGAGCTCTCGGCGGTGTTCGTCACGCACGAGCACACGGACCACATCAAGGGGCTGCCCGTCTTCCTGAAGCGCCGCCGGATACCGCTCTTCATCGCCCCCGAGTGCCTGGAGTCGCCCGCCCTGGCGGGCTGCTCCTTCTGGGGAGTGGAGCCGCTGGAGGCGGGGCGCGGGGTCAGGCTGGGCCAGCTGGCGGTGAGCCCCTTCAGGGTTCCCCACGACGCCGCGTGCTGCTACGGCTTCGCCTTCGAGGCGGACGGGGTGCGGGCGGTTCAGGCGACGGACCTCGGCCAGCCCACTCCTGCCGTGCGCCAAGAGTTGAAGGGGGCCCACTGCGTCCTCCTGGAGTTCAACCACGACGTGGACCGGCTGATGGAGGGGCCCTATCCCATGCACATCAAGCTTCGTGTCCGCGGAGCCCTGGGCCATCTCTCCAACGAACAGGCGGCTGGGCTCCTGGCGGAGACGTCGAACGGCTCCACGCGGGCCCTCTACCTGATGCACCTCTCCCGGGAGAACAACCTCCCGGCGCTGGCGCATCTGGCGGCTCAGGAGGCGCTGGCGGGGAGGCGGGTCCGCGTCGAGGTGACCAGGCACCTGCAGCCGGCGTCGCCTTGGGAAGGCTAGGGAGGCGATGAAATGGGGGCACGGGGGATGAAACCTAGAACGGGAGAGGCGAGATGATTCCACGATACGCGCGGCCCGGAATGGTCGCCCACTGGTCGGACGAGAACCGCTACGCCACCTGGCTCAGGGTGGAGCTGGCCGTAGTGCAGGCCCAGGCGGAACTGGGCATCGTCCCGGCGGAGGCGGCGGGGGAGATCGTCCGGCGCGCCCGCTTCGACGTTCAGCGCATCGAGGCGGTGGAGGAGGAGGTCAAGCACGACGTGATCGCCTTCACGACCTCCGTGGCCGATTCCATCGGAGAGCTCTCGCGCTACTTCCACTACGGACTCACCTCCTCGGACGTGGTGGACACGGCCCTCGCGCTGCTCACGCGCAACGCGCTCGACATGATCCTCGAGGACGTGGACAACTTCCGCGAGATCCTGAAGCGGCAGGCCTTCGCGTACAAGGGCCAGATCATGGTGGGCCGCACCCACGGCATCCACGCCGAGCCCACCACCTTCGGCCTGAAGTTCGCCCTCTGGTACGCGGAGATGGGGAGGAACCGGAAGCGGCTTCGGGCCGCCCGCGAGTCCATCGGCGTGGGCAAATTGTCCGGGGCAGTGGGCACCTTCGCGCATCTGCCGCCGGCCCTCGAGGAGCTGGTGTGCCGGAGGCTGGGCCTCAAACCGGACCCCATTTCCACCCAGGTGATCCAGCGAGACCGGCACGCCGAGGTGATCGCCGCCCTGGCGTTGACGGGGACGACGCTGGAGAAGATCGCCACGGAGATCCGCCACCTGCAGAAGACCGAGCTCCGCGAGGTCGAGGAGCCCTTCTCCAAGGGCCAGAAGGGCAGCTCCGCCATGCCCCACAAGCGCAACCCGGTGGGCTGCGAGAACATCACGGGGCTGGCCCGCCTGCTCAGGTCCTACCTGGTGCCGGCCTACGAGAACGTGGCCCTCTGGCACGAGCGGGACATCTCCCACTCCTCCGCCGAACGGGTCATCCTTCCCGACTCCACGACGCTCCTGGACTACATGCTGAACCGCCTCGGAGGCATCCTCGACGGGCTGCTGGTCTACCCCGAGGCCATGCGGGCCAGCCTGAACAAGACCCGCGGCCTCATCTTCAGCCAGCAGGCCCTGCTGGCGCTCACGCGCTCGGGCCTGAGCCGCGAGCGCGCCTACGCCCTGGTGCAGGAGCAGGCCATGCGGTGCTGGTCCGGTGAGGGGGATTTCCTGGACCTGCTGCTGGCCCAGCCCGAGGTGTCCGAGAGGATCTCTCAGCAGGAGCTGCGCAAGGCCTGCGATCCCGGCGCCTACCTCACCCACGTGGACGAGATCTTCGACCGCGTCTTCGAATAGGGGCGCGCCCCACCCCCGCGGATGACGCGGCACCGCGGGGGCGATGCCAAGACGTCGGGACGAGCCGGCGACTTCTTCCCCGCCGAGGGGCATACTAATGGGACACGATTAGCGTTGACTCTTTGCTAAGGGCAGCTTCGAAGTGGGGATGGGAGAGCAGCGAGGCCGAAAGCCTGAGCCTGCCCCCGCGAAGGCGGGGGGGCCTGCTTGCGAAACCAGCCCACCGCGGTGGGCTTTGCCCAGCCGAGCGGAGCCTGCCCCCGCGAAGGCGGGGGAGAGGGAAGGGGCCAACCCCT
>JAJYCJ010000011.1:0-28183 GCA_021778515.1 Acidobacteriota bacterium
CCCCACCTGCGCGGCCATCATGATGCCGTACATCTCCGTCCAGGAGGGGTGGTTCTCGGTGTGGGCCAGCTCTTCGGGATTGCGCAGAAGAAGCCATACGGTGTGGCTCCCCCAGAGCGCGAGGGCCGCACCCAGAAGGGCGAGCAGGAGCGGGTTCCCGGTCAGGAGGCGCCCGCCCGAGGGAGCCGGGAGAAGAAGGCCCAAAGGGAAAAGCAGCCAGGGCAGCACGAAGGACGGGGCGATCATCCAGGCGGCCTTGCGGGGCCCATAGGTGATCGGCAGGGTCCGGCAGCCGCCCTGGCGGTCTCCCTCCATGTCGCTGAAGTCCTTCGTGGACGTGGCGCCCAGGAGAAACAGGAAGAAGATCAGCCCGAGATACCACGGCTCCCAGAGGCCGACGGTGGCCACCATGGCCCACCCCGCGACCTTGAGGAGCTCCCCGCGCGCCGCGGCGATGGTGACGTTGGCCCAGACGCCGAACCGCTTGGTGCGGCCGAGGCGCGGCGAGGAGTAGATGAAGGTGCACAGGAGCCCGCCCAGGTAGATCCAGAAGCAGGCGTGGGCCTGCCACGGAGCCCGCATTCTGGCCAGCAGGCCCTGGTCGTAGGGAGGAGGTACGACCCACCAGATGGGAGCAAGCGAGAACACATACATGCACCACGACGCGGCCAGCGCGCTCCTCTGCGTTACCTCGCCGGTGCAGAGGGGTCGCGAGGGCTTGTTGATCCTATCGATGTCGAGGTCGTAGACCTGGTTGATGATGTTGGAGGCCGCGTTCATGAGACAGGCGCAGAAGGAGCCCAGGAGCAGGGTCCCGAAGAGCTCCCACGTGAACGATGCGTACGGATTATGGGCCGAGCCGTAGGCGCAGGCCGAGCCGGACAGGATGCCGAGCAGCGGCGGCAGGAGAGTAAAGGGCCGGATCAGGGCGATCCAGGGCTTCCACCTCATCGAGCAACCCATAGCGCCAGGATGTCAGAAGGGCGGCTCAGAGCGGCGGCGAGCAGGAAGGGCAGAACTCCGGCCAGCGCGCCCGTGAGCAGGTGGATGATGGGCTTAGGAAACCAGCCGCGGGCCGCGACGGTCTCGTTCAGCACCGATTCGAGGAAGAAGACGATGGCCGCCGAAACGAAAAGCAGGAGGGCGGCGAGGGGCATCCAGCGGGTGAACTGCGCCCACCCCGTAGGAAAGCCGAGGCGCATCAGGTCGGCCCTCAGGAAGGCCGTCTGAAATCGGGGCAGGGCCGTCCCGTAGAGCCGGTGCTGCAGCATCAGCACCGCCAGAAAGGCACCGCAGAAGAGGCCCGCGGCGGCGAGCCCGGAGGCGGTGCCGGCCAGGCTCACACCGCCCGGCTCTCCGGCCCTGGAGGTGCGGCGCGACCAGAGAAGAAGGGTCCTGCCCCGGCTCAGCTTCCCGACCTCCGAGGCCACCGTGTCGGCGGCGTAGGCGGCCAGGCTGGCCACGCAGGCCGAGGGGGACGCCAGCGCGAACAGGGCCGGGAAGAGCCCCTTGGAAAAGACCGACTGCGCTCCTCTGCGGCCGCCGTCCCTCTCGGCGATGCCCAGGGCCCGCTTGCGGGCGAGACCCACGTAGGTGCTGCCGTTGGCCAGAAGGTAGAAGAGGAGGAGGAATCCGTAGCCCTCCCAGCCCAGCCCCACGGCCACGAGGGCGCCCCAGAAAGCGCCCATCCAGGCGGACGCGGCCGTCACCCATCGGCGGTACCAAGCCACGGTGGCCAGCGCGGCGTTCACGAGCAGGAGCAGCAGAAGGGGCGGGCCCCAGACCGCCGGTGAGCCGACCGCGCCGGGCACGGTCCGTCCCTGGAGGAGGTCTCCCCACGGGAAACGCGCGAACAGGAGGAGGACGAGGCCCGCCGCCAGCGGGACCGTCAGGTTATCGTCGATCTGGCCGGGAAGGGTCTCCACCAGGCCGCCCACCAGCGCGGCCAGGAGGCATGCGCCGCCCAGCCCAACCAGGGCCGGTCCCGAGATCCTGAGGTCCCCGTAGGCGCAGAAGTAGGCGAGGGCGAAGGCCGCGGGCGTTCCGACGAGGATGAACCCGAGCAGGCCCGTCCACCGCTTTCGCGGGTTCCACGGCAGCGCGGGGCCCCTCAGGCCGAGGCCGAATAGCGCCGCGAAGGCGTCTCCGAAGGCCAGCAGGCCCCACGCCCCGGCGGCGGCCCAGAGCACGTTGGTGGGTTCCGCGCCGGAGGCCTGGCGCACGGGATCAAGGCCCGCGGCCGAGGCGGGGAGGAGAAGGCAGAGCGTGAGGACGATGGCCGGGTATCCGATCATGCCCGAGTAGCCGAGGGCCTTCTCCTCCGGGCGCTCCAGTTTCCTCCTGCCGTAGTGGGGGAAGAGCCAGAGGTTGTGGCACAGGGCCGCCAGGGCGCAGAGCGCCGCCTGCCAGGGAGAGAGCCAGTGCAAGGCGACGGCGAAGAGGCCCATGGCGATGTGCAGAAGCTTGCGGATGATTTCCCGGGAAGTGTCCGCTTTCATGTCAATCGCCTGGAAGGGAAAGCGGGACGTCAGACGCGGGACGCGGGAGGCGAAGCGCGACAAACCCCAGGCCCCGATGCCCGATCCGAATTCCCCAGTCCCCCATCCCCAATCCCCGTTTCGCCTTCCCTCTTCTCAATAGGTACCCGTTCCGCCCCAGAGGTCCACCACGGTGCCCACCCCCTTGAGGCTCACGAGAAAGCGGTATTCGGAATCGGTGAAGGTCCCGATGGTCCGCTTGCCCGCCTCGAAGCCCAGGGAGAAGCAGCTTCCGTGGTACCAGAAGGTGAGGTGCCTGTCGCGCCAGGCCTTCTTCTTGAGGTCCCGTTCCAGTGAGGGATTGATGCTCACCTTCCCGTCCGCGAGGGTCAGGGCGGAGGCCAGCCGAATCTCCTTCGACTGGGGGTTCTGCGTGAGATCGGTGATCTGGCTGACGCCCAGGGTACCGGACTTCAGGTAGGTCAGGCGGATGAAATCGTCGCTCTCTTTCTTTCTGGGACGGTAGGTGACGGAGAGCGATTGGCCGTCCATGGCCCGCGTGAGGCTGTTGTAGCGCAGCCTGAGGTCGCAGCTCCAGGAAGCCGTCGGCCAGAGGCGCACGAGGAGGGTCACCGGGCCCTGGCGGCTGTGCCGGGGTCCCGAGGTCAGCAGGTCGCTCTTGAAGCTGTAGTCCTGGTACAGCGAGCTGTCCAGGCGCAGGTCACCCTTGGGCCCGTAGACCCGGTTCCGCACGCCGTACTCCACCTGGCTGACGTTGAGCCCCACCTGGTCCACCTCGTCGAAGATGGGCGCCCTCAGCGCGTGGGCGTCGGGGGAGACGTAGCTGTAGGTCACGTAGGGTTCGATGACGTGCTTGATGGAGTTCTTATACCGGCGGTAGAAGCGGGGGCCCACCACGTCGACCGAGAACCGGGCGTAGCTCCGCCAGAGCTGGCCGGCGTCGTATTGCTGCGTGGAGGGGTCCTGGCTCTCGGAGTAATGCGTGGCCCGCAGCTCCAACCGGGGGGTGATGTCCAGCCAGAGGGCCGGGTGGAGCGGAAGCTCGAAATAGGGGTGCACGTCCAGGCGGTTGTAGCCGACGGAGAATTTCTGGGTGGTGGGAGTGTACTGGGCCCACTCCTTGTGGAACAGGTCCGCGGAGGTCTCGAACCCCCAGTAGAGGTCGCCCACCAGGGGATGGAGGCTGGATCGCCATTCCACGCCGGGCTGGGTCCGCTGGACGAGGTCCTGCCCCTCGGTGAAATACTGATTCTGGCGTTCGGCCTTGAAGGTCAGGGAGTAGGGCCCCCAGTTGCGAACCAGATAGAGGCTGGAGTCGAGGCCCGACAGGGTGCTCAGCGTGTAGTCCCGCTGGTAGTCCCTGAAGAAGTTGATGTCCGAGAGGAGGTTGATGTTCGCCATGAAATACCAGCCGTGCCGGAAGTTCTGCATGTGGGCCCAGGAGAAGTCCCAGCGCTTCTGGCCGTCGCTGTTCTGTCGGATGTAGTAGCCGTGGAACCATCCGTAGGTGTCGGTGGAGGGCACGTACCGGAACTCCTCACCCAGCCCCCAGCCCTCCCTGCTGTAATGATCCACGTAGACCGTGTCGTCCCACCAGTCGGAGGGGGCGATGAAGAAGGCGTTGTTCACCGTAAAACCCTGGTTGCTGGAGTTGCCGATCTCGGGGATCAGGAGGCCCGTCGAGCGCGCGGGCTTGATGGGCCAGATCAGGTAGGGGAGATAGAGGGCGGGGGCCTGACGCACGTGGAAGCGGGGGTTGGTCAGGAAGGCGTAGTGGTCCACGTGGAACTTGGCGTGGCTCACCTTCATGCTCCAGGGGGGAACGGCCGCCGCGCAGGAGGTGAAGGTGCCGTCGATGACCTCGAACCACCCTTCGCCGATCTTGCGGATCTCCTTCCCGTAGACCGTGAAGTCCCCGTCCTTCTGGACACCGTAGGCGTCCATCAGGGTGCCCTTGCCCGTGTTCAGGTCGTAGGTCAGCTCGCTTCCGGAGGCGGTGAAGTCCTGGAAGTCCACGGCCACCCTGCCGGTGGCCCAGAGCGTTCCCTTGTTCGTGTCATACGTCACCGAATCGGCCGTCAGGAGCATGTCCTGGTAGGTGAATTTGACATTTCCTTCGGCGAGGTAGACGCCGGGTGACACCGTCGTCACCTTGTCAAAGGTCATGTGAAACTTGGGCGGCGCGGCTGGAGCAGCGGGATGGCCCGCGTTGGCCTTGGCGGAAGCCGGCGGGGGAGCCGGCCTGGGGTGCCACGGAATCGGGTTGATCTGGGCCGCCGCCGGCAGGGCGAGCATGGCCAGCAGGCAGAGCCAAAGCCGACCCCTCACGCCGGCTCCTTATAAATTCGGACTCCCGCGTAGGAGACCACCTCGGCGTCGTCGCCCGTGATCTGGCCCGAGTGGGTATAGTCCACGACTTCGGCGCGATCCGCTCCGAGGAGATGCGCGGCCACCAGGGCGCTGACCGCCGGTGCATAGCCGCACATGGTGATGTGGCGCTGGTGCACAACCCGATACAGCGCGGCCGGATCCAGGCTGAGTACGGTGTGCAGGGCCTGCTCGTCCTTCTGCCTGTTGACCGAGGCGCTTTCGTAGTGGTTCATGTCGCTGGAGACGATGATGGCGGCGGCGGGGCTTACGGCCTCAGCGGCTCTGGCCAGGCCGCGGCCGAGCGCCTCGAGTTGCTCGAAGTCCTGGGTCCCCACCACGACGGGCACGAAGGAGAAGCTTCCCAGGTAGACCTGGAGGAAGGGGAGTTGGACCTCGACGGCGTGCTCGCGGCGGTGCGCCAGTTCGTCGTGCTGGACGAGGGGGGCGGAGGCCATCAGGAGCGCCGCCAGCTCCTCGTCCACGAGGGTCTCGCCGAGGGGCGTCGCCCAGGCGCCCCTGGACCAGCAGGAGAGGGGGCCGCCCATCCCCGTATGGTTCGGGCACAGGATGAAGAGGCGCCTGGGCAGGTCGACGGCGGCGAAAGTCTTGCCCGCCGTCGCGCCGCTGTAGATGTAACCGGCGTGGGGCACGATGAGGGCCGTGGCCGTGACGGGATCGGTCGTCCTCACGAGGAACCGCTCCACGGCGGTCTTGAGTTGGAGGGGGTGGGCGGGGTAGAAGGCTCCGGCCACGGTCGGGACCCGGATGGGCGTGGATCCGGCGCTCATGGGATCACCTCCCTCGACGGGGTACGGGGTGACCATCGCCAAGTCCGGGAACACGAGATGCCTCGTCCCCGCGCATCAGAATACCATCCCTGTCGGGGGGCATCAATGCGGGGCCGCGGTGCGCGTGGCCCTCCCCATCCGCCCCCCCCGAATTCCGCGACTGAAATGCTCTGCCTTCGATCGCGGGGAGGGTTCACGCGGGAAAGGAAGCGTCTCCCAAACGGGTAGGGCCTTTCCCTCCCCGCCCCAGGGGCAAAGCCCGCCCGGGCCCCACCCCGCCATGGGGCTTCCTCCCCCGGATCAAATCCGGGGTCGGAGGCAATTCAAATCCCTTGGCGGGTGAAGACCGGCTTTCACGAACACTACTTTCCATCTGCTTTTCGGCGCCACTACCACGTCCAATCGCGGGATTGGGACTCATGGGTGAAGGCCGGCTTTGGCAAAAGCGACTTCCCATCGGCCTTTCGGCGCTACGACCACGTCCAATCGCGGAATTTGGAAACCCCGGCCGCGCGGCTGGAGGATCGCTGCTCAGAGGAAGAACAGGGGCACGAGACCCAGGGCCGCGAGGGCCAGGAGGAGGAGCAGGCACTGGATGCCCGTCTTCCGATCGGCGAAGGCGTAGGCGTAGATGCCTTTGACCACGTTGTTGCTGGACGCGGCGATGAGGATGCCGGCGGCGGCGGCGACCAGGGGAGTGACGCCGCCGGCGGTTTGGGTCAGGCTGAGGATGAAGGGATCCACGTCCGTCACGCCCATGAGGGCGGCCAGGGCGTAGAGGGCGCCGATGCCGAAGTAGTGGACGGTGAGGTCGGTAGCCACCATGACCGCCAGGAAGATGGCCGCGAAGAGAAAGGCGGCCCGCAGTTCCAGGGGGTTCTTGGGTTCGTGGGAGGCGTTCGCCTCGGGAGACTCCGGGTCACGCCTGCGCCCCCACAGGGCGCCGGCGGCCAGGCCCACGAGCGCGAGCAGGAGGAACGGCATGACGAGGCGATCGCCCAGGGGCCGGTTGAAGATCGCCACCAGGATGGCCAGGCGAAGGTACATGATGCCGGAGGCCATGAGGATGGCCCCGGAGAAGAGGTGCGGGCGGGTCTGGTCCTTGGCCTTCTTGGCCAGGACCACGGTCGTGACGGTGGAGGAATAGGCTCCTCCCAGGATGGCGGAGAGGGCCACTCCCCCGCGTCCGCGGGTCTTTCTCTGCAGGACGTAGCTCCCGTAGGAGATGGTGCTCACGGCCACCACGATCACCCAGGTCTTGAAAGGGTTGAGCCTGAATGCCGTGAAGGCGTGGTCAGGGACCACGGGAAGGATCACCGCGGTGATCAGCAGGAACTTGGTGAAGGTGGCGATCTCTTCGCTGGGCAGCCGGCGGGCCAGGCTTTCCAGCCCGACCTTCAGCTCCAGGAGGAGCATGCTGATCACCACGATGGTGGTGGCGATCCAAAACTGGTCGTGCTGCACCAGGACGCCCAGGACGAAGGTGCCCAGGCCGGAGATCTCGGTGGTGAGGCCGGCCTCCTGGTCGGTGTGAAGCTTGTGCTGGTAGGAGAGGAGCAGAAACGCGCCCACCACGCCGAACCCTAGCGCCAGCGGGATGAGCTGGGGCCCGGAGATGAGGGCCATGGAGTAGCCGAGGAGCCCGATGAGAGGAAAGGTCCTGACCCCGCCGAAGTAGTAATGCCCCGCCCGGGACCGGCTCTCCTCCCGCTCCAGTCCGATCAGGAAGGAGAGGAAGAGGGTCATCAGGATCTTGACCCCTTCGGGCGGCACGAGCCCCATCGCCTCCTTGATCATGTCCCCTCCAGTTCCTACCTGAAGTATACGGCAAAGCTGGGGCACGGTCACGAAAGAAGGGGGCGGCTCCCGCGAGGGCATGAAGGAGAGCCAGGACGGAGGCCACGCCGCCGCCGGCGTGCCCGCGACGGGACCCGCGGGCGCCGCGCCAATTGCGCGCCCGGGGCCCGGCCGGGGTTCTGAGCCGGCGGCCCCGTCTATTTCGGGCCGGCTTGAGTCTCGATGAACTCCTTGGCCTTTTCGGCCATTCCCGCCTCGATGGCCGCCTCGGGGGCCAGGCCGTGCCGCTCGGCGTACTCGCGCACGTCCTGGGTGATCTTCATGGAGCAGAACTTGGGCCCGCACATGGAGCAGAAGTGCGCCCCCTTGGCGGGCTCGGCGGGCAGCGTCTCGTCGTGCATGGCGCGGGCCGACTCGGGGTCCAGGCTCAGGTTGAACTGGTCCTCCCAGCGGAACTCGAACCGCGCCTTGGAAAGCGCGTCGTCCCAGCGCTGGGCCATCGGGTGTCCCTTGGCCAGGTCGGCGGCGTGGGCGGCTATCTTGTAGGCGATGACCCCCGCCTTCACGTCATCCCGGTCCGGCAGTCCGAGATGCTCCTTGGGCGTCACGTAGCAGAGCATGGCCGTCCCCATCCACCCGATCATGGCGGCGCCGATGGCCGATGTGATGTGGTCGTAGCCGGGGGCGATGTCCGTCGTGAGAGGCCCCAGCGTGTAGAAGGGCGCCTCGTGGCAGACGGCCACCTGGCGGGCCATGTTCTCCTGGATCTTGTGCATGGGCACGTGCCCGGGCCCCTCGATCATGACCTGGACGTCCTGGTCCCACGCGATCCGCGTCAGCTCACCGAGGGTCTCCAGTTCGGCGAATTGGGCCTCGTCGTTGGCGTCCGCGATGGAGCCCGGCCTCAGGCCGTCGCCGAGGGAGAAGGCCACGTCGTAGCACTTCATGATTTCGCAGATCTCCGCGAAGTGCGTGTAGAGGAAGTTCTCCTGGTGGTGCGCCAGACACCAGCCCGCAAGAATGGAGCCCCCCCGGGATACGATGCCCGTCAGCCGTCTGGCCGTCAGCGGCACGTACCGGAGCCGTACGCCCGCGTGGATGGTGAAGTAGTCCACCCCCTGCTCGGCCTGCTCCACGAGTGTATCCCTGAAGAGCTCCCAGGTGAGCTCCTCGGGCCTGCCGCCCACCTTCTCCAGGGCCTGGTAGATGGGGACCGTCCCTATGGGCACGGGCGAGTTGCGGAGGATCCACTCGCGGGTCGTGTGGATGTCCCGGCCGGTGGAGAGGTCCATGACCGTGTCGCTGCCCCACCGGATGGCCCAGGCCATCTTCTCGACCTCCTCCTCGATGGAGGAGGCCACGGCGGAGTTGCCGATGTTGGCGTTGATCTTCACGAGAAATGCGCGCCCGATGATCATGGGCTCGCTCTCGGGATGGTTCAGGTTGGCGGGCAGGATGGCCCGCCCCTCGGCGATCTCGCGGCGAACGGCGTCGGGATCGAAGCCCTCGCGCAGGGCGGCGAACTCCATTTCGGGGGTGACGATGCCCCGGCGGGCGTAGTGCATCTGTGTGACGTTACCACCGGCCTTGGCCCTGAGCGGTCTGCGGTGAAGGCCGGGGAAAGCCTCGGGGCGTGGAGCGCCGTGCGCCCGGCCGTCGTCCACGGGCTTGATCTCCCGGCCCGCGTATTCCTCCACGTCTCCGCGCTCGAGAATCCAGGCTCGACGCAGCGCCGGCAAGCCTTTGCGGATGTCGGTCAGCTGGTCCGGATCGGTGTAGGGACCCGAGGTGTCGTAGACCCGGAGAGGGGCGTTGGCGCCGGGCTTGAAGCGGCCGCCGGTCGGCGACAGCGGGATCTCGCGGAACGGCACCCGAAGGTCGGGCCGTGAGCCGGTGCGGTACACCTTCCGGCTTCCGGGGAAGGAGACGCCGCGCAGAGCGGCGGTGGGGGCGACGTGCTCGGACATGGCCGGACTCCTCTTCCGGGCATCGCGGCCCGGATCATGGCCCGTCCATGCTGGGGGTGGGGGAGACGGTACGTTGCTATCCCTCCGCCAGCATGACCTGGATCAGGTTCTGAGGGACTGCCCGGCGCCGGAATCCCGGATGGGCATCTCAGCGGCTGCTCGGCCGCGCCCCTTGCAACAGTCTGCACGATAGAGCGGGGGCCTGTGCAAGTCAAGGCGCCAACGGAGCGAGACGCGAGAAGCGAAACGTGAGAAACGGCGGGTAGCCGGAGGGCCGGCCGGATCGGGAAGGGGAGCGGTTCTCTCCGCGGACCTGCCCCAGGAGATGGGGCGAGGGTATCATGGGGTCATGGAGAGGGCCGAGATCATTCAGGAGGTGGTGGCCGCGCTGGGACGGACAGGTTTTCCGCTGGTGGGAACCTGCTCCGGCCGGATGGAGGAGGAGTCCTCCGCCTACGATGCCTGGGTCGCGGCGGGCCTGCACGGTCCGCTGGGGTACATGGCTTCCACGGCGCACCTCCGACGGGCGCCGGAGGCCTTCCTGCCGTGGTCGCGGGGCGTGTTCTGCGTGGCCCTGCCCTACAACACGCGGCGGGAGTTCTCGGCGGTCTGGACCGGGCGGGGGAGGGCCTGGGTCTCCCGCTACGCCTGGGGAAGGGACTATCACAAGGTGGTGATGGCGAAGCTCAGGCCGGCTGTCCACCTGCTGCGGCGCCTCGGCTACCTCGCGCACGCGGGCGTGGACGCCATGCCCGTCATGGAGCGGGCGCTGGCGGCCAGAGCCGGCCTGGGTTTCATCGGGAAGAACGGCCTGCTGATTCACCCCCGCTACGGCTCCTACCTCTTCCTGGGGGAGATCCTGACGGACCTGCCGCTGGAGGATTCGCCTGATCGGGTGGCCGACGGCTGCGGCGATTGCGCCCTCTGCATGAAGGGCTGCCCCACGCGGGCCTTCCCCCGGCCGGGCGTGCTGGACGCCTCCCGCTGCCTTGCCACCTGGACCATCGAGCATCGGGGAGCTTTCCCGCCGGAGGCTCCGGCCCTGTCCGGCCACCTCTTCGGGTGCGACCGGTGCCAGGAGGTCTGCCCCTTCAACCGGCGGGCTCCCCTCGCCGGGGAGGAGGCCTTTCGGCCCAGAGAGGGCTGGTTCGCGCCCCCCCCCGGACCGATCGCCGCGATGACCGAAGCAGAGTGGGACGAGTCGACGCGGGGCTCGGCGCTGAGGCGGGCTAGGTATGACGGACTGGTCCGCAATGCACGGCGAATTCTGGAGGAGGGGGAGCGGGACGCGGACTGAAGGAAGAAGCAGGGAGCGGGGAGCGAGGAGCATGAGGACGGGGGCGATGGGGACGGAGGGCACCCCCGCTTACCTCCTGTGGGGCATGCGCCCACGCCCGCAGTGGCTGTCCAAAATGGATCGCTTGGCCGGCTCCGAACCGCGGCGGGGTGAGCGTCCCGCGCATTCACTTCCGATTCCATTCTGTCCTTGTGTGCCGACCTGGCGCGCCATCCTGGCTGCACCGCCCTTACAAAAACGAATGAAACGCTGGAGATAGCGCGTCTTTGTTTCTGCGATTTGACCCGCCTGAAAGGACGTACTACAGAAGGTTTGATGCCCCCTGGCTTTTCCACCGAACCTGTGGATAAAACTGTGGGTAAGGCTGTGGATTTTTCATGAACCCTTGGAAAAGAAGGAGGATCGCGGAGGCTGCACAGCGGTTAAGCACAGCAATTATCAGCCTTATTTTATAAGGCAGAAACACGTATTGACTGGAAGCATAAGGCCGATTGGGGTGGCGTCCCTCGAAAGACCTCCCCCGTTCTTGGGCCAGGGCGGTCTCCAGTCCCTCATGACGGAACAGTCGGCGCCCTCAGCCCATGCGGGAGAGGGGGGCCCTCCAGAGGAGAGTCCACCATTCGCCGTCGGTTCGGCTCTCCATCAGCACCAGGCCCAGAGACGAGGCAGCGGCCAGGACCTGCTCCTGCCTGCCGGAGGCGATCCCGCTTCCGGCCAGCAAGCCTCCGGGTGCGAGCCGGGCGGCGAGATCCGGCAGGATGGCCGAGAGAGTCTCGGCCAGGATATTGGCGAAGACGAGGTCAAACTCCCCCTCCACCTGAGCGGCGCTTCCTTCGACCAGGCGGTACGAGACGCCGTTGGCCGCGGCCGTCTCCCCCGCCACGAGGAGGGCGTCCGCATCCACGTCGCAGGCGGTCACGCGCGGGCATCCGAGCTTGCAGGATGCGGCCGCCAGGATGCCGCTTCCGCACCCCACGTCCAGGACCGAGGCGGGAGACGAGGGCATCTCCTCCAGGAGGCGAAGGCAGGAGGCGGTCGTGTAGTGTTCGCCGGTGCCGAAAGCCATTCCCGGCATGAGGCGCAGGGGGATCCGCTCGGACCACGGATTGTCCAGGGCGAGGGAGGGGAGGACGGCGAATCGACGCCCGATGGCCAACGGCCGCAGGGAGGACTGGTAGCGCCCGGCCCAATCCACCGCCGGCTCCTCCTCCCATCCGCACTCGACGTCAGGATGGCGCTCGCGGAGCGGGTCAACGGGGTCCGGGGCCTTCTGGGGGAAATAGGCTCTCCATTGGGTAGGGCTGACCTCCCAGAGGGCCGTCATGCCCAACGCCTTCAGCGAGTCGCCGACGGCGTCGGGAATCGGGTCACGGCTGCGCAATACGAGGGCTCGACCGGTCATCCCTCGTCCTCCATGAAGAGGAGGGAGAGGCGGGGCAGCTCCAGCTCGCGGAGCGCCGCCTGGCAGGCGAGCTTGTCCACGATCTGCCGCAGCGCCTCCTCGTCCATGGATTGGGCCAGGGAGCCGAGGCGCTGCAGCGCCTCGTGGCGCCAGGCGGCGGCGGCTTCCGCGGGGGCTTCCAGGAGAACGAGCCGGGAGAGCTCCCGATCCAGCGGGGCCAGCCGGCCCTCCAAGCGCGACATGGGCTCGTCGCAGCGGGGCAGCAGGCCTTCGAGTTCCACCGCGGCCGAGGCGCAAAGGCGGGCGAGGACCGGAAGGCGATCCGCGAAAGGACCGTCCGAGAAGGCTTTTAGTCGTGCCACGCGAATCGACAGAAACGCCTTCACCCGCTCTCCCGGGGGCGTCCCGGCCTCGATGCCCGCGCTGCGCCCCACGGCCGCCCTGCGGTGAGCCTCCCTCGCCTTGAGGATGCACTCCTCCGCGAAGGCGAGACAGATGGCCCGCCGCAGCGGCACCTTGCGGGCCGCCAGACGGGAGAAGTACTCTGCGATGCCCTCCTCGACGACCTCTGGAGAAATGCCCGCGGCGAACCACTCCACCGCCTTCTCGAAATCCAGGGGCGAGAGGAGCAGTGGGGCGCCGCGGTGGCTGCAGAAACTTCCCTCGATCCTTTCGAAGTAGGTTCTGAGTTCGTCAGACATGGGCAAGGGAGTGAGGAGTGGGAAGTGAGGAGTGAGGGGAAATGGGCGCGAAACGGGACGCGGAAGAGCTGTGGGAGGCCTCTCCAGAGGCCGATGCGCCGAGCCCGAAACGAGGCGCTCCGGAGAGCGCTCCTACGGCCGTTGTGGCGACATGAGAGAGGGGACGAGCGGGGGCCGGGAGGGGAAGCCCGGCGGTCTTTTTCAATTCGCCATCCGCCATCCGAATCCCCGATTCCAAATCCCTTCGTGCCTTTGCGCCTTCGCGGTGATCTTTTCCCAATCCACCCCCTCTCTGCCTCCGTGGTGATTCCTTCCTTGCGCTTTGAAGATCTTCCCTCACCCCTTGTTCCTCTCGTAGAGGATGCGCAACCCCTCCAGCGTGAGGTTTTCGTCGGTCACGTCCACCGAGGGGCAATCCTTGGCCAGCACGGGCGCGAGCCCCCCCGTGGCGATCACCGTCTTGACCGGGCCGAACTCCCGCTTCATGCGCTTGAGGATGCCCTCCACCAGGCCGATGTAGCCCCAGTAGAGCCCGGACTGCATGGCGACCACGGTGCTCTTCCCGATGACCCGGGGGGGTTTCACGATCTCCACCTTGGGAAGCTTGGCGGCCTTTTCGAAGAGCGCCTCGGAGGAGATGCCGAGCCCAGGCGCGATGACGCCGCCGAGGTAGGCACCCTCTCCGTCGAGCATGTCGAAGGTGGTGGCCGTGCCGAAATCCACCACGATGGCGGGTACGGCGTACTTGGCCAGCACGGCCACGGCGTTGACAATTCTGTCAGCGCCCACTTCGGTCGGGTTGTCATAGTGGATCTGCAGGCCGGTCTTGACGCCCGGAACCACGAAGAGGGGCTCCCTGCCCAGGTACTGCCTGCACATCTCGCGAAGCGGAGCGTCCGCCGGCGGGACAACGGAGGAGATGGCGATGCCGGTCACCCGGCCCATATCCAGATCGTGGATGTGGAAGAGGCTCTTCATCAGGGCGCCCCACTCGTCCGAAGTGCGGTGGCGCGCCGTCGAGAGGCGCCACGAGCGCAGCAGGACCGATCCGTCGAACAAGGCTACCGTCGTATGGGTGTTGCCCACGTCGAGCACCAGCGTCATGGGGCCCTCCTCAGGCGCGTGACATCGCCGAAGCGCACCTCTCTCTCCTCGTCACCCGTCCTCACGATCAGGGCGCCGTCCTGTGCCACCCGAACGAAGCGCCCCCGAAAACGGTCGTCGCCGGCGCTCACCTCGAGCCACTCGCCTTGCCGGTGGCCCCAATGGGTCGAGGCGGCTTCCAGGAGCGCCCGGGGGCGGCTGAGCCCGAGCTCCAAAAGCGGGCCCAGTTCGGTGAGCAGGGCGGCGGCGGCCTCCTCCACGGGGATTCGTCGCCCCGTGCTGGCGAAGACCGAGGTGGAAACCTCCCGGAGCTCGGGCGGGAAATCCTCGGGCCGGTGGGTGAGGTTCACTCCCATGCCCAGCACGAGTCCGGCCGATGCCTCTCCGTTCCACCGGCCCTCCAGAAGGACGCCGGCCACCTTGCGCCCGTCCAGGTGAACATCGTTGGGCCACTTGAGCGCGGGCGAGGCGCCCGCGGTGCGCTCGATCGCCCGGAGCACCGCGAGGGAGCCCGCCACGGGCAGGCAGGTGAGGTCGTCCGCCGCCGCGGACGGCCAGAGCGCGACGCTGAGCGCGAGACCCAGGCCGGGCGGCGAGTGCCAGCGGCGGCCAAACCGTCCCCGCCCGGACCGCTGGCCATCGGCCAGAATCACCGCCCCATGAGCCTCCGGACCGATCTGGTCCAGGAGCTCTCTGGCTCTGTCGTTGGTAGAGGATAGGATCCCGTGCAACTCCAGGGTCCCTCCCAGCCAGGTCGGGATGAAGCCCTGTAGGAGCCGTTCGCGATCCATGGCTCAGTCCAGTTCGAGGGAGATGTCCACGGCGGGCGCCGAATGGGTGAGGGCCCCCATGGAGATGTAATCCACGCCGGTGGCGGCCACGGCGGGGAGGCGGTCCAGCGTCATCCCCCCCGAGGCTTCCAGCAGGACGCCGGGCGGGCGTTCAGCCGCCACCGCCGCCATCTCCTCGATGCTCATGTTGTCCAGGAGGATCACCTGGGCACCGGCGGACGTGGCCTCGCGGAACTGTTCCAGCGTCTGGACCTCCACCTCGACCTTCCACAGAGGCCCCGCATGGGATAGTGCCAACGCTACCGCCTTGGCCACCGATCCTGCGGCGGCGATGTGGTTGTCCTTGAGCAGGATCCCGTCGGAGAGGCCCATGCGGTGGTTCACCCCGCCGCCGATCCGGACGGCGTACTTCTCGAGGGCGCGCAGGCCGGGGGTCGTCTTCCTCGTGTCCAGGATACGCGTGCCGGTGCCCGCCACGGCCTCCACGGCGAGGCGGGTCTGCGTGGCGACACCCGAGAGCCGCTGAAGGAGATTCAGGGCCGTGCGCTCTGCCAGCAGGATGGCGGCCAGCGGGCCCCGAACCGCGGCGATCTTGGTTCGTGGCGCCACTGCGGCCCCCTCATCGCACGCGGCGTCGGTGCGGCAGGCGGAATCGGCCAGGGTGAAGGTGCGCAGGGCCGCCGGAAGGCCTGCCAGGACTAGCTGCTGCTTGGCAAGAAGGACGGCCGAGGCTTCCTTCTCGATGCCGAGCGCGTCGGTCGTCTTGTCGCCGAAGGGGGCGTCTTCCCGAAGAGCCGCGAGGAGCAACCGGTCCAGCTCCTCCGCCCTCATCCCGCAGACCATCGCACGCTCCTGATTTCCGAGTAACCCTCTTCCGACAGCCACCTCAGGAGGTTCCCCTCCATGCCCGTGAGCGCGAAGCGGACGGTCTTGTCTGCGGTGGAGAGCACCAGACAGCCCCCGTCCTGACGAACCTTGAGCGCGGCCGCGGGCAGGCTGAAGGCGTAAGCGAGGCGCTGGGCCACGTCGCCGGGCAGCCTCTTGTCCTCCCTGAGACCCCTGGCCAACTCGGCCATCGAATGAAAGCCACTGCCTCTCATGGTTCCGGTTCCCTCTGACCTGGAGCGATGAACATGCCAAACGATGAGGAGATTAAGCCATTAAGCGATTAAGCGATTGAGCGATTAAGCTATTAAGCTATCAAGCTATGAAGCTATTGAGCCTTTGAGTCATGCGGCGAGGCCGCTGCTCCCCGGTTTCTCTGCCTCCCCGTCTCCTGGTTCTCTGTTTCCATCTCCTCACTCCCCATCGGCGAAGGAGTGCCACTCCTTGCAGTTGGGGCAGCGGTGGAGAATTTCGAGTGTCTTGTAGCCGCAGTAGATGCAGTTGAAATGGTCCAGCATCTGGTCGCTGGCGGCCAGCATGGCCGTGAGCTCATCCTGCTCCTCCTGGCTGAGCAGGCCCTTGCGAAGGAGGTCCCACAACGTTCTCTGCACCAGGCGGGACCGTCCGAAGTGCTTCACCAGCTCGCGCACGAGGGGCATGACCTGATCCCTCCGCTTGAGGTCCAGATATTCCTGCAGGAGCTGGAGCATGGCGCGCTTCTGGTGGTGTTCCTCAGCGAGGGAATGGAGGGTCTGCATGTACCCCGCCACATCCTGGGTCTGGAGGGAGACCTCCTTGAGAAGGCCGAGCACCATGAAGGACTTGTGGGGAATGGCCCTGAGGGCCTTCTGGAGGACCCGCCTGGCCTTCTCCGGCTTGCCCACCTTGAGCCGCAGGCGTGCCAGGAAGATGTAGGCCATCATGTTCTCGGGGTAGAGGCGGATGGCGCGGTGCAGGTCCCAGGCGGCCCGCAGGTGCATCCCGCCCTCGGCCAGGCGCTGGGCCTTCTGGGCCAGGAGGTAGGACTGGATGCTGGGATCGCGATGGCGGCGCACCTTGTGCAGGCGGACCGCGTAATCGTAGGCATCACCCCATTCACCCAGGTCCTCGGAGAGCTTGACCAGGTGGGTCAGGGCGTCGGGGTCCTTGGGGCTGAGCGCCAGCGACTCCCGGAAGGTCTTCATGGAGCGGTCCATGAGGCCGCCCGTGCGGAAGTCCATGCCGAGCGCGTTGAGAGCCAGGACCCGATCCTCCTCGGAGAGGCCGGCGCGCGTCAGCAGGGACTGGTGCACGCGAATGGCCCTGTCGATCTGACCGCGCTGGCGGTAGAGGTTGCCCAGGGCCAGGTAGACTTCGATGGGGTCGGAGGAGAGTTCGACCACCTTCGAGAGGTTCTCGATGGCGGTCTCCACGTCTCCCGTGAGCATGGCGTACATGCCGCGGATGTAGCCGGGGGACTGCCGGGGGTCGCGGTCACCGCGCCCTTTCCTGCGAGGCATGGGCAGGCGCGCGCCCAAGAACAGCCCGAAGAGAAAGACCAGGATGATGAGGACGACGACCCACTGCTCTCCGGCCGTTGCTATCACGTCCTGTTCTCCTCCTGCAGGGTGCGCTGGCTGAGGAGGCTCTCGCGGATGGGCAGGTTGCGGAGCTGGGTCACCTCTTGCTCCAGGTCCCGGATGCGCTTCTTGAGCTCCCGGGCCTGCAGAAAATGGTCCACCTGATCCAGCATGCCCACCACCGTGAAGACCACGAAGGCCACCAGCAGAGGGAAAATGAGCGTCACGGAGAGGGGAACCCGCTGGAAGGCGAGGTAGCCGGGAATGATCACCAGCGAACAGACCTCCTCCCGGTTCATGAGGCAAAGGCCGAGCCACAGGAGGATCATGGCGGTGATCAGGGTCCACTTCAGGGTGCTCAAGAGGTTATGCATGCGCGTCCTCCCAGTACTGTTCCAGGACGAGGCGCCACTTGCCCTGGGCGGCTAGGATCAGATCGATCACTTCCCGAACGGCGCCCGAACCTCCCCGGTGCTCGCAGACGTAATCCACCCGCTCCCGCACCAGGGGATGTGCATCGGCGGGACAGGCCGAAAAGCCGGCCCTCCGGATGACCGGCAGGTCCAGCACGTCGTCCCCAACGTAGGCCATCTCGCTGAGGGAGTAGCGCCCGTCGCCAAGGATCGTTTCGAGGGCGGGCACTTTGTCCAGGGCTCCCTGTACCACGCGGGTGATGCCCAGCTCCTGGGCCCTCTTGGCCACCATGGGGGAACTCTTTCCGGTGAGAATGCCCACCTCGAGCCCGAACTTCCCGGCCAGGAACATGCCGGCTCCGTCCTTCACGTCGAATCGCTTCATCTCGGCATCGCCGGATCCGTAGAAGAGACCGCCGTCGGTGAGCACGCCATCCACGTCCAGCAGGAGCAGCCGCACTCGCCGGAGGCGCTCTCGAAGCCCCGCATCCAGCCGTCCGTCCAGCCCATCTTCCATAAGACCGCAATCTCCGAAGCTAGACATCATCCTAGCACGAAAAAGCCGCGAAATAAAGGTTTCAGGGCGGGCGCGGCGGCCGCGCCGGAGCGGAGCGCGCCCGCGGGGAGAGCGGAAAAAGCACCCACCGCCGTACGTTTCAACGAGCCGCCCCGGAGGACCGGCGATCCGGTGCGCCCATGGGACCGTGGAGTGTGACGCCGGTCACAGGCGGCGGTGGCCGTCCGTCCGGCACGGCAGGCTATGGGCACTCCTGGCAGGGCCCCACCACCAGGAGCACCTCCGGCGTTCCCGTGGGACTGGTGAGCCGGAGCCTGGCGTACTGTCCGATCACCACGGCGTAGGGGTACTCGATGGTGGTGGAGGGCTGATAGCCGCCCCCTCCCGCCTCGGTGTCCCCTTCGACGGCGAGGGTGTGGCGGTCGAGGTGGATGCTCTGGTAGTAGTGGTAGGGAGCCCAGAAGTAGGTGGCCTGCGGCGACTCCAGCTTGCGGAGGTCGATGACCATCAGGAATTCGTCCCCGTCCGAGGCAAACAGGGCCACGGCGTCCAGCAGGGCGTTGTCCGTTGCGCCGTTTCGGAACGCCCAGGCGGTGCGATAGCGCCCCGCCCAGTCGGGGGAGTCGTCGAAGTGCCGCGCGGCCTGCTCTTTGGCCTCCCGCGCTCCGGGATCACCCTCCCTGAATTTTCGAGGGGCCTGCTGACAGCCCCCGATGGGCGCCAGGTAGGTGCTTCCCCACCGCCGGAGGGCGATCTGGAAGGAGAGATCCCGGGGTGAGCGGAGAGCGCTCCCCGCTGGTCCGCGACCGGCGAGAAAGAGGAGCTTGCCCAGGAGGCAGGTGGCGGTGTCGGAACCCGCCGTGGGATAGACCTCGTACCGCCCTCCATCCTCGTCGTATCCGGTGTCGTTGGCGAACGTGAAGCTTCCGTCCATGAAGCGCGGGTTCCAGAGGGAGGAGAGATCGCATACCAGGAGCTGACCCGACGAGACCCCCGCGTCCGTCCCGGCAGGCGCGGCCACGGCGTTGGATCCCGGAGCCCCGGTCTTGGGCGCATCGGTTCCGCGGGCGTCTGCCTCCCGAGGGCAATTGATGCAGATGGCGCACGCCCCATCCTGATTCCGCGTGATGGCCACCGAGCGGGGGATGATCCCGCTGAAAACCACGGAGCCGTTGATCTTCTTGCTGATGAGGTCCAGGATCCGGAAGATCTTCCCATCGGCCGGCGTGCCGCCCGGAGCCGGCTGCCCCCGGGTGGGAAGAAGAAGCAGCGAGGCGAGCAACGCCGCCGCAAGCATGGGCCCGAGGGTTCTTCTCTTTCTCACGGCGCCCCGTCCTCCTCTCCCATTCTACGACGGATGGGGCCCCGCGTGGGGCCCCGCGCGTAGGGCGGCCGCACGGGGAGGAACCGTGTTGCCAAACCGTCACGGACGCGACGCGCAGACGAAAGATAAGGCAAGCATGATCCAAGCGGAGTCCCGCTCCCTTTTTGGACGTTTCACCGCGTCGAGGAGCCGGGTTCCCACCAGATCGGGAGAGGACCATGCCGAGATTCCTGTTTGTCTTCTGCTACGAGACGCCGGACGAGCTCGCCACCAACCCCATGTACGGATGGGAGGAGGAGGAGTCGAAGGCCCTCTTCATCGAGGCGCGCGACGAGGGGGAGGCTCTGCGCTGGGGCCGCGAGGTGGCGCGCGCCTACGTGTGGACACTCTTCCAGCGGGAAGGCGGCCCCCAGGATTTCGAGTGGAAGCCCAAGTGCTACCGTCACTGGATCGACTTCGACCTGCCCTCCCAGTGCCGGCCGGAGGAGCTTGCGCTCATTCCCTCGGTCCGGGTCGGTGAACTCCTCGACGAGGTCGGAAAGCAGAGCCCGTTCCTCCTCGACCCGGCCAGCCCGTCCGGCCGCGTCCGGAACGGCTGAGGGCGGGGCAGCCGCCGGAGGCCCGTCCGCCAATGGGCCGCGGCCTCGCGCTCCCCGCGGCGTTTTGGTCCCTCATCTCTCTCGCCCGCCTCTTCCTCATTCCTCCTTTCCTTTCATTCTGTCCCGGTAGTTGGAGTAATCGGGCACCGATCTTTCGTAGGGCGAGACCATGAGGGGGGAGGAGATCATGAAGTCCGCGGAGGCCCGGTTGCATGCCACGGGGACGTTCCAGACGACCGCGATGCGCAGGAGGGCCTTCACGTCGGGATCGTGCGGCTGGGCTTCCAGGGGGTCCCAGAAAAATATCACGAAGTCGATCTGACCTTCCGCGATCTTGGCTCCGACCTGCTGATCCCCGCCCAGGGGCCCGCTCTGGAGCTTGACGATGGGGATCTGGAGGGTCTCCTCCAGCCTGGCTCCGGTGGTGCCCGTGGCGAAGAGATCGTGGTCTGCCAGGAGGTCCCGGTTGTAGCGGGCCCACTCGAGGAGGTCCTTCTTCTTGTTGTCGTGCGCTACGAGGGCGATGCGCTTGCGCGGTCCGCTGCCGATAGTCTTTGCGTTCATGGCACCCACCTCCGAAATCTGAGGCTCCCGTTGGAGGGCATCGGGGCTGTCGCCCGTACGGCGAGCCCGGAAGGCCCTCGCGCGGTCACTCTGTCACGGCGCTTCGCCGGCCGCAAGCCGGAGCGCAAAAAGCCGCCTCCCCTCCTTTCGGGGGAGGCGGCGTCCGTCACTGCCGGGGTTCGCCCTCGCGCGGGGGCTCAGGAGGGCGTCAGCGGGAAAATGCCTCCGCTCTGGTCGACCCAGTGCCGAAAATCATCCACGAGGGTGTCGTACTGCCGCTTCATGGCGGCGTAGGTGAGGGCGTTCTGAATCGCCAGGGCGCCCTCGTCGGCGATGCTCTTCAGAAGGGACAGCTCGTCCCTGGACAGTTCGTACGGCCGGTGGGTGCAAAGAACCAGGAGGCCCATGGTCTTCTGGCCCAGGAGCAGCGGAAGGAAGAGCATGGAGGCGACCCCTTCCCGCGCGGCTTCCTGCCCGAAGGCGATCCTCGGGTCGGCGGTGGCGTCGAGAACGGCGCTTACGGATCCCGCCAGCACGTCAACCAGGACGACCTGTGAATGCGACACGGCCTTGTCCAGGAACTCTTGACTCAGTCCCGTCGAAAAACAGCGGCGCGAAAAGACCCCCGAGGGTTCCATGAGCTGGATGAAGCAACCCTTGATGCGCAGGTCCTCGGAGATGAGCTGGACCATGGCCCGAAGGCGTTCGCTGAGATCCAGCGAGGAGCGGACCGTCCTGTTGATGTGGCGCAGCACTTTGTGGAACATGGCGTGCACGACGGCGCTGGCGCAGAACGAGGCCACCACCTGGAGGACCTCCAGCTCCTGATCGGAGAAGGATCGGGCCTCCTTGGAGTAGAGCCGCATCACCCCCACCACCTGACCCCGGGTGGCCAGGGGCACGTTGAGGACGGTGACGAAGCCCTCCTCCACGTGCGCGGCGGGATATTGAATCCTGGGATCGGTGCGGCAGTCGGGGATGACCACCAGCTTGCCTTCCAGCGCCTCGTGGACGCTCCGGTCGGGATCCACGGGACCCTTGCTCAGGAACCGCTCGCTCAGCCCGTAGGAAGCCAGCTCTTCAAGGGTCCGCCGGTCCCTGCTGAGCAGCCGGATGAGGCAGCCGGCGACGTGGAAACGCTCCACCAGCCTTCGGGCGATGTTCCCGAGCAGCTCCTCCGTGTCCACCGGTGCGTTCAGCGCCGCCCCGATGTCCTCGAAGATCCGGACGCACTCCGTGCATTCCATGGAAAGCACCCTCCTTTCGCCCTAGACTCGATGGCTCCCGAACGATTGCCCCCCGCCTGGAGGAGGACCCAACATCTTCACATCCCGAGGATTCAGGCCGTTCTGGTGACAAGATAGGGCAACCGTTGGCCCCTTTGCAAGAGCCGCTCCTTACCCCCCAAATTGCGCGAATGAAATGCTCTGCCTTCGATGGTGGGGAGGGTTCACGGCGGAAAGGAAGCGTCTCCCAGGCGGGGAGGGCCAAGGGCTTTTCTCTCCGATTCGCAGGCCAAGCCTGCCGAATCGTCGCGTTGCCCTCCGGGGCCCCACCCCGCGGGCAAAGCCCGCCGGGGCCCACTCCACCCTTGGGGCTTCCTCCCCCGGGTCAGATCCGGGGTCGGAGGAAGCCCCAATCCCCTGGCGGGTGAAGATCGCCCTTCACGAAATTCACGCTTCATTGGCCTTCGGCACCAGTCCCATTTCCAATCGTGGGATTTGGGCGTCACCAGCGAGCGGACGGCGGCGGCACGAGCGGTCCGGCCGGAAACCCTGCCTCAGTCCGGTTTGACGCCCAGGTAGGAGCCGGCGGCGTTGAGCGTGTTCCATACATCGGACTTCTTGCCGAGCGAGAGGCCGAACATCTCCTCGGCCTTGGAGCGGTTGCCGTTCAGGTTGTAATAGGCGCCCGCTTCGGCCCGAATGGAGTCGTCCGCCGGATCCTTGGCGAGGGCCTGCTGGTAGAGGGGCTCGGCCTTGTCCCACTCACCCGCTTCGGCGTAAACCCTCGCGATCCGCTGAAGGTCGTCCTTGGCGGGCTTCTTGGCGAGCACCCCATCGAAGAGCGCCTGCCCCTTCGCCCTGTCGCCGGAGAGGTAATACACGCGGCCCACGCCGATCCGCTCCCAGCTCCCGTCCCCCGCCTGCACCTGGGCCTCCTGGAGAAGCGCGAGCCCCGCCTGCTTGGCCTCCTTCCCCTGATAGACAGAGGGTTCGATCCCCTTTCCCTTGGCCGCCGCCCACCCCGCCAACAGTCCCGCCGAGAACACCACTGCCCATCCCATCAGCTTTCCCCACCGCATGAGCGCCTCCATGAATTGAGGTCAGCATAACGAAGGATCTCCCCCCTTGTCCACCAGGGGGCACCGGGAGGGAGCTAATGGGCTGTCGAGGAAGGCACCCCACGAGGACGGCGTCCACGTATTCCAGGACATGCCTGTCCAAGACAGACCGGTTTCCCGGCTCCGAACCACGGCTGGGTCTGGGCCGCGCCTCTGGCGCGGCGCTGGGGGGCCTGGTCCGGGCGAATCCACGCGAGCGTGGCCGCGCTCCGGCCGCAGGCCTTCCGCCGCCCTTCGGGCGCCAGATCCAGCCTAGTCGGGTGTGAACCGTCCCCCCCTCCACGGGTGCGCCGGCGGCGACGGACCTCCTGCGGCGTCAGGCTTCAGCGCCCACATCCTCAGCGTACGTAGAGTACGCTTGCGGTGTGGCCGCCTCACCTTCCTCGCATGAGGCCCATCGGCGCCGGGACGCGCCTTCCTCCGCTCCGCTCCGGAAGGCAACCCCGACCAGTGCGCGCTGAAATTGTCTTGGACAGCCATGATTCCAGGACCCTCATACCGTGCTGGTTGGTGAGAGCGATCCGGTTGCGGATCACGCCGCGCGAGGCGCCGGATCGGGAGCGGCGGGCCTCCAGGCATTCGCGCGTCAGCGTCAGGGTGTCTCCCTCTCGCACCGGCTCCATGAAGCGCACCCGTTCCCAGCCTAGACCGGGGATTGCGGCGGCCCGGTGGGGGTGGTCCACCAGCAGGCGCACCGAGGGGGCTACCAGGGGGGAACCGGAGGCGATGAGTCCGCCGAAGGGTGGGGTTTCGGCCGCTTCCGGGTCCGGGTGCATGGGCTGGGGATCCCAGTCCCGTCCGAAGCCCGCGATCTCCCAGGCTTCATAAGGCGTGCGCTCCGGCCCACAGTTCGTAGGCGGCGAAGGTTCCCAGGCCCAGTGCCGAGAGGCCCACCAGGAGCCGGTTCGCCCTCTCTCCGAGACCGGAGGCCGACGCGACGAGCAGCAGCACGACGAGAGTGGTGCCGATCATGGTGCCGTAGAACCCGACGAGAAGGGCGATTGCGGCCGCGGGGGCCTCGTGCCACGCCTTCAGGAGCAGGGGCCCCGTGACGAGCGCCCAACCCAGATAAGGATTTGGATTCAACAGGTTCACCGCGGCGGCCTTGAGAACGGTGCCGGTCGGGTTCTGGGCGGCCCTGCGGTCGAAGTTCCGCCAGGCTTTGAAGGCCGCCGCGGCCAGGTAGAGAAGGAACAGCCCCCCGGCGCACTGGAGGACCCCGAGCAGACGGGGCGGCGCCAGGCTCAGAAGAGTCAGGGCCGCCACAGCGATGGGCACGTCGCTCAGGAGGGGCGCGAAAGCCGAGGGCCAGGTGCGGCGGAAACCGTTGCTCAGCGTCTGCGAGATGAGATATGCCAGGAACGGGCCCGGCTGAATCGCCGCCGCGAAGGCAAAGGTGAGCCCCAGGGTGAAATAGCTGAGCATGGCCTCTCCTCAGGCTCGGAGCTTGATCCCTGATGCGCCCCGGCGCGTCCGCCTGCTCAGATCATCTGGAGTCCCCAGAGATCGTGCAGGTGGAGGACGCCTAGGAGGCGCCCCTGGGGGTCGGCGACGACGAGGGAGGTGATCTTGCGGCTTTCGAGAAGCCCCAGGGCTTCGACGGCCATGGCATCGGGGCTAATGGTCATGGGGGTACGGTGGGCGCAGTCGGCGGCCGTCATCTGTAGGAAGGCGGCGCCGTGGCGCTCGATGAGGCGGCGCATGTCGCCGTCGGTGATGATCCCGTGAAGGCGGCCGTCGTCGTCCGCCACCACCGTCATGCCGAGCTTCTTGGAGGAGATCTCGTAGATGGTCTCCTGCATGGAGGCGGTGGGGGGGACGCGGGGAATCTCGGCGCCGGAGTGCATCAGCTCGGAGACGTGCATGAGCCGCTTGCCGAGCTTGCCGCCGGGGTGGAGCCGGGCGAAGTCCTCCGCCTTGAACCCGCGTCGCTCGATGAGGGCCGCGGCGAGGGCGTCGCCCAGAGCCATCTGGGCCGTCGTCGAGGCCATGGGTGCCAGGCCCAGCGGGCAGGCCTCGTGGTCCACGGCCACCGTGATGTGCAGGTCGGAGGCCCGGCCGAGCGTGGATGCGGCGTTGCCCGTGGCGGAGGCCAGATAGGCCCCGAGCCGCTTGATGAAGGGGGCCAGCCGGATCAGCTCCTCCGTCTCGCCGCTGTTGGAGAGGGCCAGGACCACGTCGCCGGCCGTCACCATCCCGAGATCCCCGTGGAAGGCGTCGGCCGGATGGAGCGAAAGGGCGGGAGTGCCGGTGCTGGAGAGCGTGGCGGCGATCTTGGCGCAGACCAGGCCGCTCTTGCCCATGCCCGTCAGGACCACCCGCCCCGGGGCGGCGAGAATCTTCTCCACCAGCTTGAGGAAGTTCTCGTCCAGGTCGTCCCTGAGGCGCAGGAGCGCTTGGGCCTCGATGGTGAGCACCTTCTTCGCGCCTTCCAGGGTCATGGCCTCTCCTCGCTCCCCATCACCCTACCACGAAGGGACAGGGCGGTGAACGGGCAAGACGCGCACCCTTGCCATTGCCGTGTTTGAAATCGCACCCCTCAGGTCTCGTGGGCCAGGGCGTGGAAGCGAGTCAGCTTCTGTACCAGCGCCGGAAACTGATGCAGGGGCAGGGCGTTCGGGCCGTCCGAGAGGGCGTTCTCGGGGAGGTCGTGGACCTCGAAGAAAAAGCCGTCCGCTCCCGCCGCGGCGGCCGCCTGGGCCAGGGGCGGGATGAACTCGCGCTGACCGCCCGACCGGCCCTCGCCGGCCCCCGGCAGCTGGACCGAATGGGTGGCGTCGAAGATCACGGGAAAACCCAGCGACCGCATGATGGAGATGGAGCGCATGTCCACGACGAGGTTGTGGTAGCCAAAACTCGCGCCGCGTTCCGTCAGCAGGATGCGCTCGCAGCCGCTGGCGGTGAGCTTCTCCACGGCGTGGGCCATGTCGTGGGGGGCGAGGAACTGCCCCTTCTTGACGTTCACGACGCGGCCCGTGCGGGCCGCGGCCACGAGGAGGTCGGTTTGGCGGCAGAGGAAGGCGGGGATCTGGAGCACGTCGGCCACTTCGGCCACGGCCTCGGCCTGATCGGGCTCGTGGATGTCCGTGAGAATGGGCAGGCCCGATTCGCGCTTGACCTCGGCGAGGATGCGGAGCCCCTCGTGCAGGCCGGGCCCGCGGTAGGAGTCAAGGCTCGTGCGGTTGGCCTTGTCGAAGGAGGCCTTGAAGACCAGCAGCAGGGCCTCCGACCGCGCCCACGAGGCGAGCTGGAGCGCGAGGGCCCGAACGTGCGCCTCGGATTCGATCACGCAGGGGCCGGCGATGAAGAGGGGGTTGGCCCCGCCTGCCGTGATGCCCTTACGAATGGTCACTTCGCGCATGGTTTTGCGGCTACCCTAAAAGAGGGACGGGGGACGGGGGGAGTAAAAAGTAAACAGGAAAAAGTGAGAAGTGAAAGGCGGAGGGCGCAGAAAGCACCCGGGCCATGGCTTGCTGTCTTCTCTCCCTCATCACCTCATCTCCTCATCTCGGCATCCCGCGAAACGTGAGACGGAAAGCACAAGCCAGCTCTTTCCCTGATCCCATCTCGCTCACGCCTCCCGCTTCAGCTTATCCTGGTACGAGGCCTTGATGAAGTCGCGGAACAGGGGGTGCGGGTTCAGGGGCCTGGACTTGAACTCGGGGTGGAACTGGCAGCCCAGGAACCACGGGTGGCCGGGCAGCTCCACGATCTCCACGAATTTGCCGTCGGGGCTCATCCCCGTGAAGGCCATGCCGGCCTTCTGGAGGGGCTCCATGTAGGCGGCCTTGTTGTACTCGTAGCGGTGGCGGTGGCGCTCGTCGATCCTGAGATCGCCGTAGGCCTTGTTCGCGAGGCTTCCCGGCGCCAGGTCGCAGGCGCACTTTCCCAGGCGCATGTTGCCGCCGTAGGTGTCGTCGCCCAGAAGGTCCCTCAGCTTGAAGAAGATCGGGTGGGGCGTCTTGGCGTCGAACTCGGTGGAGTTGGCTCCCTCCAGCTTGGCCACGGAGCGGGCGAATTCGATGGAGGCCAGCTGCATCCCCAGGCAGATGCCGAAATAGGGGATCTTCTGCGTGCGGGCGAAGGCCGCCGCCTTGATCTTCCCCTCCACGCCCCTCTCTCCGAAGCCGCCGGGCACCAGAATGCCGTGGACCCCCTCCAGCGGCCCGGCCGGACCCTCGCGCTCGATGTCCTCGGCCTCGATCCACTTGAGCCGGACCCCGAGACGGTTGGCCACGGCCCCGTGAACGAGGGCCTCACCCAGGCTCTTGTAGGAGTCCTCGTACTGCGTGTACTTGCCCACGATGCCGATGGTGACCGTGTCCTCCGGGTGCTTCAGGGTGTTGAGGAACTCCTCCCACTTCTCCAGGTGGCGCTCGTGGAGAGGCAGTCCCAGGTATTTCAGCAGGATGTAGTCGAGGCCTTCCTGGGCGAAGTAGAGCGGGACCTCGTAGATGTGCTCGACGTCCTTCGCGGTGATGACCGCCTCCTCCGAAACGTTGCAGAACAGGGCGATCTTGGCCTTCATGTCCCGGGGGATGGGGTACTCCGTCCGGCAGAGAAGGATGTCGGGCTGGATGCCGATGGAGCGCAGCTCCTTCACGCTGTGCTGGGTGGGCTTGGTCTTCAGCTCGTGGCTGGCCCGGATGAAGGGGATGAGCGTGAGGTGGATGAAGACCGCGTTGGCCTTGCCGACCTCGAGCTGGAGCTGGCGGATGGCTTCGAGGAACGGCAGCGATTCGATGTCGCCCACGGTCCCGCCGATCTCCACGATGGAGACGTCCACCTCCTTGCCCTGGGCCCGGATGGCCTCCTTGATCTCGTTGGTGATGTGGGGCACTACCTGGACGGTTCCGCCCAGGTAGTCGCCCCGGCGCTCCCTCTCGATGACCTGGAGGTAGATCCGCCCGGCCGTGTAGTTGTTGCCGCGGGAGGAGACCTGGGAGGTGAACCGCTCGTAGTGGCCGAGGTCCAGATCGGTCTCCGCTCCGTCGTCGGTGACGAAGACCTCGCCGTGCTGGAAGGGGGACATGGTGCCGGGGTCCACGTTGATGTAGGGGTCCAGCTTCTGGATGGTGACCTTGAATCCCCGCGCTTCCAGGAGCCTCCCGATGGAGGCTGCGGCGATCCCCTTTCCCAGGGATGAAACCACACCACCCGTAATAAAGATGTATTTGGCCATGAGCGGTCTCCTCATCGCAATCTGTGCGGGTGGCCAGGATAGCACGAAAAAGTGCGAAGGCGGAAGTGAAAAAGCGAAAAG
>JAJYCJ010000011.1:28283-51888 GCA_021778515.1 Acidobacteriota bacterium
CCTCCCGGCCTGCGAAATATTTGCACCCCCGCTCCGTTTCGGTATACGGTTGCGATGCAGGGGCTTCTTCGCCCCCCTAGGAAGGCCGGCCATGTTCGAGGACATCAAGGCGATCAAGAGGAACGATCCCGCGTGCAAGAACGTGGAGTTCCTTCTCTACCCCTGCCTGCACGCCATCGTGGTCCACCGCTACCTCGCCCATCCCCTCTACCGGCTGGGCGTCCCCTTCGTGCCCCGGCTCATCTCCCAGGTGATGAGGATCATCACCGGCATGGAGATCCATCCCGGCGCCCGCATCGGCAGGGGCTTCTTCTGCGACCACGGCATGGGGGTCGTCATCGGCGAGACCGCCGAGATCGGCGAGAATTGCGTGCTCTTCCACGGGGTCACGCTCGGTGGAACGGGCAAACACACGGGCAAGCGCCATCCCACCCTGGGAAACGACGTCTTCATCGGCACCCACGCCACGATCCTGGGCCCCGTCACCATCGGCGATGACGCCAAGGTGGGGGCCGAGTCGGTCATCATCAACCGGGACGTGCCGGCCCACTGCACGGTCGTGGGCGCCCCCGCCGTCATCGTCAAGAAGGACGGCAAGTCCGTCCACCTTCCCCTTCCCGTCTCCGCCTACCACATCGAGGACCGCCGCGAGGAGGAGAATAACGTCCTCCAGCACCCCGCGGGCCGCTGACCAGCCATCCGGCAAATTCCCTTGCCCCCAAGCTAGACCCTTTGCAGGAAGGGTTTAGCGACGGAGGTTGTCCAATGGCGGGATCAGTCGGCATAATAGGTGACTCTCAGAGGGGTCCCTGGGCCGCGTCACGTGTGCCGGACCTTAGGACGGCGCGGTGCCGTGAAGCGGCTTCCCGCCGCATGCAGGAGGGGATCGTTGGAGCACCGGACGAAGCGGATCTTGCACGCGCTCATCGGGGCGCTGCTGTTTGGAGCGGCGGTCTGGGTGCTCCATCACGAGCTGCACAAGTACGGCCTCGAGGCCATGGTGGACAGCCTGAAGGCCCTCCCGCCCAGGGTGCTGGGGCTGGCGTTCCTGTTCACGGCGGCCAACTACGCCATCCTCACCCAGTACGACGCGCTGGCCTTTCTGTACATCCGGCAGCACCTGCCCTACAGGAAGATCGCCCTCTGCTCCTTCATCGGATACGCCTTCAGCAACAACGCCGGCTTCAACACCGTCTCGGGCAGCTCCGTGCGCTACCGCTTCTACTCCGCCTGGGGCGTCCCCTCCCAGCAGATCCTGAAGATCGTGATCTTCTACAGCCTCACCTTCTACGTGGGGCTGTTCACCCTGGGGGGGCTCGTCTTCGTGCTGGAGCCCCTAGACGTGCCGGGGGGGATCAAGATGCCCTTTCTGACCCTGCGGCCCCTGGGATTCCTCTTCCTGGCCGCGGGGGTGGGCTATCTGCTCGTCAGCGCCTTCCTCCACCACCCGTTGCGCCTGAAGGGCTATCACTTCGCCGTGCCCTCCCTGAGGATCGCCCTCCTGCAGGTGGTGGTCTCGGGCCTGGACTGGATGCTCGCGTCGGCCGTGCTCTACGTGCTCCTGCCGCCGGGGGCTCGCGTGCCGTACGTGCCCTTCCTGGGGGTCTTCATGCTGGCGCAGATCGCCGGCCTCATCAGCCAGGTCCCGGCGGGGCTGGGAGTCTTCGAGACGGTGGTGGTGCTCTTTCTGGAGGAGGCCGTGCCGGCCCCGCACGTGCTGGGCGCCCTGCTCGCCTACCGAGCGATCTACTACGTGATCCCGCTCCTGGTGGCCCTCACCATGCTCGGGCTGCACGAGCTCCACGAGAAAAGGCGGAAGAGAGCGGCGGCGAAGGCCTGAGCCGGCCGGGTTTAGGCACTGCCTCGGTCCGCGCCCCGGCCCTTAGCCCTCAGCCCTTGGGGTAGCTCTCCATCACCGACGCGATCACGCGGCGGGAGATCGGATGGTACTGATCCCTGGCCGAGTCGAAGATTTCCCGGGCCAGGAGCCGCGTGCGGACGTGCCCGCCCAGGGCGGCGTAGAGGGGGCGAAGGTACTTCATGCGGCCGACGCGCGTGAGCACCTGCCGGATCCTCTCGAAGGCGGGCTCGTAATCGGACGCGGCGGCGATGCAGAGCCACTCCACCAGAATCTCGTAGTTGCCCTGGCCCGTGAGCCCCATGGCCTTATCCAGCCAGAGGCACTCCTCGGCCGTCTTGGGACGGGCGAGATTCTGGAGGTAGAGGAGCTTCTCGGTGGCGTTCCACCGGGCGATGGTGGCCGCGTCGGGGCGCTCGCCCCGATCCCAGCCTCCGGCCAGCGCCTGGATTCGATCCAGGGCCGGGCACGGGAAGGTAGGCGCGTTGTCGGGCAGGCCGAGGCCGTAGATCCAGGCCTGGGCATTGACCTGCGAGGAGAGGCCGGGGAGCTTCTCCTCCAGGAAGGCCAGAAACTCCTCGCTGGTGATGGAGGTGAAACGGAAGGCGTCCATGTAGTCGCGGATGAACCGGTCGAAGCGCTGGCGACCCGCGGTGCGCTCGAGCAGGGCCACGAAGCGGGCGCCCTTCTCGTAGGGCACCTCCGAATAGACCTCGTCGGGGTCCACGCCCCCGAGGTCCGTGCGCAGGCGCGTGAGGGGGGAGTCCTTGCCGAACCGTTCGAGGGCGTCGTTCAGATCCTTGAGGCCGAGGGCCCAGCCCATGGCGGCGTAGTCGGGGCCGTAGACCGCCTCCAAGATGCGGCGTTCGGCCCAGACGGTGAAGCCCTCGTTGAGCCAGAAGTGGTCGGCGGAGGCGTTGGTCACGAGGTTGCCCGTCCAGGAGTGGGCCAGCTCGTGGGCCACCACGGCCACCAGGGACCGGTCTCCCGCCAGGAGCGTGGGGGTCAGGAAGGTGATCCTCGGGTTCTCCATTCCCCCGTAAGGGAAGGCGGGCGGGAGGGTCAGAAGGTCGTAGCGGTCCCACTCGTAGGGGCCGAAGAGACCCTCGGCCGTGGCGATCATCTTCTCGAGCTCGGCGAACTCCCACGCCGCCGCCTCCACCGTCTCCGGCTCCGCGTAGACCCTGGACCGGGGGCTCAGGTCACGACTGTCGAGGTTGCCCACCGCGAGGGCCAGCAGGTAAGGCGGGATGGCCTGGGGCATGCGGAAGACGAAGGTGCGCCTGCCCTTGGCGGGTCCCGGATGCTGGCCCTGGAGGCCGGCGGACATGACGGCCGCGAGATCCTCCGGCACCGTCAGCTGGGCCTCGTAGGGGACGCGGACCCTCGGTGAGTCCTGCAGCGGGGCCAGGGAGCGGGCATGGATGGCCTGACACTGGCTGAAGAGAAACGGCTTGGCCCTTCCGGCCGTCTGCGCGGGCGTCAGCCACTGGAGGGCCGAGGCCTCGGGCGATGTCTCGTAGGCGAGGGTCACCGCCTCGGTGCCCGGCGGCAGGGTGAGACGCAACCGCTGACCCAGGATGGGATCTGGATCGGCCCATTCGTAAGGCACCTCGGTCCCCGTCTGATTCCGAGCCCCGTGGAGCGTGAGCGCCCGCGTGTCCAGATCGAGCGGGCCGGAGACCTCCGAGCCGAACATGAGCGTGCACTCGCCGGAGAGCCGGTGGGAATCGAAATCCACGTCGAGTTTGAGCCGGAGGCTCTTGGTCTGGGGCTGATCCGAGTCGGCGTAGGAATGGGGATCCAGTCGGGCCATGGGGCCTCCTCACACAGGGTCCGCAGCCTGCTCCCGCCGTGGGAGAACTCTGGCACAAGGGCCACGGTTTTTCAGGCTAGCGGCTTTCTCGCTCGATGGCAAGAGATTCGCCCGTCCCCTCCACCGGGCGCCGTCCCCGCTCGGCCCCCGAGGCCACGGAATCATCGCCGGTGCTGATGGCCCCGGTGCTGATGGACCCATGGGCGGGATCGCGCTCTCTTTGGCCTGGACTTCGGACCGCGGATCGGTCATCCTACGCCGCGTGGTGAGGGTGCGGAGAGGTCCGGCCGCGGCAAGCTTGTCAAGAAAAGGGGAGTTTGGTACAATTACGCGTTCGTAAAGGGGTTATCCCCCGCCGCACGTGAGGAGTTCACATGGCTCAGCAGTTTATCGAGATTGAAGTGGAACGCCGCGAGGTGATCGGCAAGAAGGCGCGCCGCGCCACGGCCGAGATCGGCATGATCCCGGGCATCGTTTACGGCGGGGAGCGGGAGCCCGTGCCCATCTCCGTGGACCCGAAGAAGATCATCCAGATCCTGCGATCGGAGAAGGGTGCCAACTCGATCCTCCTGTTCTCCCTCAAGGGGACGAGCTCCCAGCGCCACGTCATGATCAAGGACTTCCAGATCGACCCGGTCTCCAACGAGCTCGTCCACGCCGACTTCACCCGGATCCTCATGAACAAGAAGGTGCGAGTGAAGGTGCCCATCGTTTACGACGGCGTGGCCTTCGGCGTGAAGAACGAGAGCGGGCTGGTGGACGTGATCATGCGCGAGGTGGAGGTGGAGTGCCTCCCCACCGACATCCCCGACCGCATCCACGTGGATCTGACGCCCCTGAAGGTCGGGGACAGCGTCAAGATCCAGGACCTGACGGCAGGCAAGAACGTCCAGATCCTCGCCGAAGACCCCCACCTGCCGGTGGTGCAGGTCGAGGCGCCCAGGGTCGAGGTCGAGAAGGCCGAGGAGCAGGTGGCCGAGGAGGGCGCCCAGGAGCCCGAGGTGATCGGCAAGGGCAAGAAGGCCTCCGAGGAGGAGGGCGAAGGCGGGAAGGACTGATCCCGCCCCCCCTTTCCGATGGACGCCGACTACCTCGTCGTGGGGCTGGGCAATCCGGGTACGGAATATCACCACAGCCCCCATAACGCGGGGTTTGAAGTGGCGGAGCAGGCGCGGGCGCTGTGCAGGGGCCCGCGCTTTTCCGTCCGAGGGGACGCGGCCGTGTCGCAGTGCCGCTGGCGGGGGCAGTCGTTTCTCCTCCTCAAGCCCCTCACCTTCATGAACCGGAGCGGGGTCGAGGTGGCCCGCTGGATGCGCCGCGAGGCGCTTCCCCCTGACCGGCTGATCGTCTGTTACGACGATCTGGACCTTCCCCTCGGCCACGTGCGCCTCAGGCTGAGGGGCGGCGCGGGGGGCCACCACGGCATGGAATCCATCCTGGAGGAGCTGGGAAGCGGCGACTTTCCGCGGATCCGCCTCGGCATCCAGGAGCCCGAGGTGGAGCGCGCGGCCCACGTGGACTACCTGCTGACTCCGCTCGACGGGGAGCGGTGGGCGGTCGTGGAGGAGGCCGCCGGGAGGGCGGCCGAGGCCGTCCTGGAGGCGGTGCACGTGGGGTTCGTCACGGCCATGAACCGATTCAATCGCCGCCGTTCGGCGGAAGCGAGGGGTGAGGAGTGAGGAACCCGGATGGGCGGAGGCGGGCAGCGGGATGGCCGAGTCTCTCGAAATCCCTTGCGCTATGGGCGAGACGTTAGACGCGAGACGCGAAGCCCCCGGCTTAACCCCTTTGTGCCTTTGGGCCGCGCCGTAACCTGGACAGCCCGCAACTCTTGTGGTATCATCCCCGAGCCTTCTTCCTCCTCCCAGGTGGGCGGGGGCTTAGGCCATAAGGAGGTCTGAAGAATGAAACAGTACGAAACCACCGTACTCACGCCGCCGAACCTGGCGGAGAGTGAGCTCGAAGCCCTCGTGATGGGCGTCGAGAGGGAGTTGGGCGAACGGTTTGGCGGCCAGAAGGTGGTCGTGAACCGGTGGGGCAAGAAGACCCTCGCCTATCCCATCCGCAAGTTCACCGAAGGGTACTACGTCCTCTACGAGTACGAGTCCGACTCCGAGAATTGCGTCTCGGGCCTGGAGGCTCGCCTCCGGCTGAACGAGAACGTCATGCGCTTTCTGACGGTCCGCAGGGACGAGGAACGCAAGGCGGAAGAGAAGATGCGGGAGCGGAGCGCCAAACGGCGCAAGCACCAGGAAGCCGAGGAGCCGGATTCTGCGGAGACCTTCGGCGATGACGAGGACATAGAGTAGCGAGGGTTTCTCATGGCTAACGGTAGAGCCGGTGGCAGGGGCGCCAAGGGCGCCAAGAAAAAGAGCTTCTACAAGAAGGACTATCTCTTCAAGCGCAAGAAGTACTGCAAATTCTGCGACTCGGGGGTACCCTTCATCGACTACAAGGACACCAAGCTGCTCGCGGGTTACCTGCGGGAGCGCGCCAAGATCGTTCCGCGGCGCATTTCGGGAACCTGCGCCATCCACCAGCGGCAGCTGACTGCCGCGATCAAGCGGGCCCGCCACTTGGCGCTGCTGCCCTTCACGCAGGACTGAGGGAGGAGCCCCATGAAAGTCATTCTCAAAGAGGACGTAGAGAGCCTCGGCACCCGGGGCGCGGTAGTCACCGTCAAGGACGGCTACGCCCGGAACTTCCTCCTCCCCAAGGGGATGGCCATGCGCCATACCCCCGGCGCCATGAAGGTTCTGGAGCAGGAGCGCCGCATGTACGAGCTGCGGCAGCTCAAGGCCAAGGAAGAGGCGCAGGCGCTGGCGGATAAGATCTCCGCCCTGGAGTTCACGGTGGCCAAGCGGGCCGGCGACCAGGAGGTCCTCTACGGCTCCGTCACCCCCACCGACGTGGCGGATCTCATCAAGGGGGCCGGCTTCGTCGTGGACAAACGCAGACTGGTGCTTCACGAGCCCATCAAAAAGCTTGGCGACTTCGAGATCCCCATCAGGCTCCATCCCGACGTGATCCCGAAGGTCAGGCTCCACGTGATCAAAGAGGAGTAGCATGCCTTCCGCCCTGCCCCGCTGGAAGGCTTACGCCTACTCACTGCCCACCCTCCTCCTCCCCGGTTTGTCGCACTGGTTCCTGGGGAGGAGGCGGAGGGCGGTGGCCTTTTTCTGCATCGTGGGAGCCACCTTCTGGGTGGGGCTGTTGTTGCACGGAGCCCTGTTCCCGTTTCACGCGCCGAACTGGCTATACCGCCTGGGGGCCTTGGCCGAGGTGGGGCTGGGCGCGCCTTACGCTCTCGGGCGGATCATCGGGCTGGGAAGGCTCGACATGCGCGATGCGGCTGACCTCATGTTCGGCTACGGCAACACCTTCCTCGTCAGCGCCGGCCTCATGAACATGCTCCTGATGATGGACGCCTTCGACATCGCCGTTGGGAGGAAGGAGTGATGCTGAACGACCACTTCCTCTCTCTCGCCGCTTTCTCTCTCCTGGTGGCGCTTTTCTTCGCCACACTGAACCACCGTGACCGCAGAGGGTTCTGGAAGTCCGTGGGCAAGACGATGGCGTGGATGGTGGTCGGCTCCCTCCTCTTCGCCTACTTCATGCTCTGGACGGCCCGGTGACGGGACGGCGCTCGCTCGCCCTCTGGTTGCCACCCGTCGCCTACCTCGCCGTGATCTTCGCCCTGTCGAGCATGTCCCACCCGCCCGTGCCGAGGTTCATCTCTCAGGACCTGCTACACTACCCCGAGTACGCCTTGCTCAGCCTCCTTCTCGCCAGGGCGCTGCACGGGAGCTGGGACCGCCCCCCGGCCCTGTCCGTGATGGCCCTGGCCCTCCTGCTGACGGCCTTTTTCGGGGCGACGGATGAGATTCACCAGGCCTTCGTCCCGAACCGCCTTCCCGACCTGGTCGATCTGGGGCGCGACGTGATCGGGGGCACGGCCGGGGTTGTCCTCTGGTGGGGGTGGAGATGGAAGCACTCCTGAATCCAGCGGTCCTCGCCGGTCTGGGAGCGCTGGCCCTGGCGCTGCTGACCTTTGGAGGGCTCTTCTGGAGGAAGCGCCGCAGGGCCCCCTCCAGGGCGGCCGCGCCCGACTGGACACCCGACGGAGCGCTGGTGGACGGCCACAGGCCCCCCGATCCGGCGGCGCTGGCCAGCCAGTTCCTCGCGCTCGCGCGGCAGGCCTCCGATGCCGAGGGAATCGCGGTCCTTCTCCCCTCCGGAGCAGGCTGGAGGGTGGCCCTCTGCAACCCGGGCCTGAAAACCGAACCGTCCGTCCCCCGCAGGGAGGGGCTCCCGGCCCTCGCCCTGGACGGGGAACGGGAGCTCGCGGCCGAGACGGTCCACGCCCAGAGCCTCGGCTACCTGCCCGACCGGGAGGGCACGGTGAGCCTGGCTCTCCTGCCCCTGACCCACCGAGGGAAGGTCCGCGGCGTCCTGTGCTGCCACAGGGCGGCCGGCGAGCCCTTCGAAGAGCGGGAAATGGCCATCCTCCGCCGCTGCGCCAGGGTCCTGGACGGATGGGAGACCTTCGCGGCCTATCACGCCGCGCTCTCCGGCTCCAGGGACCAGGAGGAGAGGCTGGCGCGCGGCCTGGAGCGCATGCTCAGCGAGCGGGACCCCGAGGAGATCGCCGGTCTTGCCCTGGACGCGCTGTTCGACCTTCTCCCCGCGATCTACGGGTTCGTCGCGGTCCAGAGTCCCATGGCCAGATTTTCGAGGCTGCTCACCAAGCGATTCCAGGCCCCCGAGCACGTCCAGTACCTGGACAGGAACACCTGGGCTCACTGGGTCCAGACCCGCGGGCGAGAGCCGCTCTACGTCGAGGGAGCCACGAGCCGCGAAACGGCCATGCCGATCCTGTACAAAGGAGAGCCCTTTCCCGCGGGAGCGGTGGCCTACCTCCAGCCCCTGGAAATGACCGGCGAGGTCTTCGGAGTGGTGGGAATCGTGGGCAAACCCGAGGAGGACTTCTCCGAGATAAATCGGCTGGCCGCCAGCCGCTTTCTGAAGCAGGTGTCGGCCCTCATGAACCTGGCGCTCCTGAACCTCATGAACGAGGAGAACTCCATGAAGGACTCCCTCACCGGCCTTTACAATCGCCGGCACTTCGAGGAGCGCCTTCTGGAGGAGCTGAAGCGTGGCCAGCGGCAAGGCTCGCCCGTCTCCCTCCTGATCCTGGATATCGACCACTTCAAAGCCGTCAACGATACCTACGGGCATCCCGCCGGAGACGCGACGCTGCGCGAGGTGGCCCAGCGCCTCCAGATGTGCTTCCGCGAGATCGACGTGCTCTGCCGCTACGGGGGCGAGGAATTCGCCGCCATCCTGCCCCTCTGCCCGCAGGAGGAAGCCGTCACCGTGGCCGAAAGGGCCCGCTCGGCCATCGAAAGCCTCCCTTCCGGAGGCGAGGGAGTGCTGCCCAGCCCGGTGACCATCAGCATCGGGGTCGCCTCCTTTCCCCACCCCTGCACCACGCCCACCGGGATCCGACGCGCCGCCGACGAAGCCCTCTACGAGGCCAAGCGGCGGGGCCGGAACCGCGTGGAGGCCGCGCGGCGCTAGCGATTCACGCAAGTCGGCGGTCGAGGGGGTGCGGGGGGACGGGGAGGTCCCCCCGCGGCGGAGGGCATCCGGCGCGAGGGCGGGGAGGAGCAGCGCCGAGCGCGCCTTCCTCCGCTTCGCTCCGGAGTGCAACCCCCACAGGTGCGAGCTGAAAGTTTCTCGGGCAACCCTGATCGTAACATCCCACTGTGTCCCAGCCCCGTCTCCTTGACCATCTCCCCGTCAGGTCCCCACATTCTGACCAAAACCGCAGGGGAAGGAGGGGACTCTCATGAAGGTGCTGATCTTTGGCGGAAGCGGAAGGATGGGGAGGGCCGTGGCGTACGACCTGGTTCGCGAGCGGTCCGTGGAGGCGGTCGGGCTGGTGGGGAGGAGCCGTGAGAGGCTTGCCTCGGCTCGTGATTGGCTCAAGAACCCTAAAGTCGTCCTTCACGCCCTGGACGTCTCGGACAGGACGGCGACGAAGGCCTTGATGCGAGAGTACAACGTAGGCGTCAACACCGTGCCGGACAGGCGGACCAGCTATGCCACCATCCACGCGGCCGTGGAGTGCGGATTTTCCATGGCGGATATGCTGGAGGAGTACCACCGCACGCCGGACCTCTACGAGACGGAGGGGCTGGCGCTTCCCGATGGGATGAGCCTCGCGGCCTACGGGGAGTGGCTGCACCAAACGGCCGTGGCGAACGGCGTCACCATCGTGGACGGCATCGGCTTCGCGCCCGGCCTCAGCAATATCACCTGCGGCGATGGCATGCGAAAGCTCGATGCGGCGGAATCGGCCGTGGCGCGGGTGGGTGGAATCCCCAGCCCCGCCTCCGCCGCTGGAAAGCCGCTGCGGTACATGATCACGTGGGCCTTCGAACACGTTCTCCGGGAGTACGTGGTCAAGCTGAACATCCGCAAGGAAGGGCAGGTGGTGGAGGTGGCCGCCGGTACGGGCCGGGAGACCTTCCGCTTCGACAGGCTGGGGCGCGATGCGCTCATGGAGTGCGCCATCACACCGGGGATGCCCAGCTTCATCACCACGCGGCCGGAGCTGCGGGAATTTGCCGAGAAGACGGTGCGCTGGCCGGGCCATTGGGAAGGCGTGGACACCCTCAAGGAGTGCGGTCTTCTGGGGACCGAGCCGGTCGAGCACCGGGGGGCGCCGGTGGTTCCCAGGGAATTCCTCCTCACCCTCATCGAACCCCGCCTCAGGCCCCGGCCCGGGGACATCGACGTGTGCGTCATGTACAACACGGTCAGGGGTACCAAAAGCGGTAGGCCGGCGACCATCTCCTACTGGATGTGGGAGGAGGCCGATGCCTCCACCGGCATCTCGGCCATGGGGCGGGTGACCGCCTTCCCAGCCGCCATCGCCGCGGTCATGGTCGGAAAGGGGGAGATCGCGGAGCGGGGACTGGTAGCCCCCGAGGACTGCATCCATGGGGAGCTTTACGGTCGGTTCATGGAGCAGCTGGGGCGGCGCGGGATTAGGGTGCAAGAGGAGATCGGCCCCTAGGTCGGGGGCGATAGGCAGGCCCTGGGCCAGCCCACCCAGACCAGCCCGGCGGATCCCCGCAAGAGTTGACCCTTGGGCCTGCATTAGCCTAAAATACTCGCTTTGCGAGGGGGTTGTGCGGTGCGCGTGATGCTCGTGGGAAGCGGAGGACGCGAACATGCCCTGGCGTGGGCGCTGAGGCGCTCCCCGACCGTGAGTGAGCTGGTCTGGGCGCCTGGAAACGCCGGAGCCGAAGGTCTCTGCGAGACGGCCGGCGTGAAGGCCGACGACCTTGCCGGGCTGGTGAGGGCGGCCAGGGGCATGAGGGCCGATCTGGTGGTGGTGGGCCCCGAGGCTCCGTTGGCCGATGGCGTCGCCCAGGCGCTGGAGGAGGCGGGCATTTCCTGTTTCGGCCCCTCCCGGGAGGCGGCTCGGCTCGAGTGGTCGAAGGTCTTCACCAAGGAGTTCTGCGTCCGCCACGCCATCCCCACGGCCCCCTACCGGGTCTTCACCGACCCCGACGAGGCGGAGAGCTACCTGAGGCGCGGAGGACAGGGATTTCCCACGGTCCTCAAGGCGGACGGATTGGCGGCGGGAAAGGGCGTCCTGATCTGCAGCGATCTGGGCGAGGCCCTGGAGGGAACGGCGCGCATCCTTCGCCGCCGGGAATTCGGAGGCGCCGGGGACCGGATGATCGTGGAGCGGTTCGTGTCCGGCGAGGAGGCCTCCCTCATGGTCTTCACCGACGGAGAGAGGGTGGCGCCCATGCCACCTGCGCGGGATCACAAGCGAATCTGCGATGGCGACCGGGGCGCCAACACGGGGGGAATGGGCGCCTACTGTCCGGCCGGAAACATGTCGGCTCTCCAGATCGAAGAGGCCATCGAGGCGATCGTTGTGCCGTCCCTCAAGGGCATGGCCGAGGAGGGGCATCCCTACCGAGGCGTGTTGTACGCCGGCCTGATGCTCACCGCCGACGGCCCCAGCCTCCTGGAGTTCAACTGCCGGTTCGGGGATCCCGAGACGCAGGTCGTCGTGCCGCTCCTTCAGGGTGATCTCGCCGAGATCTGCCTGGCCAGCGCCGGTGGGAGGCTCGATCCCTCCGCCGTGCGATGGAACCCCGGCGCGGCCGTCACCGTGGTCCTGGCTTCGGGCGGCTATCCGGGTCCCTACTCGACGGGCATGCCCATCACGGGCGTCGAGGAGGCCGCCGCGCGGGAGGGCGTCATCGTCTTTCACGCGGGGACGCGCCGGGAGGGGGGTCTCTTGCGGACGGCCGGCGGAAGAGTCCTCGACGTGACCGCCGTGGGAGAGAACCTGGCCCAGGCCAGGGAGAGAGCCTACGCGGCCGCCGGCCGCATCCATTTCGAGGGGATGCACTACCGCAGGGACATCGCGGCGGGCGCGCCCTCCGAGGAATCCGTAATCCAGTGATCAGGTGACCTTCTTCGTTCGGAGCGGACGAACCCTCACCGGGTCACCCCAGACAAGCGAGGCGAACATGAGCGATTTCCCGCGACTCCCGCAGATCCATACCGAGCTTCCCGGTCCGAAGGCCAAGGCGATCATCCAGAAGGACAACCGGTTCGTTTCCACCTCCTACACCCGCGGTTATCCCCTGGTGGCCGAGGAGGCCAAGGGCGCCGTGGTGAAGGACCCGGACGGGAACTACTTCCTGGACTTCGCCGCCGGAATCGCCGTAGTCTCCACGGGCCACTGCCATCCGCGCGTGGTCGAGGCCATCCGGGACCAGGCGGGCAAGCTGCTGCACATCAGCGGCACCGACTTTTTCTATCCGGCCCAGGTAGAGGCCGCCGAGGCGGTGGTGAAGCACATGCCGGGCGACGGAAAGATGCGCGTCCACTTCGGGAACTCCGGCGCGGAGGCCATCGAGGGGGCCATCAAGCTCGCCAAGCACCACACGAAGCGGAAGCGGTTCATCGCCTTCTACGGGGCCTTCCACGGCCGCACGACCGGCGCCCTCTCCCTGACCGCGAGCAAGGCCATCCAGAAGGAGCAGTTCTTCCCGCTCATGGACGGCGTGACCCACGTGCCCTACGCCGACTGCTACCGGTGCGTGTATGGTCAGACCTACGGCAAGTGCAAGTTCCAGTGCCTCTCCTTCATCGAGGAGACGGCCTTCAAGAGCGTGGCGCCCCCCAACGAGATCGCCGCCATCTTCGTGGAATCCATCCAGGGAGAGGGCGGGTACGTGGTTCCCCCGCCGGAGTTCATCCAGGGTCTGAGGGCCATGTGCGACAAGTACGACGTGCTCCTGGTGGACGACGAGGTCCAGGCCGGCGTGGGCCGGACGGGCAAATTCCTGGCCATCGAGCATTTCGGGGTGAAGGGGGACATCACCTGCCTCGCCAAGGGCATCGCCTCGGGGCTGCCCCTCTCGGCGTGCGTGGCCTCGGGCAACATCATGAAGTGGCCGCCGGGCAGCCACGCCTCCACCTTCGGCGGAAACCCGCTGGCCTGCCGGGCCGCGGTCGAGACCATGAAGCTGCTGGATGACGGGCTCATGGCGAACGCGGCCGAGATGGGCGCCTTCCTCATGGCCGGCCTCAAGGAGATGATGGCCAAGTACCCCGTCATCGGAGACGTGCGCGGCAAGGGGCTCATGATCGGCGTGGAGCTCGTCAAGAGCCGCGAGACCAAGGAGCGCTTCCCCGAGCTGCGCGACGAGGTGGAAGTCCAGGCCTTCGAGCAGGGCCTGCTCATCCTGGGATGCGGGCCCAACGCCATCCGGATCTGTCCTCCGCTGATCATCGACCGAGAGCAGGCCGCCGCCTTCCTCGAGATCTTCGACTCCTCCCTCCAGCGCGCCCTCAAGAAGCTGGCCTTCAAGGGGTTCCCCTTCTGAACTCGTGGAGGGTGAAGGGCGCGGGACGCGTGACGCGAGGAATGTGAGCCGCATCACGGCCTTGGTTTGACCCCCCCAGAGGGCTGTGCTACGCTCGGCTCGCAAGGAAGGGTTCATGGAAGTCACCTTCTGGGGGACTCGCGGGAGCGTCCCGTGTTTTTCCAAACAAAAGATCCACTTCGGCAGCAACACCTCCTGCCTGGAGGTGAAGCTGGGAGGCACCGAGCGGCTCCTCTTCGACGCGGGGACGGGCATCGTCTCCCTGGGAAACCAGCTGCACAACGGCGGTCTCATTGAAGAAGAGACCCTCCACCTCTTCTTCTCCCACTTTCACTGGGACCACATCCAGGGGCTGCCTTTCTTCAAGATGGTGTACCATCCCGACGCCCGCATCGTCATCTACGGGCGCCCCGGCGTGGAATCGGTCTTTTCCAGCCAGCTCCTGGGCCCTTACTCGCCGATCCCCCTCGAGGCTCTGGCCGCCAGGATCGAGTTCGTGACCGTGGAAGGCCCGTTGCAGGTGGGCCACGCGAAGATAACGCCCTTTCCCGTGAATCACCCCCAGAGCTGCCTGGGATACGTGATCGAGGCCGGCGGGGTCCGCCTCACCTACGCCACCGATTCCGAACCGGACGGAGGCGACATGGACCGCCTCCTCGTGGAGCACGCCCGCGGCGCGGACCTCCTCATCCAGGACTCCAACAACACGGTGGAGGAGGCGCCCCATCGCAAGGGCTGGGGCCACTCCACCTGGCTCGACTGCGTCCGGACCGCCCGGGAGGCCGGGGTCCGGCGCCTGGCCCTGACCCACCACGACACCTTCCACTCCGACCGCGAGATCCGACGCAAGGAGCGGATGGCGCAGGAGGAGTTCCCCGCGGCCTTCTGCGCGTACGACGGCCTCACCGTCGGCCTGTAACCCATGGATCTCCGCTCGGGAACGCATAGGCCGCCGGGGGGCGAGCCCTTCGTGGCGCTGGGCCTGGGCAGTAACCTGGGGGATCGGAGGCGCTGGCTTGAGGGCGCGGCCGCTTGGCTTGTGGCGACGGGAGCGGTGGAAATCGCCGTCTGGTCCCGCTTCTACGAAACCGAGCCCGTGGAGGCGGCGCCGCAGCCCTGGTATCTCAATCAGGTCCTCTCCCTCAGAACCCGCCTCTCGCCCGACGCGCTTCTCGCGCTGGCCCAGCGCGCCGAGGAGCGCCACGGCCGCCGGAGGAACGGCCGCCACGGCCCCCGAACCCTCGATGTGGATCTCCTCTGCTACGGAGGCTGCGTCCGGTGGACGCCTCGGCTCCGGCTGCCCCATCCGGCGATGGTTCGGCGGCGCTGTCTCCTTGTGCCCCTCGCGGAACTGGGTGCCGCCTGGCGCCACCCCCTGCTTCGCCTCACCCCCGCCGAATTGCTTGCGGCGTGCGGCGATCCTGGCCGCGTCGTCCCCTTGCGAGATCAGTTGCGGTAGGGCGTCGCGGCCATGAAGGTTGTCTTCTTTCCGGATGTCTCTGCGGCCAGGCTCTGCCTGGAGCGCGGAATCAGAAGAGCTTCCAGATGCGGAGGAAGACGACGCGCTGGCCCTTCACCGAGGGGACATCGCTGTGGAGGGCGTATCCGATGCTCGCGGTGATGTAGGTGTGGGCGGGGCCGCCCACGGCCGCCTGCAGGCCGACCCCCGTATGGTCCTCCCACGGCCCCTCCAGCCGGTCCAACTGCACGCGCGCCCGCTGCACCATCAGCCCCAGATGGACCACGTCGGCCAGGTTGAAGGTGTAGGAGATCGTGCCGATGGAGCCGCGTTCGAACCGCACGCCGCTCCCGCTGAAACCTGCGAGCGACTGCGGTCCCATCCACGTGAACTGGTAGCGGCTGAAGCGGTCCAGGCGCTCCCCGTCCAGCCAGGTCAGCCCCACGGCCAGCTTCTGGGTGGAGGTGAGGGAGAAGTTCTGGCTCACGGCCAGGCTCCAGAGACGGTAGTCCCGGCTGAGGGAATCCTCGCCTTGCCGGCCGGGCAGCCCCCACGGTTGCCACTGGGTGCGGTGGTGGGCCTCCCAGGTGGCCTCCGTGGAGAATCCCCCCCAGGCGCCCGTGAAGTCCAGGCCGGTCCCGAGATCGAAGTGGTTGGAGGGCATGGCGAAGAGGGGAGAGGTGAAGGAGCTCGTCCGGAAGCCCCGGTAGGTCGCATCCATGGTGAGGGCCAGCTTGGTGGCGGGCGTAAACCGCCAGGCCAGGCTCCCTCCCAGATCCTCGCTGAAGTCCTTGAGCCTCTGCCGGCGGTCCTCCTGGCCATCGAGGTACACGCGGTCGAGCATGGGCACGAGGAAGAAGGTGCCGTGCATTTCCCCGTCCACCCTCGGCCAGAGGTTCACCTTGGATAGGATGAGCGTGTTCAGTGCTCCCGAGGCGAAGACCTGCATCTGCGAATTGGTGCCCATCCAGTCCGAGTCGAAGTACTCGACCCCCACCAGCGGAAGCGTGTTGGAGAACCCCGGGTCGTGGTAGAGGCCGGCGATCCCGAGAAACCAGCTGTGCTTGGGCTTCATGCGGAGCTGGCGGCTCCCGTCCGGGCGCTTGACGAGGTAGCGGTAGCCGGCGCTCGTCTCCTGGAGGATGGGCCTGTCGCTCCGTTCCGCCGCCGCGAATAGAGACTGGTAGCGCGGATTGTTGACCTCCAGGTGGGTGAAGACCACCGTGCGCGAAGCGGTCAGCGTGACCGGTCCCATGGAGAAGATCTGCAGCCCCTCCACCCGGGAGAGCAGCCAGTAGGTACGGCCGTCCGGCCCCGGAAAGGGGGCGAAGTGGTCGGTCTCCCGGTTGCCGACCTGCGGCCGTTCGAGGTGCCCCTGACTCACCTCCATCTTGACGGTCACGAAGCTCCGGGTATCCACCCAGGCCTTCCCCTCATAGAGGTTCCCGGCGGCCCCCGGCGCCGGGGAGAAGCCGAGTTCGTAGCACGCATGTCCGTCCGCCTCGCTCTGGCCGATGTAGCGGTAGCGGTAGGCGTGGCCGAGAGTGAGGGCCATGGGGAGGGTGTTGGCCTCCTCGGGCTGGATGATGGGCAGCTCGGGGATCTTGCCCTTCCAGGGGAGCCCCCCCATGAGGAGTTGCCTTTGCACCCACGACGAGCCCTGGCTCTTGGAGTGGAAGAACTCGTTGAGGAAGGTGATCGGCAGGGTCCCCGTTCCCCCGGGCATCTGAAAGTTGTAGTCCACGCGGGCGTCGGCGGTGACGTTCTGCAGGAAGAGATCCTGCTCCTCCTGGACGGCCTGATGGCGCGCGAGGATGACCTCCACGGGGAGGTGGTAGGCCCCCACTACCGAGAGTCGCTGCTCGCCCACCACGGCGTTTCGCTGCCGCTGGAAGAGGAGCAGGAGCGGCGAGCCCTCCCAGGGCACGCGCAGGACCGTCTCCTCCTTCCCCAGGTCGGGCGTGGATTCGATGGGGAAGGGGCGCCCCGAAGGCAGGCGCAGGGCCTTGGGGGAGGTGATATCCAGCGTGGGAAGGTGCAGTTCGAGAGGAGCGGCCGAGGAGCCTTCGCGGGTGGGGACGAGGACGATGCCCTGAAGCAGAGAATCCGGGTCCAGGAGGTTGATGAGGCCGATGTCCGCCCTGGGGCCCGAGGGTCCCGCCAGGGAGGTGGCCTCGGTGGCGTAGCCTGGCCCCATGGGCCGAGGCAGGTCGGCGCGCAGATCGAGGAGGGCCTTCCAGATCACCCGTGGCGATTCCCCCTCCACGTCGGTCCAGGTCACTCCGCGGTCTCCGGCCGCCAGGACGAGGAGCTGGGCCGCGATGGGAGTCCGGACCCTCGCCAGGTGGAGCAGGAGATCCGCCCCCAGGTGATGCTCCTGGATGAAGCGGGGAACCGCGGGGGGCAGGAGCTGCTCCGAGGGGAAGGGACCGCCCCCGTATCCGTCGAGGTAGGCGCCCAAGGACTCCTGGTAGAGGGGAGAGAGCAGGCGAAGAAGTTCGGGCGCCAGGTTACCCAGGAGCAGCTCCGCCTTGCTGCCGCCGCGGAGCAGGGCCGTCCACCGCTTGATCTCCAGGGCCTGCCGCTCCTGCCCCTCTCGAGCCAGCGCTTCGAGATCCGGTGGTGCCAGCGACAGCTCCAACACCTCCGCGCGGGAACCGAACCGCTCGGAGAGCGTGGCCAGGTAGGGCCCGCGGGAGCGGTCCGGCAGCTTCGTGACGATGATGAGCCGAGCGTGGGCCGCCGTCACCGCCGCCGCCGCCTTCTCCAGGGCGGACCAATCGGGCCGGTCGGCCCACGGCGATGGAATATCCAGCGTCACCCCGAGGGGATTGCCCGGGTCGCACGGATCGGCCGCCAGCGTCTCCTCCATGGCCGCCCATTCGGGCGGTTCCACGCGCAGGCCGAATCGCATCGCCTGCCGCTGCTCGGGTGCCTGCTGAGCCATCGCGGGCACCCACAGGAAGAGGAGCAGCGCCCCCCAGAAGAGCCTGTTCGCGCCAGCCTCGCCTGGCCTCATGGGAGCCTTTCTCTGATGGCCAGCCCTGCCGTTCGCTATCTCGCGATGGTTCCGACGGCTTGTGGCTGCCATCGCAGGAGCATACACCCTCCGGCGGCGTTCATTCTCCGACACCCGATGCCGACTTCTCCCTTCGAGAAGTCTAAGGCAATCCCGGAGGAGGCGCCAAGGCGGCCGTTCCCCCAATCCCGCGATTGAACTAAAACACAGGCCCCAAAGGGTGGTTGACACGTTGTTTTACGTAAACGGCGTTTCACCTGATAAGGGATTGGGGGCCTTCGACCCCGGACTGGATCCGGGGGAAGAAGGCCTCCAAGGGCGGGGGTCCCTCCGTCAGGCTTTGCCTGCGGAGGGGGAGGGAATGGCCCTCCCTCTTCATAGAAAATGTCCTTTCATTCGGTGAAGCACAATCGCCACCGGAGGAGCAACATGCCCAATGCGGAATTTCGGTTCGCAGGGGCCTGCCGGAAAGGGGGTCGATCACTCCTTGCGGTACTTCAGGACGAGCGGGGAGCCCTCCAGGTCGTAGCATTCCCGGATCCGGTTCTTGAGGTACCGGTGATAGGAGTCGGGGGGAGGAAAGCGGGAGTTGGTGAAGAGGGTCAGGATGGGCGGGGCCGCCCCCGTCTGGGTGACGTATCGGATTTTGAAATCCTTGCCCCCCACGCTCGGTGGTGAGACGGCCCGAACGATCTTCTCCAGGTTCTTGTTGAGGGTGGCCGTGGGGAACTGCTGCGAGAAGTTGCGGTAGACGCGCGCCACGGCCGGCAGGAGCTTGTCCATGTGCCGGTTCGTGCGGGCCGAGGTGCGCACGGTGGGCATCCAACCGATGAAGGAGAAGCGCTCGGCCACGGTCTCCTCCAGCTCCTTGGCCCGCTCGGGATCCCCGACCAGGTCCCACTTGTTGAGGACCACCACCGCACCCCGCAGGGAGGCCTCGATGAGCCCCGCGATGTGGGCGTCCTGGTGGGTGGGCATGCCCGAGGCGTCCAGGATGAGCAGGGCCACGTGGCACTGCTCCAGGCTCCTTCGCGCCAGGATGACGGAGAGGACCTCCGCGGCCTGGGCGCTGCGGCTTTTGCGCCGGATGCCCGCCGTGTCCACGAGCAGGAAATCCTGGCCGTCGAGGCTGAGGGGGACGTCCACCGGATCGCGCGTGGTGCCCGGGATCTCCGAGACCAGGGCCCGCTCCTCGCCGAGGATCCGATTGAGAATCGAGCTCTTGCCGGCGTTGGGTTTACCCACGATGGCGACGCGGATCGCCTCGCCGGGGGCGGCGGCCGGGGGCTCGGCTGACGCCGGCATCCCCTCCAGGACGTAATCCCAGATCTGATCCAATCCGAGCCCGTGCTCCGCGGAGACGAAGAAAACCTGGTTCATGCCGAGCTCGTGGAATTCCATCCCGCGAGGAAGGTGCCCGGGCACGTCCACCTTGTTCACGATCAGCGCGGTAGCCTTGCCCGCCTTGCGCAGGCGGAGGGCGATCTCACGATCCAGAGGGAGAAGCCCCTCCTTGGCATCCACCATGAGCAGAACCCGGTCCCCGCCGGCCACCGCCAGGTTGACCTGCTCCTCCACCAGGGTGGCCAGAAGGTCTTCCGACTCGCCGAGGATCCCGCCCGTGTCCACGATCTGGATGGGGCGGTCTTCGCGGACGACGAGGGCGACGTTCCGGTCGCGGGTGAGGCCGGGCTGATCGTGCACGAGGGCCTTCCGGCGCCCGATCAGGCGGTTGAAGAGGGTCGACTTGCCCACGTTGGGCCGGCCCACGATAACGACGGTTCCCAAGCTCTCCACGGCTGCCTCCGTTTCTTCATGGTACCACAGGCCCGTCGCGCCTCCGCCCGGCGCGAGAGAGGGGAATGGGCCCGTCCGCGTGATGTTAGGATGGGCTGGGAGGTGTCTCCATGAACGCGAGCGAGACGAGCGAACACGGTGCGACGGACCTGGAGAAGGCCTGCTGGGAGGCCCTCGGCAACGTGGTGGACCCGGAGCTGGGACTGGACGCGGTGAGCCTGGGGCTGATCTACCGCCTGCAGGTGGAAGAGAGCAAGGTGGAGGTGGACATGACCATGACCTCCGTGGGCTGCCCCGTGGCCGAGCAGCTCCTGCTGCAGGCCAACAACGAGATCCTCAAGGTGGCCGGGGTCAAGGACGCCCGCGTCAACCTCGTCTGGTCCCCGCCCTGGACGCCCGAGATGATGAGCCTCGAGGCCAAGATGGCTCTCGGTTTCGCCTGACGCGCTCTCTGCAAAGCCCCATGGCGAGGATGCAGAGCCCGCGGTCCGTGCAGCGAGCCGGCGCGTCCAGCTCCGGGCGTGACGATCTTGCTCGCCGGCCGCCCTTCGGTCCCTCTCATCCTACCCGCGCCGACTTCTCCGCCCGCCTGGCGGGCACCCGCCCTTCCAGGGCCATGGCCAGCAGGAGGGCGGCTCCGGCCCCGGCGCTGACGCGGGCGAAGCCCAGGCGATCCATGAGGAATCCCCCGGCCAGGGGCAGGACCACGGCGGCGGGCGTGAGGAGGAAGCCCACGAGCGCCAGCAGGGACTGCCGGGTTTGAGGGGCGGCCAGGTCCATCATCCAATTCTGCTGGCTCGTGAACTCGGTCCCGAGGAAGATTCCCGTCAGAGCGGCCAGAACGAAGAAGCTCCACGGGGGGAGCGGCAGGAGGACCAGCAGCGCCCCCGCGGTTAGGCTGGCCTGCCCCAGCAAGACCGGCAGCCTGTGCCCCGCCCGGTCTCCCAGGGCGCCCAGCCCGGCCACTGAGAGAGCCTGGGCTACGAGCGCCACGGTCCCGTACAGGGCTGCCGTGGCGGGGGTGACCCCTCGCCGCGATACGGCGTAGGCGGCGTAGAAGCTCAGGACCAGGGGAAAGGAGCCGCGGGCCAGCCACCGGGCCGCCAGGTAGGGGCGCATCCAGGGAAGCTGGTTCCAGAGGCCGAAGAGCCGGCGAAAGTGCTCGCGGAGCGTGACGGGGGGCTCGGGCCCTCCCGCGGGCCGCTCCTCGTGCGTGCCCAGAAAGAGCAGGGAGCCGAAGAACGGGGCCGCCCAGGCGATCACGAAGAGAAGGGCGTACCGGCCACCTCCAGTGCCCCCCTCCAGGACCCACGCCGCCGCGCCCGTGCCCAGGGCCCCCGTGAAGGTCTGGGAGAAGAAGATGGCGCCGAAGGCCCTGCCCCGCAGGCCGGGGTCGAGGATCCGGGCCATGTAGTCCAGCCAGATGGGAAAGAGGAGGCCGATGAGGGCGTAGTAGATCCCCCATCCGGCGAGCACCAGCGGGACCGGGGGGCAAAGGTTCCAGGCCACCCCCGCGGCGATCGCGAGCATGGGCGTTGGGGCGATGAGGTGGAGCCCGAGGACCCATCCCTTCAGGCTGCGGCTTCGGCGGGTGAGCCACGGGGCTACGGCCTGGGGAAGGCCCGCCCCCAGCGCCGAAATGGCGGGCAGCACCGCGATGGCCACGTGGCCCGCGCCGCGCTCCGCCAGGAAGACGGGCAGGATGGTGTAGGCCGACACCACGTTCATGCCGACCCCCCAGAAGGCCTCCACGCCCCCCAGGAAGGCGGTGTTCCGCCAGTGGGACCGAGGGACGTCGCCTGCCGCCATGGTCCCTCACCCCTTTGGAAAGGCGCCCTCTGTGACGAACTCGGCGGCCGGCCTGCGGCCTCTCGGCGTCTCGGACTTCCGCATGCGCTCGGGCAGGGCCTCCGGGCGCCCGGCGTGGCCAAGCGCCACGAAGCAGAGGATGTCGTGATCGGCGGGGATCCGGAGGATCTCCCTCGCGCGCGCCTCATCGAACCCGGCCATGGCGTGAGCGTACAGGCCGCGCCGCGTGGCCTCCAGGGCCAGGAGCACCCAGGCGGCCCCCGTGTCGAAGGCGCTGTGGCGGTTGGGTTCCCCGCTTTCCGCGAAGCGGGTGCGGGCGCAGACCGCCACGAGAACCGGAGCCTTGCCCGCCCACAGTTGGTTGAATTCGACGAGGCACGAGGCGAAGAGCCGGCGGTCTTCTTCGGTGCGGGCGTAAAGGAACCGCCAGGGCTGTTCGTTGGAGCTCGAGGGTGCCCAGCGGGCCGCCTCGAAGCAGGCCTCCAGGGCCGCTGGGTCCACGCTTTCCTCAGTGAAGGAGCGCGGGGACCAGCGGTTCAGAAAAAGCGGGAGGACGTCCCGGTCGGGCCGGCGATGAGCGGCCACGTCTTCGGCGATCAGCATCTCTTTCACGAGGGCACCTCCTTGCGGCGGGCCCCGTGAGGCCGAGGCCCGGGCCAGTGTACTCCATGCCCCCGCGGGTGAAGGCCGGTTTATGGTATGGTAAAGGCAGCATCACACATAGGGGGACGACCATGGAGCCCATCCAATTGACCGTAAACGGCAAGACGCACGCCGTGCAGGTGGCGCCCGACACGCCGCTGCTCTGGGTGATCCGCGACACCCTGGGCCTCAAGGGCACCAAGTTCGGGTGCGGCATCGCGGAGTGCGGAGCCTGCACCGTGCTCCTGGACGGCGAGCCGATCCGCTCCTGCATCACGCCCGTCAAGGAGGCCGCGGGCCGCCGCATCACTACCATCGAGGGGCTCTCCGCAGACGGCGGCCATCCTCTGCAGAAGGCGTGGGTGTCGGAGGAGGTGCCCCAGTGCGGCTACTGCCAGTCGGGGCAGCTCATGGCCGGCGCGGCCCTGCTCGCCAAGAAACCCAAGCCGACGGACGCCGACATCGACGAGGCCATGTCGGGCATCCTGTGCCGGTGCGGGACCTACCAGCGGATTCGCCGCGCCATCCACGCGGCGGCCGGGGAGGTGGCCCATGGCCAGCATCGTTAAGGTCGACCGGAGGCGGTTCATCAAGGTATCGGGCACGGCCGGAGCGGGACTCGTCATTGGCTTCGCCCTGCCATCGCCACTGCTCCGCGCCGCCCAGGCGGCTCAGCAGCCCTTCACCCCCAACGCGTGGCTCAGCATCGACCCGGAGGGCCAGGTCACCATCTGGGTGGCCAAATCGGAGATGGGGCAGGGGGTGCTCACCTCGCTGCCCATGATCGTGGCCGACGAGCTGGGGGCCGACTGGGGCCGGGTCAAGATCCAACAGGCCCTCGCCGACCCCAAGTACGGCAGCATGACCACCGGCGGCTCCGCGAGCATCCGCCGCTCCTTCGCGCCCCTCCGGGAGGCGGGCGCCGCCGCCCGCATGATGCTGGTGGCGGCGGCGGCCAAAGCGTGGGGAGCGGAGCCCTCCGCCTGCCGGGCCGAGTCGGGAGAGGTCCTCCACGTCCCGACGGGCCGGCGGCTCTCCTACGGTGAACTGGCGCCCAAGGCGGCACGGATGGAGGTCCCCAAGCAGATCCAGCTCAAGAACCCGAAGGAGTTCAAGCTCATCGGAAAACCGATGCACCGCCTGGACACGCCCGAGAAGGTGGACGGTCGGGCCCGCTTCGGCATGGACGTGGAGTTCCCCGGTCTGCACGTGGCCGCCGTGGCCCGGTGCCCCGTCTTCGGAGGGAAGGTCAAGCGCTTCGACGCCGCGAAGGCCA
>JAJYCJ010000088.1 GCA_021778515.1 Acidobacteriota bacterium
ATCCCGCGTGGGTATCCAGCCCCTCCTTCACCCTGCTGCAACGGTATCCCCCGGGCCCAGGAGGGTTCGGGATCACCCACGTGGACCTCTACCGGCTCGCCCCCGGAGACGACGTCGAACCGCTCGGCCTGGAGGAGGCCCTCGCCGGGCCGGACCTCGTGGTGGTGGAATGGCCGGAGGCGGCCGCCGCCCTGTGGGCCGGCACTGATCGCCCCACCTGGACCATCCGGTTCGCCGTCGACGAGTCGGCCCAGAGGCTGGCGTGGGTTCGAGGACCGGAGGGGAGCGACCCTTTGCGGATGAAGGATGAAAGATGAGCGGGGACGGAGCGGCCCTCCCGGTCTGCCCTCGAAGACCTTGGCCCTTGGACGCTAACCGAGCGTCACACCGAGCAGCCGGCCCAGCGCATTGGTCACCACGGCCACGGCCCCGCCGATCAGCAGCATGCGAAAGCCGCTGGCCAACAATCCCTTCCCCGTGAAAAAGGAAAGGGCCGCACCGACTCCGAAGAGGGCCAGGCCCGCCAGCACCGCGCTGACCATCACACCCGAACCTCCCTTCAGAAAGAAGAAGGGCAGGAGGGGGATGACCGCGCCGCTGAGGAAGGCCGAGAAGGAGCTCACGGCCACGCCCCACGGAGAGCCGAGATCGCCGGGATCGAGGCCCAGCTCCTCGCGGGCCAGCGTGTCGAGCGCCGAGGCGCGGTTGCCGAGCATGGAGGACGCCAGCTCGATGGCCGCCTCCTTCGGGATGCCCTTGGCCCGGTAGATGAGCTCGAGCTCCTTGCGCTCCTCCTCGGGAGCCGACTCAAGCTCCTCCTCCTCCTTCTGGATCTCGTGCTGGAAGAGTTCGCGCTGGGAGCGGACCGAGACGTACTCGCCAGCGCCCATGGAGAAGGCTCCCGCCAGCATGCCCGCCACGCCCGCGATCAGGATGCTCCTCACGTCGTGGCTGGCGCCCGCCACGCCCATGATGAGGGAGAAGTTGGACACCAGGCCGTCGTTCACTCCGAACACCGCCGCCCGAAGCGAGCCCCCCGAGTCCCGACGGTGCCAGGATTCCACCCCCAGGATCCCTCCCGGGCGATCGGCCTTCAGGGCCGCAAAGACCTTCGCGTGGGTCTTCTCCACCCTGGCCAAGCGCAGGGCGTCGGCGTCGCGCTGGCCCGCGTAGCTCCGGTTGGCTCCCCGCTCGATGGCCTGGACGATGGGAAACACGCTGCCCGTGCCCAGCCGTCTCGCCAGAGCGGTCAGGACCCGGGTCTTGAGGCTCATGGAGGCCGACGGGAACTCCTCCCCGGCGGCCTTCAGCTTGGCCGCCCAGACCTCCGCGTGGGCCCGCTCTACCGCCGCGAGCTCACTGAAGATGGAGGCCCGCTCCTCGTCGCGCTCCGCCTCCGCCATGGCCTCGTAAAGTGCCGCGCCGTTCAGCTCGTCGTCGAGATTGCCGCGCCATCGCCGGAGCTCCTCTTTCGAGTGCGGCTCCCGCGACCCGTCCGCCTCATCCGTCATGGAGCGTCCCTCCTCGCCTTGCCGCTCATCGCCGCCCATTGGGCGCTCGCCGCTTTTGCGGGGGCGCCCGGTCTCATCGCGGCATCCTTGCCTCCCCGGCCCGCGGAGTCCATCCTCAGGGTGGTGCCGGAGGCCGGGCTCGAACCGGCACGGCCTTGCGGCCAGCGGATTTTAAGTCCGCAGCGTCTGCCCATTCCGCCACTCCGGCTGGAGGCAGTATAGCCCCCCAGGACACCGGCGTTAAGGTGAATCGCCCTCTTGGGGGCGAGCTGCGCCTGCCCCGGCAGAGAGCGCGTGAGCAGCCGCGGATCCACCGCGGAAGGCGGCCGTGGACAGCCTCACTCCCGACCTGCACAAAACCTGCACGGGCACCGGCGACGGTCCCCAGGGGGGAGGGGCATGAAGCCCTCGAAGCCCTTTCCTTTCAGTGGGTTGGAAGTGGAGGCGCCGACCGGAATCGAACCGGTGATGAGGGCTTTGCAGGCCCCTGCCTTACCGCTTGGCTACGGCGCCGAATCTTTATTATGGCGGGCCTTCAGGACACCTGTCAACCGCGTCGGCGCGAGCCGCGATCCTTCGGCGGGATGCCCCCGGCCCCCAATGAACGGGCGGGCCGCGCTGCAGCCGTCGGGCGGAACGCAGAGAGAGAGGGCGACCTCTCCCATGGCGCAAACCTTCCAGCGTCCCGCTCGGCCAGCGGTGGCATACACCTGCCTCCGTGGTGGAATTTGACCTACCGTGCGGCTCCTGCCCCGCTCGCCCGTTGTATTCAAAAGGAGATGGGCTATATTACTCGTGTTGACCCCTTCGAGGGACGGCCTAGCCGCGGAGGGGGCAACGGCCGGGGCCGCCATCGCCCCGGTTCGGCCGGTCCGGGGGAACTGACCCCGGACGGAGCCGGGGGGCTCAGGCGGGGGCGAATCTCGTCCGGGGGGGCGAAGCGATGCCGGTCATTCTGATTTCCAGGGGAACCATGTCTGGAGCCACGCTGCTCGTGGATTGCCTCCGGGAGCGGACGGGCTATCGGTGCATCACGAGGGAGGACCTCGTGGGCCTCGTGAACCAGCACGGCGAGATCGCCAACCGCACGGTGGAGACCATCGGGCGGGCCGCTCGGGCCTACGAGCAGTTCAGCCAGCTCAGGCGTCCCTACGTGATCCTCATGCGGCTCGCCCTGCTCGAGTTCGCCCTGCACGACAACGTGGTCTACAGCGGGTACTCGGGGCACCTGCTGGTTCCCTACGTCCGGCACTTCGTCCGCGTGCGGATCAGCGCGCCCCTTCCCCTTAGGGTGCGGATGACGATGGACCGGCTGAAGTGCGGCGAGGAGGACGCCAAGGAGTACATCCTCCAGGAGGACCAGCGGCGGGCGCAGTGGGCCCGGTTCATGTACGGGAAGGAGATCCGCGACCCCCACCTGTACGATCTTTGGGTCAACCTGGAGCGCATGAGCCTCCAGGCCGTATGCTCACTGATCCAGGAAATGGCCAGGGAATCGGAGTTCCAGGCCACGCCGGAATCTCAGGCCGAGGTGGAGAAGCTCCGCCTGGAGACCCTCGTGGAGGCCGCGCTGGCCATGGATCCGAGGACTCAGGCGCTGGAGGTTGGCGCGCAGGTGGGCGCGGGGCGAATCGAGGTCCTCGGGCCCTACCTGGAGGATGATCAGCTCAAGGTAGTGGAATCGATCGTCCTGGGGGTGGATGGGGTGCAAGGCATGATCTACACGCCGGGATACGCGCCCACCCTCAGCATGACCCCCTAGGGGGAGAGCGTTCGGCGGATTCGAGAGCAGAAGGGAGGTGGGGGATATGGCTTGGCAATCGATCACCGGAGGTGCCCGCGGAACGCTGCGCTCCGTGAAGTCCCTCCTGAAGCGCTCGGTGGATCTCCAGGAAACCGGGACGGAGCTGGAGCGGAGCATCAACGACCTGGAACGCCAGCGCACGCAGACCACCAGCAACCTCCTGCACTTCGCCTCCACCACCAACGAATACACCGAGCGCCAGACGGAGATGGCCCAGGAGAGAACGGCCCTGACCCGCGAGCAGACGAGGCTCTCCACTCGGAGCACGGAGCTGGCCAACATCCGGACCGAGTTGGGCCGCGAACGCACCAGCATGGCGGGACAGAGGACCGACCTGGCCGTGCTCCGGACCGACATGGCCCGGGCCCGCACCAACCTGGCCGACCAGCGGACCACCCTCGCCCGGACCCGCTCGCGCCTGGCCGAGGACCGCACGGATCTGGCCCGCCAGCGCACCGACCAGGCTCTGCGGCGGACCCAGATGGCCGAGACCCGCACCGAGCTGTCCACCCAGCGGACCACCCTGGCCGAGCAGCGCAACACCCTGGCCGAGGTGCGGAACCTGATGGCCCAGACTCGGACCCGGCTCTCCCTGATGCGGACCGAACTGGCCAGGGGAAGGACCTACCTGGCCTTCATCCGCACGGGGCTGGCCTTCCTGACCCTCTCGATCGGGTTCGTCCGCTACTTCGGCGTCTCCTGGTGGAGCCTCTTCGACGTGTTCTTGGGGGCATCGAGCCTCATCATGATCAGCTTCGGCGGACGGGGCTACTTCCGCAGCATGCGGGCCACGGGCAAGGCCGAAAAGGAACTGCCGCCCAACGTGGGGCTGCCGACACCCTGACGCCGCTTGACAGGAGGGGCTCCGCCGGATAAAATTCGTAGTCCACTGGGGAGTAGTTCAACTGGTGGAACGCCTGGCTCTGGACCAGGATGTTGGGGGTTCGAGTCCTCCCTCCCCAGCCACTCTGGCCCGTTCGTTCAGCGGTTAGGACACCGGCCTCTCACGTCGGTAACAGGGGTTCGATTCCCCTACGGGCTACCATCCTGTACTTCCCGAGGAGGGTTTCAGCCCTCCTTTCGTTTTGCCGGGGAGGGAGGGCCCGGAGGCGCGAGCCGAGGGATCCCGAAACCCCATGCACCAGGAAGGGAGGAGCCGGGCAGGGAGGGGTGGCAGCCGAAACCGCTCCGGCGCTTGCTCCTCTCCTCTTCCGCTCCCGGACGCAGCCATGACGAGCACGACCTTGGACGCCCTGAATCCGGACCAGAAACGAGCCGTCACCTCCCTGGGCGGGGCCGCCCTCGTGCTGGCCGGGGCGGGCTCGGGAAAGACGCGGGTGATCGCCCACCGCATCGCCCACCTCATCACCGACCGCCACGTCTCTCCCCACAACATCCTCGCGGTCACCTTCACGAACAAGGCCGCCGGCGAGATGAGGGAGCGGGTGGCGACCCTCCTGAACAAGCCGGCCCTGCCCTTCCTGTGGATCGGAACCTTCCACGCGGTCTGCGCCCGCATCCTGAGGGCCGACGTCCAGGCCCTCGGCTCCCGCTACACGAGGGACTTCACGATCCTGGACGCGGGCGACGCCTCCGGCCTGGTCCGACACCTCCTGCGGGACCGGGGGATCTCGGACCGGAACATCCAGCCCCGGGCCGTCCTGTCGGCCATCAGCAGGGCCAAGACCGGCGGGATGGACGCGGAGACCTTCGCGGAGAAGGCCTACGGTCACTTCGCCCAGAGTGTGGCGCCGGTGTACCGGGATTACGAGCGGCGGCTGCTGGATTCCAACTCCATGGATTTCGACGACCTGCTGGTGCTGGCCCTCCGCCTGATCGAGGAGCGGGAGGAGGTGCGGCGGCGCTACGCCGAGCAGTTCCAGCACATCCTCGTGGACGAGTACCAGGACACGAACCGCATCCAGTACAATCTCCTGCGGCACCTCTCCGGCCGGTGGGGCAACCTCTTCGCGGTGGGGGACGAGGACCAGTCCATCTACCACTGGCGGGGGGCCGACCTGCAGAACATCCTGGACTTCCAGCGGGACTTCCCCCAGGCGGAGGTCATCAAGCTGGAGCGCAACTACCGCTCGGCGCGGCCCATCCTGGAGGCGGCCAACCACCTGGTGAGCCACAACACGCGCCGGCTCGGCAAGAGCCTCTGGACGGAACGCGAGGGGGGACCTGCCGTCAAGCTCTTCGCGGCCCCCACGGACCGCGAGGAGGCCGCCTTCGCGGCCGACACCCTCAGGGCGATGAACGCCCGCTACACGTGGCGCCAGATGGCCGTGCTCTACCGGACCAACGCCCAGTCCCGCTCCTTCGAGGAGGCCTGCCTCAACCGCAACATACCCTACCAGGTCGTCGGCGGCCTGAAGTTCTACGAGCGCAAGGAGGTCAAGGATCTCCTCGCCTACCTGCGGCTGGGCCTCAATCCGCTGGATCGTCTGGCGCTGCTCCGGATCCTGAACGTACCCACGCGGGGCATCGGCAAGGGGACGGTGGACCAGATGGAGAGGCTGGCCGTCGAGCGGGGCACCTCCCTGCTGGAAGCGGTCCGGCTCGCCGTGGCCGAAGAGCTGCTCCCGACCAGGAGCCGGCTGGCCCTCCAGGGCTTCCTGGAGATTCTCGATGGCCTTCGGACCAGGGTCGCCACCACCCAACCCGCCGCTCTGACCGAGTGGGTCCTCTCGGCCACGGGCTATGTGGAATACCTCACGGGGCTCTCCGAGGCCGGACCGGATCCCGAGTCCCGAATCGAGAACATCCGCGAGCTGGTTTCCGCCATGCGGGAATTCGAGAACCAGGAGCAGGGCGATCTCCGGCTCTTCCTGGAGCGACAGGCGCTCGCCAGCGACCAGGATCAGATCAAGGACGGAGCTCTGGACGCGGTGAAGCTCATGACCCTGCACGCGGCCAAGGGGCTGGAATTCCCGGTGGTCCTCCTGTGCGGTCTGGAACAGGACCTCATGCCTCACGTCCTCTCCGCGAATTCCGAGGAGGGTGTGGAGGAGGAGCGCCGGCTCTGCTACGTGGGCATGACCCGCGCCATGGACGCCCTGTTCCTGAGCTGGGCGCGCCAGCGGTACGTCTTCGGAGTCCCCCAGGGGCGCCTGCCCTCGCCCTTCCTCAGGGAGATACCCTCCGCACTCCTGGAGGAAGTGGGAGGCGTAGCCTACGAGGAGCGCTCCTCCAGCCTTCACGAGGCGGCCCTACTGTTGGAGCGGGCCCAGCAGGCGAGGGCGAAGGAACCGGCTTTCCGGCCGGGCGGCCGGGTTCACCATCCCAAGTACGGTTTCGGCATCGTGCTCTCCACGGAGGGACAGGGCGACGGATTGAAGGTGACCGTCTCCTTCAACCGCTTCGGCCGGAAGAAGCTCCTGGCCAACCTCGCAAAGCTGGAGCCGGTCTAGCGGGCGACTCCAGGGGCATTTCCCCCAAGCCAGACTCCGTTGACCTCTCCCTCTCTCGCGAGCCACCGATTGGAGAGAAATCCGCGCCACTTCTACCCGGGCGGTCCCTCGTCGCCGGATTGGCCCGCCGGCGCCCAAGGGCTTTCACCCACTTAGACGCGCAATTTTCCCCACGGTCTCGCGTTACAGTAGCCGAATTAGACTATTCCGCCTTGACAGACCCGGGGGGCACCTCGTATATTGCCCCCCTCATGGGCGAACACTGCCCGCCCACCAACACGGAGGTCCTGCTATGCTCTCGTCTTACCTGCCCATAGGGATTTTTCTGGGCATTGCGGTGCTCATCGTCCCGCTCACTATGGCCCTGGGGTGGCTGTTCCGGCCCAGGCGGTACGACGCCGTGAAGCTAGAGCCGTACGAGTGCGGCGTCGAGATGCATGAGGCGCCGGCAGGCAAGATCTCGGTCCATTTCTATCTGGTGGCGGTGGTGTTCCTCGTCTTCGACGTGGAAACGATCTTCCTCCTGCCCTGGGCCGTTGCCTTCGACAAGCTGGGGTTCTTCGGTTTCGTGGAGGTGCTCGTCTTTCTGGCCCTCCTTCTCGCGGCGTATGGCTACGCCTGGTTCAAGGGCGCCCTGAGGTGGGAAGAATGACCGACAGCTATCCCTCCTGGGTCGGATTCACCAAGCTCGACTGGGCGCTCGATTACTGCCGCCGGAACTCCCTCTGGCCCATGACCTTCGGCCTGGCCTGCTGCGCCATCGAGATGATCGCCACCTCGGCCTCCCGCTACGACATCAGCCGCTTCGGATCGGAGGTGTTCCGCCCCTCGCCCCGCCAGAGCGACGTCATGATCATCGCCGGCACCGTGACGGAGAAGATGGCGCCCCTGGTGCGCCGCCTCTACGACCAGATGCCCGACCCCAAGTGGGTCATCGGCATGGGCGTCTGCACGGTGGCCGGAGGGCCCTTCGACACCTACGCGGTGCTCCAGGGCGTGACGGGCCTTCTTCCCGTGGACGTGTTCGTCCCCGGCTGCCCGCCCCGTCCGGAGGCCCTCCTCTACGCCCTCCTCAAGCTCCAGGACAAGATCCACAGGCCGGAGGTGGCCCGCCAGCGGAACTTCCATGGGCCCCTCACGGACCGGCCCACCAAGGGTTGGATGAAGAAGGGGGAGGAGATTCCCGAGGTGGTGGCCGCCTACGAGTCCAAAGGCCACACGGTCCAGAGCGGCCAGCTCGTGAAGGGGTAACCATGACGGACGAGACCAAAACCGGCCAGCCAGAGACCCCGGCCTCGCAAGAGCCCGCCAAGGCGGAGGCGAAGGTGACCTCCTCCCCGCCGGAGAGCCGGCCCGAGGCGCCGAAGGCCGAGGGTGCGGCCCCCGCCGCGGAGCAGCCGGCGCCTCCCAAACCGGCCGCGGCCAAGCCCGCGGCTCCCAAGCCGCCCGCCCCCTCGCCGGCCCAGCTCGCCATGAAGGATCTCATGGCGCGGATGCAGGCGCTCCTGGACGAGGCCTCCACGACCGACGACGATTTCAACCGGGTGCTCGCCGAGTTTGAACCCCTCCAGCGCCAGATCGAGCAGAAACCCGGAGACACGGAACGGCGGCTCCGTCTGCTTGAGCTCCTGCCGCCCCGCCTTAAGGTCCAGTTCATCCTCACGCGGCGCGAGCCCTGGGAGCCGACGGGCGAGGTGGTCTCCACCCCCGTGACCGGGCGGCTCGCCGCGGTTTTCGGAGAGGCGGTTCAGGGGGTCAAGAACTCCTGCGGCGAGGCCACGGTGGCCGTCCCCAAGGAGCGCCTTCCAGAGATCCTCGGGTTTCTGAGGGACGATCCGGAGTGCGCCATGAATTTTCTGGCGGACCTGACCGCCGCGCACTATCCCCTCAACGAGAAGAAGTTCGAGGTCATCTACCAGTGCCAGTCCCTCTCCAAGAGCCACTCGCTGCGGGTCAAGGTCCGGCTCGACGACGGAGAGAGCTGCCCCAGCGCCGTGGGTGTGTGGCCCGCGGCCAACTGGCTCGAGCGGGAGGTCCACGACATGTTCGGCATCGCCTTCGAGGGACACCCCGGCTTGAAGGTCATCCTGTTGCCCGAAGACTGGGAGGGTCACCCCCTCCGCAAGGAGTATCCCCTCGGCGGACCCAAGGAGGTGGCCATCCGCACCGACCGCTACGCCAAGCCCGGCTACATGCCGGACTCGGTGGAGGAGGGCGAGCGGATCGCCGCGGAGGTGCGGCGCCATGACTGACCTCCTGCGGGCCGAAGGCACCGCCCCTCTCCGGAAGGTCCTGGAAACCAAGAACATGGAACTCAACTTCGGACCTCAGCACCCCGCCACCCACGGTGTGTACCGCGCCGTGCTCACCCTCGACGGCGAGCGCGTGGTGGGGATCGAGTCGATCATCGGCTACCTGCACCGGGGCATCGAGAAATGGGCGGAGTACCGGACCTATCCCAAGGCCACCCCCGTCTTCGACCGCCTCGACTACGTGGGCGCCATCCTGAACTGCCACGGCTACGTGGGAGCCGTCGAGAAGCTGATGAAGGTGGAGGTGCCCAAGCGGGCGCAGTACATCCGGGTGATCCTGGACGAACTCCAGCGGATCGCCAACCACCTCCTCTGGCTGGGCACCCACGCCCTGGACCTTGGGGCCATGACCGTCCTCTTCTATGCCCTCAGGGAGCGGGAGGTCATCATGGACCTCTTCGAGGCCATGCTGGGCCAGCGCCTGCTCCAGAACGCCTACCCCATCGGAGGCGTCCGCCTCGATTTCCCCAAGGGATGGGACCGGGCCTGCCGGAATTTCCTGGCCGAATTTCCCAAGCGCATCGACGAGTACGAGACCCTCCTCTCCGCCAACCGCATCTGGGTCCAGCGCACGCGGGGCGTGGGGGTCATCTCGGGCGAGGAGGCCGTGGCCCTGGGCCTCTCGGGGCCCACGCTGCGCGGTTCCGGCGTCTACTTCGACGTCCGCAAGGCCGTGCCCTACAGCTCCTACGAGGAGTTCGACTTCGAGGTGCCGCTGGGCGAGCGCGGCGACGTCTACGACCGGTACATCGTCCGGGTCCGCGAGATGCGCCAGAGCGTGCGCATCGTCCAGCAGGCCCTGGACGGCCTGCCCGAGGGGCCGCTCATGCCCGAGAAGCTCTCCAAGATCATCCGCCCGCCCGCGGGCGAGGCCTACTTCTGCGTGGAGGGCACCAAGGGGATGCTCGGCTTCTACGTGGTCTCCGACGGCACGGACAAGCCCTGGCGCCTGCACGTTCGCGCGCCCTCCTTCGTGAACCTCCAGGGGCTGGAGAGGATGTGCGTGGGCGGCCTGGTGGCCGACGTGGTGGCCAACATCGGCTCGCTCGACATCGTGCTGGGCGAAGTGGATCGGTAGGGAGACTTCGATGGATTGGAACTCGCCCTTCATGCTCACCGTCGGCCTGCCTCTTCTGAAGATCGTGATCCTCCTGGGGGTGGTGGCCTTCTGCGTCGCCTACACGGTCTGGCTGGAGCGGCGCCTCCTCGGGTTCTTCCAGTCCCGCGTGGGGCCGAACCGCGTGGGGCCGGCCGGCCTCATCCAGCCCATTGCCGACGGGCTCAAGCTCATCCTCAAGGAAGACATCATCCCCACGAACGCTCGGCCGTTCCTCTTCAGGATCGCCCCCATCTTCGCCGTGGTGCCCGCCTTCGCCGGCTTCGCCATCGTCGCCTTCGCCCCGCCCGCCGGGCCCAGGGCGAGCTTCCTCATTTCCGACGCGAACATCGGCATCCTCTACCTGCTCGCCATCACCTCCCTCGGCGTCTTTGGGATCGTCCTGGGCGGATGGGCCTCGGGCTCCAAGTACCCGCTCTTCGGCAGCCTGCGCTCGGCGAGCCAGATGCTCTCCTACGAGGTGCCGCTGACCTTCTCGGTGCTCTCCGTGATCCTCATGGCCGGCTCCTTCCGCCTGGACGACATCATCCAGGCCCAGGGCAAGCTCCCCTTCCTGGTGCCCCTGATCCTGGCCTTCGGGGTGTACGTCATCTCCGCCGTGGCCGAGACCAACCGCGCCCCCTTCGACCTGCCGGAGGCGGAGAGCGAGCTGGTGGGAGGCTTCCACACGGAGTACTCGGGCATGCGGTTCGCCTTCTACTTCCTGGCCGAGTACGCCAACGTCGTGCTGGTCTGCTGCGTCGCCACGAGCCTCTTTCTGGGGGGGTACAAGATCCCCTTCCTGCCCTACGAGACCCTGCTCGCGGCGCACCCATGGACCGTGAGCCTCATCGGCCTCGCCGTCTTCGCGGTGAAGGCCGTGGCCTTCCTCTACTTCTACATCTGGATCCGCGCCACCTTCCCCCGCTACCGCTACGATCAACTGCTCAAGATCGGCTGGAAGGTTCTCCTGCCCATCTCGCTGCTGAACCTCCTGCTGGTGGCGGGGATCAAGCTGGCGATGCTGAGGTGAATGCATGCCCGGAGCATTGAACCGCCTCGTGCGGATGGTGACCTTTCCCGAGCTGGCGAGCGGACTGGCCGTCACCTTCAAATGGTTTCGCAAGCCCAAGGTGACGGAGTTCTACCCCGACGCGAGGCCGGTACTGCCTTACAGGACCAAGGGCCGCCTGCACGTGGAGATCGAGACCTGCATCTCCTGCCGGATGTGCGAGAAGGCGTGCCCCGAGGATTGCATCAAGGTCTATCCGCCGCCCAAGGAGGTCTTCAAGACCGACAAGCGGCCGGCCCAGTTCTACATCTCCCTGGAGCACTGCATCCACTGCGGGATGTGCGTGGACCCCTGTCCCACGGGCTCCATCCACCACTCCATGGAGTTCGAGCTGGCGACCTACAACAAGGACGAACTGCTGTTCAACAAGGAGACCCTGCCCTACGACCTCGCCATCAAGCACTTCCGGCAGGGGCTCCTGGAGAACGTGGAGCAGAAGAGCCCATGATGAACCACCGAGGCGCGAAGACGCCAAGGATCGATCCCTTCTGATCCGTGGATCGGCTTTTCTTGGCGCCCTGGCGTCCGGGCGGTGAGTTTTTTCGTTCGAAGGAGAGGGGATGACCATCGGCTGGATCCTGCTGTCGTTGATGATCGCGCTCTGCGCACTCGGGGTGGTGCTGGCACGGAGCCCCATCTCGTCGGCCATCTCCCTGCTCATCGGATTCGTCGGGGTGGCCATTCTCTACCTGGCCCTGAAGGCCGAGTTCGTGGCCGCGGTCCAGATCCTCGTCTACGCGGGCGGCATCCTGGTGCTCTACCTCTTCGGTATCATGCTCACCGACAACGAGGCCCTCAGGCTGACCCGGCAGACCCACCTGCAGGCCTGGCCCGTGTTCGTGCTCATCCTGGTCCTGTTCCTCGCCGTCGGCCACAAGCTCTACCACAGCGACTACACGCCCCAGCAGCCCGCCCGCCTGCTCATGCTGACGGACCAGAGCCAGGTCCAGGCGCTCCAGAACCGGCTCGCCCAAGAGGCGGGGGCCGCCCAGCACGCGACCAATCCCCAGCGGGTGGCGCGGGTGCTCTACGGCGACTACCTCTACCCCTTCGAGGCGGCCTCCGTGCTCCTGCTCGTGGCGGTCCTGGGCGCGGTCTTCCTGGCCAAGAAAGATGTGTAACCACAGAGGCGCGGAGACACAGAGGAGAAAGAGAATTCATGCTTTTGGTGGGGACAAGATAATGAGGACAGGCAAGATCCGTTGTTTTCTTGGACCCGAAGGCCTTTTCTCTGTGCCTCGCTGTCTCTGTGGTGAACTTTCTGGAGGTTTAGGATGAGCACGGCGGCCTTCGTCATCCTCGGTTTCCTGCTCTTCTGCCTGGGCCTCTTCGGAGTCCTGGCCCGCCGGAACTTCATCGTGGTGCTGCTCTCCATCGAGCTGATCTTCGCCGGCGCCGGCATCAACTTCATCGCCTTCTCCTCTCTCTGGAAAAACCTGACGGGCCAGATCTTCACCATCTTTCTCATCGGCGTGGCCGCCGGCGAGGCCGCCATCGGGCTCGGCCTGCTGATCGCCCTCTACCGCCTCAAACACACCGCCAACGTGGATGAAGCTCGGGAACTGAAAGGGTAGCGAGATGGAATTCGGAATTCGGAATTCGGAATTCGGAAACGGGGGGAGGGACCTCTCCGCTTTCTCCAGTTCTCCAGCTCCCCAGCTTCCCGGTTCGCGCCGGATCTCCAGACCTGCGAGAGGTGCCGCATGATCCCGGTGAGCCTTCTCTGGCTGATCCCCGTCCTGCCGGCGCTGGGGGCTTTCGTGAACGGGGTGTTCGGGTGGCGGTGGGAGAAGGATCGGCGCTCGGTGATTTCGGCGGTGGCGCTCTGC
>JAJYCJ010000089.1 GCA_021778515.1 Acidobacteriota bacterium
AGGACCCGCCCCGAAGTGGACCTGTACCGCGACGATCTGAGAACGGTCGGTTGAGCCGGACTCGGGGGCCCGGTTACCGGAAAGGAGGCTTGCCAAAGGACCCGCCCCGCAGTCGTTACCCAGTACAGACGAGACTTTGGGACAAGGAGTCCGACATGTTCAAGCCCCGAATAGACCGGCGGCGCCTCGTGGCCGCCGGGGCAGCGGTTTTGTTGCTCCTCGGCCTTGCAATCAGCATGGCCGTCTACTCCGACGGACGAAGCGGAACATCGAGCAGCTATACCGTGCTGGCCTGGAACGACCTAGGCATGCACTGCATTAGTCCCCGCTTCGCCCAGATGGCCATTCTTCCTCCCTACAACAACCTCATGGTCCAGGTCATCAAGCGCGGCGACGAACCTCAGCTCGTCACCTCGGGCATCACCGTCTCCTACAACTTTCCGCAGAACACCACCACCGTCGGGAAGACCGACTTTTGGACCTACGCCCAGGCCCTCTTCGGAGTGGCCCTTCCTCAGGGCAAGGGGCTCACGGGCAACGGGCTCTCGGGCAACATGGTCTTCAAGACCAGCCCCTTCCCCCACTACGAGGCCACCGGCATTCCGCTGCTTCCCTACAACGACAATATGACCTGGAATCCCTACCAGACCGCCGTGATCACGGTGAAATCGTCCTCGACGGGAAAGATCCTCTCGCAGGTCCAGGCCACGGCTCCCATCTCCGACGAGATGAACTGCCAGAAGTGCCACGCCGACGGAGGGGTGGGGACAGGCGGATTCTCCAGCGGTACGCCCGAGGGCAACATCCTGATGCTCCACGACGCCACCTACGGGACCAACCTCTACGACCACCAGCCGGTGCTCTGCTCGAGTTGCCACAGCGATAATGCGCTCGGCATGCCGGGCACCTACGGCGTTCCCTCCCTCTCGCTCGCCATGCACCTCAAGCACAGCTCCCTCCCCCAGGCCAACCAACCCGCCTGCTACGACTGCCATCCGGGCGCCAAGACCCAGTGCAACAGGAGCGCCATCGAGGGGATGGGCCCCAACAGCCCCACCGATCCCAACTGCCAGCACTGCCACGGCACCCTGGCCAACGTGGCGGCGACCATTCAACAGGGACGCAGGCCGTGGCTCGACGAGCCCAACTGCGGGACCTGCCACGACGGCTCCAACATGAACACGGGATCGGTGCTCTACCGCAACAGCATCGGACACCACGGCGTGGCCTGCGCCGCCTGCCACAACAGCCCGCACGCTTGGTACCCATCCATGAGGGCCGCCGACAACTGGCAGCCCATCAACTACCAGGGTAGTTCGGGACCCATCGGCCAGAAGTGCAGCGCCTGCCACACCAACTCCCCCGATTCCTCCGAAGGTCCGCACGGCGGAAGCGGAGGAAGCGGCGGAGGAGGGGACAGCTGAACCCCATCGCTCCTCTCGTCCTCCACACCGGGGCCCGGTCCATCCGGGCCCCGGTCCCGTCTGTAATCGAACCCCACCGCGCTTCCAGCGAGTGTGGCCGTGTCGTAAGACACCTTTTCTCCCCCCGCGCGCCTTGGTCACCTGACCCACACGTCAGGCCAGGTGATCCCCCGCCTGACGCTGAGACCATTTTCTGGTAGAATGCCTCGCACGGGTTCCTCGGCCGCCGAGAACCTGTCGGCAGAGCGCTGGGAGGACATCATGAGCGGAGAATTAGACCGGGAACGCTGGCTTCAGCTGGCCAGGGCGAATGCCGAGGTCATCCGGACGGAGATCATCAAGCTCAGGGGGTTCGTCGAGGGCGATTCAGCCGCTCAGTACGTCGACTTCTGGGCCCAGGCCAGGGAGATCACCTCCCAGTTCAAGTCCTTCAAGCCCCTCGAACCGGAGGAGCGGGAGCAGCTCTGGAAGGACTTCCACGACCTCTGCAAGCAGACGCGCTCCCGTCAGGATGGCGAGAGGGCCAGGCTTCGAGAGGAGTCCCAGCTCAAGCGCGCCGCCATCGAGGCCCTCACCGAAGAGGCGGTGACCCTCAACGAGCAGGCCTCCACCCTTGAGGAGCTGGAGCGCGCCCAGTCCGCCCTGAATCAGGCCCTGGCGCTCATGAAGAACCAGGATCCCCTGTCCGTGTCCTCCGCCGCGGCCGAAGAGGTTTCCGCCGAGGATGAGAAGACCGAGGGTGATTCGGGCTCACCCCATCCCTCAGGCGCCGATCCCCTCGTCGCGGCCCGGCTTCTGAAAGAGGATCGCGAGTCGTGCTGGATTCGCTGGCTTGAGGTCCGGGAGGCCATCCGGAAACACCGCGGTGAATTCCGTCAGAAGTTGTTCGGCGAACTGGAGGAGCGTGCCGCCGCCCTGCTCGCCGCATCCGAGAGCGAGGAGCCGCACGGCGTCCAGGGGCAGATTCGGGACTTCCAATCGGAGTTGAAGGGCTCGCCCATGCCCCCTCCCAAGACCGAAAAGATCCGCGAAACCCTCAGAAACGCTTGGAAGCGGTGCTCCGACCGCATCGAGGAGGGCCGCCAGCAGCGCCGGCGCCAGCACGACGACTGGGTCGAGCGCATGCGCGAGCACCTCCAGCGTTGGGAGATCACTCTCCTCAAGAACCAGTTCTATCAGGAGCGTCTTGCCGCGGAGATGGCGGATCTCGACACCAGGATCGCCTCGGCCACCGAGCCCGGCCTCTCCGAGCGCATGACGAGGTGGGCCGAGGAGAAGCGTGGCCGCATGGAGAAGGTCAAGGAGACGGCCACCGAGCTCCAGGAAAAGGTCCGTTCGGTGCGATCGCGGCTCGGCAAGGATGCGCCGCCCCCCCTCAAGGCGGAGGACCTGCCTCCAGGCACGCTCGAGGCCCCGGCGCCTCGTGAGCCACGTGAGCCCAGGGCGGAAGACGCGCCCAGGCGCGAGCGGCCGGCACCGAGGGCGGCCAGGCGCTCAGAGGAGCGCCCCATGAAAATGAAGGAGACGCCGCCGCCAGGGCTGAACCTCGGCGAACTGCTGGCCGAGAAGCTCGGCTTGGTGGTGGCCGGCTCCAACTCCGACGGCAATCACTGAGGCTCTCTCAGGCTGCTCAGGAAATGCAAACGGCCGCCCGCATTGGCGGCCGTTTCAATTCGGGGAGCCGCCAGGCCCAGGGGAAGCCGTTCCACGGCCGGCCTCCCACCGCCCGACGGTCCGTTTCACCCCTTGGGATTGCAGGTGAGCCCTCCGGGCTCGCCCACGAGGGCGGGCTCGAAGCGCTTCCCCATGGGGCTCCACTCGCCCGCCTTCCTCTGCATGAGCTTCACTCGGCCCACGGCGGTCCAAGAGGCGTTGCTGTCGTAGTCCCACCCCAGCGTCTTGCTGTCGCCGGCCCCCAGCGTCGTGATGAGGAAGCGGTTGGCCAGGCCCCCGAAGTAGTCCGCCTGCTCCGCGGGCACCGGCGAGTCTCCGCCCGAGGGGTCCACGGGGAACCACCCGTAATTGGGCAGGTACACCTCCACCCACCGGTGGAACACGTCGTCCCTGGAGGCGTCATCGCCCCGGATCACGACGGAGCCCGCATAGCGCGCCGGCAGGCCCGCGGCGTGGCACATGGCCAGCATGACAAAGGTGTACTCGGAGCAGGAGCCGGAGCCGCGCGCCAGGACCATGGGCGCCACATTCCATCCCCCCGCCAGCTCGTAGTGCATGTGGTCCTGGATGTACTTGTTGATCTTACGCGCCATCCAGTAGGGGTTGCGCTCTCCGCCGAGGGCCTCCTTCACGGCCCTTTCGATCACCGGGTCGGTCATCACGAGCTTGCTGCTGTCCTGCGTGTAGGCTTTTCGGATCGCCTCGGGGATCTCCTCCAGCTTGCCCACCTTCTCAGGATCGACGAACCATCGAACCCGGTAGAGTTCGGCTTTCACCCGCATGAGGGCCGTGACCTCCTGGCCGGGCTTCACGTCATGGAAGGCGAAGTGGGCGCACTTCTGTCCCCACTGGTCCGTCACGAAATCCGCGGGGTTCGGCTCGTACCGAGGGGGTTCGAGCAGTTTCTGGTTGGGCAGGTCCTGCGGAACGGCGATATAGACATCCAGGCTCTTGACGACCCCAGGCCCGAAGTTTCGCCAGGCCTCGGTGTAGACCATCTCCTCGCGCTTGGGATCGCGCGTCACGTAGGGGGCCGAGCTGGTCACCTGAAGCTCGTAGAGAGCCCGCGTCTCGTAGTCCGCGCACCAGAGATGGTGCCCGTCCCAGGCCAGGCCCGCGGGATAGGGGCCGGGAGAGGGAAAGTCGGCCAGCACGGTGCCGCTGGCGGGATCGACCTCGTAGATGGTGTCGGTGATCCGGTCGCTCACCCAGAGGTGCGCGCCATCGAAGGCCATGCCGATCTCATCGGTGCGGCGGGAGCCTCCGCCCGTGGGACAGGTGAAGCTCTTGAAGGTCGTCCCGTCCTCGTCGTCCAGCCGGTTGATCACCCCCGCCCTGGCGTCCACCGTCCAGAGGGCCTCGCCGTCCCACGCGATCCCTTCGGCCGCATCGGTGTCCAGGGGGAGGGCGCGAAGCATGACGCGCGTCGTGGGATTCAGGGCGTAGGCGGTCCTGTCGGAGAGGTCCAGGCACCAGAGCTTGGAGCCATCCCATGCGAGTCCCATGGGCGAATACCCGGGGGCATCCATGCTCTCCACGACCTTGCCGTCTGAAGGATTCAGCCGGTAGAGCCTGGCCGAGTCGAAATCGGCCAGCCACAGATGGCTTCCATCCCAGGTCAGCCCCGTGGGAGTCCTGAGGTCAAGCGGGAACTGTCTGAGGACCTTTCCGGGAACTTCCTGAGCCAGCGCGCCCAGGGCGAACAGACTTCCAGCCAGCGCCAGCGCCAGCCCCACCGCGGGTCTATTCATCGCCTCCTCCTCGAGTTGTGCACGGATCCCCACTCCCAAGACACGATTCTACCGCCTCGCCCCGAATCGGACCAGCGGGCCGTTGGAAAACCATGCACCCAAATTCCGCGATTGAAATGCGGGTGGCTTCGGCTATGGTTTAGGTTCACGGGGGGGAGACATTGTCTCTTGGACGGGGAGGGCCATGGGCTTCCTCCTCCGATTCGCAGGCCAAGCCTGACGAATCGTCGCGTTGCCCTCCGGGGCCCCGCCCCACGGGCAAAGCCCGCTGGGGCCCCACCCCACCCTTGGGGCTTCCTCCCCCGGATCAAGTCCGGGGTCGGAGGCAACCCAAATCCCTTGGCGGGTGAAGATCGCCTTCCACGGAAACTACCATCCATGATCCTTTCGGAGCCGCTCCAATATCCAATCGCGGGATTTGGGATGCATGATCGATGCGGCATTCAGCGCCGCTGCCGCCGCCAGACGGACGTTCGCTTGGCGGCTACCAGCCGGCCCCGGGTTCGCGGGTCTGGGAGGTGGGCGGTGGTCACTTCTGAGGCGGAGATCGCCGGCTACGGGCGGCGCTCCGGTCCGCGGGCGGCTCGCTCGGAGGATGGCCGGGCGAGAACGGAGGCCAGTCGGCCCGTTTGAATCACCCCCCGGACAGTCCCTTCAGGAAGGCCTCGTTGGATTCGAATTCCCCCAGTTTGTTCAAAAGCAGCTCCATGGCTTCGACGGTGGAGAGCGGGTTGAGGATCTTGCGAAGGATCCACATCCGGTTCAGTTCGAAGTCGCTGGTGAGCAGCTCCTCCTTGCGGGTGCCCGACTTGTTGATGTCGATGGCGGGGAAGACTCGCTTGTCCACGAGCTTGCGGTCCAGGTGGATCTCCATGTTGCCCGTGCCCTTGAACTCCTCGAAGATGACGTCATCCATGCGGGAGCCCGTGTCCACCAGCGCCGTGGCGATGATGGTGAGGGAGCCCCCCTCCTCGATGTTCCGCGCCGCACCGAAGAAGCGCTTGGGTTTCTGGAGGGCGTTGGCGTCGAGACCTCCCGAGAGGACGCGGCCCGAAGGGGGCGTCACGGTGTTGTAGGCCCTCGCCATGCGGGTGATCGAGTCCAGCAGGATCACTACGTCTCGCCCCTGTTCCACGAGGCGCTTGGTCTTCTCCATCACCATCTCTGCCACCTGGACGTGGCGCGTGGGGGGCTCGTCGAAGGTGGAGGCCTGGACCTCGCCCTTCACCGAGCGCTGCATGTCCGTCACCTCCTCGGGCCGCTCGTCGATGAGCAGAACCAAGAGGTAGGCCTCGGGATGGTTGGCGGTAATGGCGTGGGCGATGGCCTGCAGCAGCATGGTCTTGCCCGTCCGCGGCGGGGCCACGATGAGGCCGCGCTGGCCGAAGCCGATGGGCGTCACCATGTCCAGCACGCGCCCCGACATGGCCTCACGGCTGGTTTCGAGTTTGATGCGCCGGTTCGGGTAGATGGGCGTCAGCGCGTCGAACCACATGCGGTCCCGGGTTTTGGTCGTGGACTCGAAGTTGATGGCGTCCACCTTGATGAGGGCGAAGTACTTCTCACCCTCCTTGGGCGGGCGCACCTGCCCCGAAATGGTGTCGCCGGTCCTCAGGCCGAACTTCTTGATCTGGGAGGGGCTCACGTAGATGTCGTCGGGGCCGGGAAGGTAGTTGTACTCCGGAGCCCTCAGGAAGCCGAATCCGTCCTGAAGGATTTCCAGCACCCCCTCGGCGAAGATGAATCCGTTGGCCTCGGCCTGCGATTTGAGGATCTGGAAGATGAGCTCCTGGCGCTTCAGGGACGAAATGCCCTCGATCTCATACTCCCTCCCCAGTTTCAGCAGATCCTGGTAGCTCATGTCGTGCATCTTGGCCAAGTCTAGGTTTTCCGTCCGCCCTTTGTTCATGCCGTTTGCTCCATATACTCCTCGATGAGCCGAAGTACCCTTTTCGCACCCTCATTCGTCACAGCCGAAAAGGGGATGGGCTCCTGATCCGCCCCCAGGCCCAGCGCATCGGCGATGGCCGTGGCCCTCCCCTTCCAACGTCCTCTCGAAATCTTGTCCACCTTCGTCATCACCACGCTGAAGGGCCGGCCATAGTGGCGAAAGTAGGACACCATCTGCCGGTCCCCCTCGCTGGGCTCGCGCCGGGCATCCACCAGCAGGATTCCCCCGCCCTTGGCCGCCCTCGCGAGGTAGGCCTCCACGAGGGTTGCCCACGCCTGTTTGACCGGCAGGGGGACCTTGGCGAAACCGTAGCCCGGAAGGTCCACCACGTAGCCCCTTCCCCCGACATTCACGAAGAACACGGCGCCCGTGCGCCCGGGGGAGTTGCTGACCCTCATGAACCCCTTCCTCCCGGTCAACGTGTTGATAAAGGACGACTTCCCCACGTTGGAGCGCCCGATGACGGGGACCTCCGGAAGGGTAGGCACGGGAAGCTGGCCGCGGTTCGCGGCGACCCTCTCCAGCTGCGCGTCCATCTCGCTCAATCCTGCACCCCAATGGCGCGGCCCACGATCCGCTCCACCCCCTCGAAACTCATACGGGGCGGGCGTCCAGACTTGCCTTGCTCGTTCTTCGAACCGGATTCCGGAGGCTTCAGGGCCTCTTCTCGGGCTGTGCCGCGTCCGGCTTTTCCAGCAGAAGTGACGGATGGGATCGGTACGGGTCCTTGCGGAACGCGTGCCCGATGACCTCCTCCAGTGACTCCACGAAGTGGAACGCCATCCCCTGCCGCAGGCTCTCGGGGACTTCGGAAACGTCCTTCTCGTTGTCCCTGGGCAGGATCACCTCCGTGATGTCGTGCTGTTTGGCGGCCAGGATCTTTTCCTTGAGCCCCCCCACGGGCAGGACCTTGCCCCTCAAAGTGATCTCTCCGGTCATGGCGACATCGTGCCTCACGGGTATGCCCGTGAAGGTGGAAATCATGGCCACGCCGAGGGCGATTCCGGCCGAGGGTCCGTCCTTGGGGATGGCGCCCTCCGGCACGTGGATGTGAACGTCGTGGTTCGAGTAGAAGTCCCTGGCCAGCCCAAGGTGCTCGGACTGTCCGCGGATAAAGGAGAGGGCCGCCCGCGCGGATTCCTGCATGACCTCGCCCAGCTGGCCGGTGAGGATCAGCTCGCCCTTGCCCTGCATGAGGCTGGATTCCACGAGGAGGATGTCCCCCCCGTTCTGCGTCCAGGCCAGCCCGACGGAGATCCCCACCTCGTCCCCGGGGAGGACCTTTCGCGTCTTGAACCTCGCGACGCCCAGGTACTCCTCCGCCTTCGCGGAGTTGACGACCTCGTGGGCCCTCCGGTGCTCCTTGACCACCTTGTGCGCCACCTTGCGGCACACGGAGGCGACCTCCCGCTCCAGGTTGCGGACCCCGGCTTCGCGGGTGTAGCCGTCGATGATGAAGGACAAGCCATCGTCCGTGAACTCCAGGTCCTTGGCCCTCAGCCCGTGGCTCTTCCGCTGCTTGGGGATCAGGTAGCCCTTGGCGATGGAGAGTTTTTCGGGAAGGGTGTAACCGGAAAAAGAGATCACCTCCATCCGGTCCAGAAGGGCGGGTGGGATGGTGTGGGTCACGTTGGCCGTGGTGATGAAGAAGACCTTCGACAGGTCGAAGGGAACGTCCACGTAGTGGTCCACGAAGGCGTTGTTCTGCTCGGGGTCCAGGACCTCCAGGAGGGCCGAGGAGGGATCGCCCCGGTAGTCGGCGCCCAGCTTGTCCACCTCGTCCAGGAGGAACACGGGGTTCTGCGTCCCGGCCCTCTTCATGAGCTGGATGATCTGGCCGGGAAAGGCCCCGATGTAGGTGCGGCGGTGGCCCTTGATCTCGGCCTCGTCGTGCACGCCGCCGAGCGAGAGCCTCACGAACTCCCGCCCCATGCTCCGGGCGATGGACCGGGCCACGGAGGTCTTCCCCACGCCGGGCGGCCCCACGAAGCACAGGATGCTGCCCTTGTGCTCCTTGGCGAGCTGTCGCACCGAGAGGAACTCCAGGATCCGCTCCTTCACCTTTTCGAGCCCGTGGTGGTCCTCGTCGAGGATCTTCCGGGCCCGGTGGATGTCGGTATTGTCCTTGCTCGCCTTGGACCACGGGAGGGCCAGGAGCCAGTCGATGTAGGAGCGGGAGACGGTGGCCTCGGCCGAGACCGGCGGCATGATCTCCAGCCGCTTGAGCTCGGAGATGGCCTTCTCCTTGGCCAGCTCCGTCATGCCGGCTTTCTCGATCCGCTCCCGGAGCTCCTCGATCTCGTTCGTGGAGTCCTCGCGGCCGAGCTCTTTCTTGATCAGCTTCATCTTCTCGTTGAGGTAGTATTCCTTCTGGGTCTTCTCGATCTGCTTTTCCACCTCTTTGTTGAGGCGCTGATCGAGGTGGGCCTGCTCGATCTCGGAGCCCAGGAGCCTCTTCACCAGCTTGAGCCGGTCCAGCATCGGCACCGTCTCCAGGATCTTCTGCTTCAGGGCCGTCTGGATGGAGAGGTAGGAGGCGACCTGGTCGCAGAAGCGTCCGGGCTCCTCGGGATTGAGCGAGGATGCGCTGACTGATCCGTAGAAGCCCTGCTGCTTGCGGACGAATTCATCGAAGCTCCGGCTCACCTCGAAGGCCAGCGCCTCCGTCTCCACCTCCACCGGGGAGGGGTCAGGAACGGCCTCCACCGAGGCGTGGGGGACCTCCTCGTCGAGCAGAAAATCCTTAGCGAAGCCCCGGCTGAGGCCCTCAACGAGCACCTTGAGGTGGCCGCTGGGGAGGGAGAGGGACTGGACCACCTGCGCCAGCACTCCCATCCGGTGGAGCCCGGCGGAAGAAGGCTCCTCGGCCTGCGGGTCCTGCTGAAGCGAGAGGAAGACGCGGCGGTCGGAGGCCAGGGCCGCCTCCACGGCGGCGATGGAATTCGGCCGGCCGACGATGAAGGGCCGGATGGAGTGCGGGAAGACCACCATGTCCCTCAGGGTGATGAGGGGGACGACCTCCAGGTTGGGGGCTCCTGGTGGAGAGGCGGAAAGTTCTTTCATGAGGGGACCTTTTTGCCGGGCGCGATTCAGCCGGCGTGCTCCATCAGCATGATGGGCTTGGCGCTGGCCAGGACGACGTCGCGCGTGATGACCACTTCCTTGACGTTGTTCTGCGAAGGGATGTCGTACATGAGTTCGAGCATGAGGTCTTCCATGATGATTCGCAATCCCCGGGCTCCCACGCCCCGGGCGATGGCCTCCCTGGAAATCTCCTCCACGGCCTCCGCCGTGAACGTGAGCTTAACGCCCTCCATTTCGAAGATCTTCTGGAACTGCTTGACCAGGGCGTTGCGGGGCTGGGTCAGAATCGTCTTCAGGGCATCGAGATCCAGCTCGTTCAGGGCGGCCACGACGGGCACGCGGCCGACGAACTCCGGGATCATCCCGTATTTGATGAGATCCTGCGGCTGCACGAGGTGCAGGAGGTCGCTCAGGCTCTTGGGATCGCCCTGATCCGGAACGCCGCCGTACCCGATGGAGGACTTGTGCAGGCGCCGTTCGATGATCTTGTCCAGGCCGACGAAGGCGCCCCCGCAGATGAAGAGGATGTTGGTCGTGTCGATCTGGATGAACTCCTGGTGGGGGTGCTTCCTGCCGCCCTGAGGAGGCACGTTGGCGACGGTCCCCTCCAGGATCTTCAGGAGAGCCTGCTGGACCCCCTCGCCCGAGACGTCGCGGGTGATCGAGGGGTTCTCGCCCTTCCTGGCGATCTTGTCGATCTCGTCCACGTAGACGATGCCCCGCTCGGCGCGCACCTTGTCGCCGTCGGCGTTCTGAAGCAGCTTGAGGAGGATGTTCTCCACGTCCTCGCCCACGTAGCCCGCTTCCGTCAGGGTGGTGGCGTCGGCAATGGCGAAGGGAACCTGCAGGAGCCGGGCAAGGGTCTGGGCCAGGAGGGTCTTTCCCGTCCCCGTGGGGCCAACGAGGAGGATGTTGGATTTCTGGACCTCCACGTCCCCGCGCCGGACGTTCAGCTGGGTCCTGCGGTAGTGGTTGTACACCGCCACCGCGATCCGCTTCTTGGCGAACTCCTGGCCAATCACGTACTCGTCCAGGAAGGTCTTGACCTCCTTGGGCTTGGGGAGAGGGTTCCGGCCCTTCTCGTCCTTTTCGACGTCTTCGGCCAGGATCTCGTTGCAGGTGTCCACGCACTCATTGCAGATGTACACGTTGGGCCCCGCGATCAGTTTCTTGACCTCGCGCTGGGGCTTGTTGCAGAAGCTGCACCTGAGTTCGTTGTCCGCGTAACCTCGGCTCATCTATCTTCCCTCCGCCACCGGGGTATCCAGAGCAATGCTCGGCCAGGCCGTTTTATTTCTCCGGTATCCCATGGTGGGTGAGGATCTTGTCCACGATTCCGTACTCCAGTGCGTGCCCAGGGGTCATGATGAAATCCCGGTCGCAGTCGGCGCGGATGGTCTCGATCGGCCGCTCCGTGTGGCTGGCGAGGATCTGGAATATGCCCTCCCGCATCCTCAGGATCTCCTTCGCCTGGATGTCGATGTCGCTGGCCTGCCCGCTCACGCCGCCCAAGGGCTGGTGGATGATGATCCGGGAGTTGGGGAGCGCGAAGCGCTTGCCCTTGGTCCCGGCGGCCAGCAGAACGGCTGCCATCGACGCGGCCTGGCCGATGCAGATCGTGTTGATGTCCGGCTTCACGAACTGCATCGTGTCGTAGATGGCCAGACCGGAGGTCACGGAACCCCCGGGGCTGTTGACGTACAGCCAGATGTCGCGCTGCGGGTCCTCGGCCTCGAGAAAGAGGAGTTGGGCGATGACCAGGTTCGCCAGATGATCGTCGATCTCCTCGCCCACGAAGATGATATTGTCCTTGAGCAGCCGGGAGTAGATGTCGTAGGACCGCTCACCGCGGTTGGTCTGCTCCACGACTATCGGAATCAGGGGCATTCAATCCCTCCTGTGTGGCGGATTTCCCCTCCGTGAATGTAACCGAAGCCTGAGAAAGAAGCAAGTCCAGGGCCTTCTGGTGAAGAAGAAGGCGCTGCACCATGTCGATCTGCTTCTCCTTCACCGCGTGGCTCTTGAGCTGAGCGGCCGTGACCCGGGTGCCCTCCGCCTTGCGCTCGAAGTAGGCATCCACCTCCTCATCCGAGACCGTCAGCCCCCTGGCCGATGCGACGGACTCGAAGAGATAGTACGCCTTCACCTTCCGCTCCGCGATGGGCCGGCGGGACTTGGCGACCTCTTCCCAGTCCATCTCGGCCTTCTCCAGGTCCACTCCCTGCCTGGTCATCTCCTCGGCCAGATCCTCGATGTCGTTTCTCAATTGGCGGTCCACCAGCGTGGGAGGGGCCGGAAACGGGTGGCGCTCTATAAGCTCCCCGACCAGGCGTTCCTCCTCGATACTGCGCACCTCCGAGGCGAAGCGGGCTTCCATGTCCTTCCGGACCTGTCCCTTGAGGGCATCGAGGCTCTCGGCCCCGAGGTCCTTGGCCAGTTCGTCGCCCAGCTCGGGAACCTCCCGCCGAACCACCTTGACCACGTTGAGCGTGTACTCCCCGGGCGCCAGGTGCCCCGGCCCGTGGTCGTGCTCGTGGGCGTGACCCTCCTCGTGGCCGTGGTCCTCCTGAGGGACCGACAGTTCCAACGAGTCTCCCGGCTTCGCCCCGACAAGGACTCTCTCGGCGGGATGTTCACTCTTGGCGAGGGCGCAGAAGAAACGCTCCTGCCCCTTGCTCTGTCCCTTCCGTTGGAGGGTCGTCACCGCGAAGTCGCCCTCCGCCGCGGGACCCTCCTGGGGCTTCATCACCGCCGCCCTCTGCCTGAGGGACTCGAGAGCGCGTCCGACCTGCTCCTCGGAGACCTCGACCTTGGGCA